>NZ_JAPFCG010000013.1:0-188957 GCF_026240995.1 Pseudomonas sp. DCB_BI | reverse complement strand
GAGCGATCGGTCTCCCCGGAAGTGCTTCTTGAACCTGACGAGAATAACCTCTCTGGCCAGGTCAGACACAACATACAAGGAGCGAGCGCAGCTCGCGATGCGCCGCGCGGGCGGCGCTCGATCTCACAGGCACAGAGCCCGAAAGCCCTTGAGATAACCAGGCCTACACCTGGGAAGGTCCATGATATAGCGCAGGTCAAAATACCTTAACTTCAAGCAAGTTTCTCAAGTACTGCCCGTAACCATTCTTCAGCAGCGGCTGGGCAAGCCGCTCAAGTTGCTCAGCATCGATCCAGCCCGCGCGATAGCAAATCTCTTCAGGGCAAGCCACCTTGAGACCCTGGCGCCGCTCCATGGTGGCGATGTATTGGCTGGCATCCAGCAGGCTGTCGTGGGTACCGGTATCCAGCCATGCATAACCACGCCCCATGATCTCGACCTGCAGTTGCTGTTGCTGCAGGTACAAGTTATTGAGGTCGGTGATTTCCAATTCGCCGCGTGCCGACGGTTTAAGCTGCCTGGCCAAGTCGACGACTTGGTTGTCGTAGAAATAAAGACCGGTGATCGCATAGTTGGACTTCGGGGCTTTCGGCTTTTCTTCAATCGACAGTACGCGCCCGCTGCCATCGAACTCCGCGACACCGTAACGCTCCGGGTCCTGGACGTGATAAGCAAACACGCTGGCCCCCGACTGCCGCTGGCCAGCACTCAGCAGCAGCGACTGGAAGTCGTGGCCATAGAAAATATTGTCACCCAGCACCAACGCCGACAGGGCGTTGCCAATAAAGTCTGCCCCGATCGTGAATGCTTGGGCCAAGCCGTCCGGGCTAGGCTGCACGGCATAAGAGAGGTTGATGCCCCAACGGCTACCATCACCCAGCAGTTGCTCGAAACGCGGCGTGTCCTGGGGCGTGGAGATGATCAGAATGTCACGAATGCCGGCCAGCAGCAGCGTGCTGAGCGGGTAGTAGATCATCGGCTTGTCGTACACCGGCAACAGCTGCTTCGATACAGACAGCGTGGCGGGGTGCAGGCGAGTGCCAGAGCCACCGGCCAGAATGAGTCCTTTACGTGCCATAACTATTCCTAACGCCGGATTTCGTCCAGCATGCGTTGCACACCTTGTTGCCAAAGCGGCATCTTGAGATTGAAGGTCTCTTCCAGCTTAGCCAATGCCAGCCGAGAATTTAGCGGGCGCGGAGCCGGCGCCGGATAAGCTTGGGTACTGATTGCACCCACCTGTTCCGCGGACACCTTCAAGGCCATGCCATTGCGCCGCGCCTGCGCCAGTACGAACTGGGCATACCCGTGCCAGCTGGTTTCTCCGGCTGCCGCAAGATGGTAGGTGCCGAGCAAAGGGCTCGCATCCTGCACACTGAAGAGCTGCCGCACGATATGGGCGGTAACATCGGCGATCAACTCTGCGCCAGTGGGGGCGCCATACTGGTCTGCCACCACATTGAGCGCGTCGCGCTCGGCCGCCAGGCGCAACATGGTTTTGGCAAAATTGTGGCCGCGCGCGGCATACACCCAACTGGTCCGCAGCACTACGGCAGAGGCACCGCTGGCCTCAATGGCGAGCTCGCCATCGAGCTTGGTACGGCCATAGACAGACAGCGGGCCGGTGGGGGCATCCTCTTGCCACGGCGCCAGGCCACTGCCATCGAACACATAGTCTGTGGAGTAGTGGATCAGCCGTGCCCCCAGCCTGGCGGCCTCACAGGCCAAAAGGCCCGGCGCATCGGCATTGATGCGGGCAGCCAGCTCTGGCTCGCTCTCAGCTTTGTCCACCGCCGTGTAAGCCGCAGCGTTGACGATCACATCCGGGGCCAGCGAGCGCACCGTCGCCGCCAGACCATCGAGATTACTCAGGTCCCCGCACAACTCACCCTCGCCCTGGCGGTCAAGCGCAATCACCTGGCCTAGGGGTGCGAGCGCGCGCTGCAACTCCCACCCCACTTGTCCGTTCTTCCCCAACAGCAAGATTTTCAAACTTTGTCAGCCCCATATTGCTGCGCGACCCAGTCGCGGTAGCTGCCGTCCATGACGCCTTTGACCCAATCCTCGTTATCCAGGTACCAGGTAACCGTCTTGCGAATGCCGGTTTCGAAGGTTTCGGCAGGCTTCCAGCCGAGTTCGCGCTCAAGCTTGCGAGCATCGATGGCATAACGGCGGTCGTGGCCTGGGCGGTCGGTGACGAAGCTGATCTGGCTGGCGTAAGGCTGCCCGTCAGCCCGCGGACGAAGTTCATCGAGCAGCGCACATACACGGTGGACGATGCCCAGGTTGGGCATTTCGTTCCAGCCGCCGACGTTGTACACCTCACCCACCTGCCCTGCATCAAGCACTCGGCGGATGGCGCTGCAGTGGTCCTTGACGTATAGCCAGTCACGAATCTGCTGCCCATCGCCATACACCGGCAGCGGCTTGCCAGCCAAGGCATTGACGATCATCAGCGGGATCAGCTTTTCGGGAAAATGCAGCGGCCCGTAGTTGTTCGAGCAATTGGTGGTGAGCACCGGCAAGCCATAGGTGTGGTGATAGGAACGCACCAGATGGTCGCTGGCCGCCTTGCTGGCAGAGTACGGGCTGTTTGGCTGGTATTGGTGGGTTTCGGTGAACGCAGGTTCGCCGGCTTTCAGCGAGCCATAAACCTCGTCGGTAGAAACATGCAGGAAGCGGAACGCCACCCGCGCTGCCTCATCCAGGCCATGCCAGTAACCCCGCACGGCCTCCAGCAACTGGAAGGTACCCATCACATTGGTGTCAACGAAAGCCTGAGGCCCGTGAATGGAGCGGTCGACGTGCGACTCGGCGGCGAAATTGAGCACAGCGCGGGGGCGATGCTCTGCCAACAGCCTTTGCACCAACGGCCCATCGCCGATATCCCCATGTACGAAGACATGCTGCGGGTTACCCTCAAGGCTAGCCAGGCTCCGCAGGTTACCGGCGTAGGTCAGCTTGTCCAGGTTGACGATGGGTTCGCCTGACTGGCTTACCCAATCCAGCACAAAATTCGCGCCGATGAAGCCGGCGCCGCCGGTTATCAGGATTGTCATAGGCTTGACGCTTCTCGAGTGGATGTCGAAGGATGTTGTTGGCGCAATTCTAGACGGGAACGCTGACGCGTGTGGCGGTAAGACACCGTTCACGCATTTGACGGTTGTTCTGTCATTGACCGCGAGGCAAAATACGAAACTTTCTCAAGAACGCCATCTGGGCTCACAGGGATGTCTATGCCTTCTATATTTCCTTCGGTCGCTGTTGCGGCCTTGTTCGCTTCCACGCCTGTCTGGGCACAGTCCACGCAGCTTGCTCACCAGGTGATCACGCCCAGTGCTTTCCTGGGGGTGGATCTGCAAGGGGATTTTTTGACCCAGGTGCCGGAGTGTGCAACGGGGGATATACGCCCTACCGAGCCTTGCCGCGTTGCGACGGAGAAAGCGGGACGCTTTGAAGTGCGGGGGTTACCGTATCTGCCTATTTCGCCGGGGTATAAGTTGTTTGCAACGGTGGAGGGTGGAGCTGTTAGTCAGTTGGTGTTGACGGGTAATGCTAATAATTTGTACCTGGTCAAAGAAATGCTGACTGATAAGCTGGGGCAGCCGTCGGCTAGCGGGAGTCATTGGGTGAAGTTGAAGTCCGGGGCTTCGTATGAGGCTGAGGTTTATAAGTGGAACGCTGATGGAGTAGCCATTGATTTTGGCCGAAACCTTAGTGATCTGGGGCGGTATTCGGTTACTTTCTCTACGTCGATGGTCGGGACGGACGTGGGCCAGCTTGAGGCCTTGCCATCGACTGATAGCCCCAACTTGTAAGATGCCAGCACGCAAGCTTGAGGAAAGACATTGTAAATAACACCTGGCGAGTAAGGCCAAGGATTGGTACGCACCATGAGCGTGGAATCAGCCTTGGTACGGTCCTACACCGTCAGGTTTAGCATCGATTGGCACAGATACAGGGCATAATCAGAAGTCTAAGAATGCCGATTAGCCCTGATAGACTCAGATGTCTCTCAAACGCTGTTGATACACCCAATCTACAATCTCACCCTCTGGGGTGTAACCGCTTACCACCTCCCTTAGCAACTGACGAACTACATTGAAGTCCTCGATTTCAACTGCCTTAAGTAGTAGCGTCAGGCGATCCTTGAGCACGTCCCAATCTAAAAAATCTTCGCTTGCTGTCAGAATCATCGGGTGCCGGGTAGGAGAGACGTTGTCGCCAATCAACAGCTCTTCGTAAAGCTTTTCCCCTGGCCGCAGTCCAGTGAATTCAATAGCGATGTCCCCATGGGGATTTTTTTCGGACCTTACACTCAAGCCCGAGAGGTGGATCATCTTCTCCGCCAACGTCGCAATTCTTACAGGTTCGCCCATATCCAAGACGAATACATCCCCGCCCAACCCCATTGACCCAGCCTGGATCACCAGCTGGGCGGCTTCGGGAATAGTCATAAAGTAGCGGGTAATTTTTGGATGAGTGACCGTCAACGGCCCCCCCGCTTGGATCTGCTTATGAAAAAGAGGAATTACAGAGCCAGACGAACCAAGGACGTTGCCAAAGCGCACCATTGTGAAACGCGTTTTATTCACTCTGGCAACATTACCGGAATCACCAAATAGTACGGGTGCGACCTCCTTGCTCAAAGCCTGCAAAACGAGCTCAGCCAAACGCTTCGTGCTCCCCATCACATTGGTAGGCCGGACTGCCTTATCAGTCGAAATTAATACAAAGTTCGCCACATTAGCCTGAAGCGCCGCCTGCGCCGTATTCAACGTGCCAATGACATTGTTCAAAACGCCTTCAGCAATGTTGTGCTCAACCAGCGGAACGTGCTTGTAGGCAGCTGCGTGATAAACAGTGTGTACGCCCCACATTGTCATGGTATCGATCAAGTGCTTCTGGTTTCGAATTGAGCCCAGAAACGGTACCAAGCGCACAGGAAGAGACTCACGTCGTATGCGCTGTTCCAACTCACCGTGGATGCTGTAGAGGTTGAACTCACTATGCTCAAACAGCAATAACGCTTTGGGCTCAAGCATGAGAATTTGACGGCACAACTCCGAGCCGATCGACCCGCCTGCTCCTGTCACCATGACAACTTGACCGGTAACGCAGTGAGCAAGCAGATCCTCTTGGGCCGGAACCGCGTCGCGCCCTAACAAGTCAGCGATATCGACTTCTTGGATATCATCAACTTTAACTCGGCCACTGGCCAGATCCATGAAGCCAGGAACACTGCGAACATGCAGAGGGAAATTCTCAAGCAACCCCAATATTTCTCGACGACGTGCACGACTAGCGGACGGGATGGCCAAAAGGATTTCTTCGGCTCCTGTCACTTCGATCATCTTCTGAATGTCATTGCCACGAAACACCTGAAGCCCAGAAATAACCCGATCCGTGACACTCTCATCATCGTCGATGAAAGCAACGGGGCGCATCATACGACCAATTCGCAGGGCTGCGACTAACTGATTCCCCGCGGCCCCTGCACCATAGATCGCAACCTTCGGTAGACCATTGTCACGATTGGTGAAAGGCACATGCTGTCTGGCGGCAAACCAATCACCTAGGAAATATTGCCGCATGATCAAGCGGAGCCCACCGATCAACACTAGACTCAACCACCAGTAATTGAACACAATGGAGCGGGGAACGATTGCTGTGTGGTTGCTGTGCCAATAGACGACCAAAGCTAGAATTAAGGACGATAGCGATACCGCTTTGCCGATTGCAATAAGCGCGTCATTGCCAAAATAGCGCATAACCGCACGGTACATACCGAAACGGATGAAAATGGGTATAGCGATGATCGGCGCAGCCAAGAACAACCAGTAGTGCAAGCGTAGTGGGTGATAGATTTCATCTATTCCAAGACGAACCAAAAACGCAAGCCATAAGGCAAACCAAACCAACAGCACGTCAGTTACGACCTGAAGGGCGCGTTTGTAGCGCCGGGGCAACAGCAGCATCCCCGTACGCAGCTTATCCGTCATCCGCTTACTCTCCTGATTACGAACCAAACCAGATCCCTTCCTATCACATTTTTCCATACGAGCTTCTTGCGCTCGGCGGGTGAACCGACCGAAAACAAGAAATCACAATAAGGGCGCCACCTGTTCCGCGTATAGCCCATCAGGTGGACGCCTCAGAATTTCATCGGCGAGCAGCGTCTTGCATGACCTTGATCAAAACATTGCAACTCTTGTCGATCTCGGCCGCCGTCAAGGTAGGATGGACCAGGAACATCAGGCTGGTTTCGCCTAATTCACGGGCCACCGGCAAGCGTTGCTGCGGTCGCCAGCCAGTGTCGTCGAAAGCTTTTTCCAGATAAACCTCAGAACACGAACCAGAGAAACACGGCACACCTAACGAGTTGATTTCGTTCAGAATACGATCACGAGTCCAACCCTCTGCGAGCTTATCTGGCTCCACAAACACATAGCACTTATAGGCCGCATGCACGCAGTCGTGCGGAATTTCAGGAACTCGCAACCCAGGTAGCCCTTTGGCGCAATCCCAAATGCGACGAGCATTTTCCAGTCTCGACTGATGCCACTGCGGCATACGCTTCAGCTGAATTCTGCCGATGCCGCCTTGTACTTCAAGCATCCGCCAATTGGTACCGAAACTCTCATGCAGCCATCGGAACCCAGGGGCATGCTCACGCTCATAAACAGCGTCCCAGCTCTTGCCATGGTCTTTGAACGACCACATTTTCGACCATAGCTTGCGGTCATTCGTGGTGACCATGCCGCCTTCACCGCCAGTGGTCATGATCTTGTCCTGGCAAAACGACCAAGCGCCAATGTCGCCAATGGAACCAACAGGTCGGCCTTTGTAACGTGCGCCATGCGCCTGTGCGCAATCCTCTATCACCCGGACACCATGTGCAGCCGCGAGAGCCATGATCGGGTCCATGTCACATGGCCAACCCGCCAGGTGAACGCAGATGATGGCCTTCGTGCGTGAGGACAGCACCGCGGTGATAGTGGATACATCGATATTTTGGGAGTCGGGGTTTACGTCGGCAAAGACCGGAACAGCACCAGCATTGATTATGCTAGACACCGAGGCGAGGAACGTACGGGAGGTCACGATAACCTCGTCACCGGCCCCGACCCCTAGGGCCAACAGAGCCAGATCTAGCGCCACTGTGCCGTTGGCGACAGCGACTGCAAAACCGGTTTCAGTCCAAGCAGCGAATTCACGCTCGAACTGACGGCATTCCTGTCCTGTCCAGTAATTGACTTTGTTGGACAAAATGACATCACGCGCGCAGTCTGCTTCTTCCTGCGAGAACGACGGCCATGGGGAAAAGGGGGTGTTCAGCATTGAATTTATCCTGATTCATTAAGCTGGCAAGCATGCAAACGGCTTTGCTACATAGTCTACAGCCGCATCATTGATTTCGTGGAATTATTCCAAGGCCCGGGCAGGCACTCCGATCACTGTCATCCCCTCACCTACATCGGATACGACTGCAGCTCCAGCGCCTACCACTACATTCGGACCGATGTTGATAAGTTGCTTTACACAGGCGCCGATGCCCACCCATGAGCACTGACCTATCGTGACACCACCCGCGAGCCGCGCGCCCGGGCTGACATGGACAGAATCAGCAAGGAAGCAGTCATGATCAACGCTGCAACCCGTATTCAAAATCCCCCCCACCCCCACAGAGGCGCCGGCGTTTAGGACCGCTCCGGCGAACACCACGCTTCCAGCCCCAATCTTGGCATGCCGACTGACGTATGCGAGCGGATGGACAAGGGTAGCCAGCGTCGCCCCCTGTTGGACCAAAGCTGCGAGCTTCGCCTGGCGAATAAGGTTATTACCGATGGCCACCACCACCCCGTCAAACGCTTGAGCGTTGCCCAATAGATCTTGGCCCGTACCAACTACATCCCAGACACCATTGGAAGTACGAGAAGGCCATGCGTCGTCAAAAAACAAGACCTCTGTCCAGCCACAAACCTCCGCGGTGTCTGCAACTACCTTTCCGTGCCCACTGGCACCAAGGATGGCAAGTCTTTTCATCACTTGTTGCCCGTGAATTTCGACATGGTGGCCTCGCCGCTGGCGCTAATACCGTCCTTTTTTACAACTTTCTTGATGGTCAAAGCGATGATCTTGATGTCCAGCCAAAGCGAGCGATTTTCGACATACCAAACGTCCAATTCGAACTTTTCTGGCCAGCCTAACGCGTTTCGACCATTGATTTGAGCCCAGCCAGTTACGCCCGGCCGTACCTGATGACGTAAATATTGCCGCTCGTTATAGAGTGGAAGATATTCCATCAACAACGGCCTGGGCCCAACAAGACTCATATCACCTTTAAGCACGTTCCACAGCTCAGGCAGTTCATCCAGACTGCTGGAACGCAGAAAGCTACCGAATGGCGTCATGCGCTGTGAATCCGGCAATGGATCACCATTGCTGTCGCAGGCATCGCGCATAGTGCGGAATTTGATCATCTCGAATGGTTTGCCGCCTAATCCCGGGCGGACCTGGCGGAACAACACCGGCCCCCCCAGCCTGCGTTTGATCAGGACAGCTACGACCAAGATGACCGGAGACAACACGATCAACCCGATCAATGACCCAGCGAAATCAATGACTCTTTTCATCTGGTGGACCCACACGCCTCGTCAAGGCAACGCGCCAAGCTACCTGCAAGCTTGTCGAAGCCATGTTCGACTTCGACATAGCGTCGACCAGCGCGCCCCATTGCAGCCCGCTCGGCAATTGGCAAATGGACCAATCGGGATACCGCATCGGCCAACGCCTCCGGGTCGCCCGGCAGGACAGTATATCCTGCGCCGGAATCTTCAATGGGGTTGTTCCCAGCATCACAGCAGAACAGAACGGGTCGCTGCCCAGCCATGAAGTCGAAGAGCTTGTTCGAACTAATACCGTACTTGAAAACAGGCGCGTTTATGAGATTGAACACAAACGCATCTGCTTGTGCCGCTAGCGCTGGAATTTCTCTTTTAGGAACCGGATCTTCGAAGCTTACACGCTTGAGGCCCAATTTTTCAGCCATGCCGATCAACTGGGTTTTACATGGGCCGTTGCCAATGATACGGAGGCGAACATTGCACATATCTGCCCTTTGCTCAATGATCTGCTGCGCACGTAACACATTATCCAACCCGTTCGCCGGGCCATGCGCACCAAAGTACATCAGCGTAAACTCATCCTCTGGCTCTTTTTCCGCAGGGCACGGGAAGTCCTGAAGGTCTACACCGTTAGGGATCCAGACAATTTTTTTCGGATCGATGCCCATGGGCACTATGTACTCGTGCGCCTTCGGCAGCAGTACAACAATGCGTTTGGCGCGCTTGTACAGCCACTTTTCCAGCACCCGAAGCGAGCGGGCGATAAAGCTCTTACGCTCCAGCCGCCCCATGTCGATCAGCGTTTCAGGCCAAAGATCCCGCACTTCGAAAACGAAGGGCACCTTATGACGCCACGCAAGCACGGCACCTGCAGCCGCTGCAAACGGGTGAACGCTCGAACCGATAATAACATCAGGTTTTTTCAAAGGCGAAAGCTTGCCAGGTTTGATGACCTGCCAAGTGTATTCCAGCATGTTACGCATACGCGCCGTGCCGTTGCCCTTGTACTCCGAAGTTTTAAGCCAGAGGAATGGAACACCGCTGTATTGATCGAGCCTAGTAGTTTCAGAATCAGCAAGCCGCTGCTTGCCAGACTGGTGCTCAACACTGGCAGCAACAATTGACGCCTCCCAGCCATGTGCCGGCAGGTTTTTCGCCAACTGATAATGCCGGGTCCCACCGGCGCCACCTGGCTCCTGGGCGTAATGGTTGAGAATCCAGACGTTCTTCATTCTACATGGTCCTCGACAAGACGCCGGATGATGAGCTCTGCTGCATTTCCCTCACCATATGGCTGTACTGCCGAGCCTTTGGTGCCCAGCGCCTGGCGAACGGCTGCGCCCACTTCGGCTGCTGATGTCGGGGATACCAGCCGGTTCCAGCCCGACTCGACCAACTCGACCCATTCGGTTTCGTCGCGCAGAGTGACACATGGAACACCGTAGAAGAACGCCTCTTTCTGGACACCTCCAGAATCTGTAGCAATGAGTGCGGCATGCTTTTCCAGCTGGACCATGTCCAGGTAACCGACTGGATCGATGAGGTGCAAGTTTGCTGGTATTTCCTGCAGTTGCCCGCGTTTTTGCAGAACCGCCCTGGTCCGCGGATGCACCGGCCAAACGATCGGCAAATCAGCAGACAAATCACGAAACGCTTCAACAATTGCGGTAAGGCGTGCTGGATCGTCAGTGTTTTCAGCGCGGTGAACAGTTGCCAGCACGAACCCGGATTCTTTCAACCCAAGCTCAGCCATGATCCGCCCGCTAGCATCGACACGTTCACCGTGAAACTTCGCGACGTCATACATTACGTCGCCCACAGGAATAATGCTGGCTGGGTTGACACCCTCAGTTTTCAAGTGCTCTGCCGCTGTAGCGGTTGGGGTGAACATCCAGCGGGAAACCCGGTCCGTAAGGATCCGGTTCACTTCTTCAGGCATGGCCATGTTGAACGAACGTAGGCCAGCCTCGACATGAGCGACTGGAATATGCAGCTTGACGGCGGCCAATGCACCAGCAAGGGTAGAATTGGTATCGCCGTAGACAAGCACGACATCAGGACGTTCTTGAAGCAATACCTTTTCGATCTCAATGAGCATTCTGCCAGTCATGTCACCATGGCTGCCGCCGTGGATATCAAGCTGGTAAGCAGGCGTATCCATGCCGAGTTCTTGGAAGAATACATCGGACATATTGGAGTCGAAATGTTGACCGGTGTGAACAACAACCTCCTCAACTCCCGGAAGCGTCGAAATGAAGTGGGACACAACACTCGCCTTGATAAATTGAGGACGAGCACCCAAAACTGTCAGAATCTTCATTTTTTCACCTTATTGGAAAGTTTTGCGTAACAAGCCAGTAACTTTTTTGACTCGTTATCCCAATTGTACTTGGCACTCACCGCCGCGCGGCCATTTTCACCGAAAGCTTTTGCTCGTTCGGGATCCTTTGCGAGCGTATCTATCGCCAGAGCAATGGACCGAGGATTCATAGGATCGACCAAAAGCCCGCAATTACTGCCATCAATAATCTGACGCCAAAGGGGAAAGTCAGAAGCAATGACAGGGATACCTGCAGACATATACTCAAACATTTTATTAGGCTGAGCATCAACATGATTGGGCAACGGATGAAATGTTACTAACCCAGCGAGTGATTTGGAAAGAACATCCTTAACACCAGTACGTTCCAATTGACCAAGCTGATTAACTGAACTCCAACCTGGAAGCTGTTTTACGCGCTGTTCTACGTCACTCTCACTGAAGCGACCCACAAGGTTAAGCCTTACATTCTCAGTGGTATGAGCAAAAGCATTAACAACTTCCTCAATACCACGTATTGACGCTACACCCCCAACATAACAAACTTCATTACTTTTCTGGTCCCATGCTAACGCAGCATCCAGCTCGCCGATCATCGGGAAATTATTAATATCCTCACAGGCTGGATTTATTCTTAGAAATTTGTCACGAATAAAGGGAGTGGCCGCAAAGATATAATCAAGTTTTTTACACGCAAAACGCT
Source organism: Pseudomonas sp. DCB_BI (assembly GCF_026240995.1). Lineage (NCBI taxonomy): Bacteria > Pseudomonadati > Pseudomonadota > Gammaproteobacteria > Pseudomonadales > Pseudomonadaceae > Pseudomonas > Pseudomonas sp. DCB_BI. Next base: position 177,307 of record NZ_JAPFCG010000013.1, on the reverse strand, counting down.
CATAAACCAAAAATGCAAAAGAGATCAAACGCATAATAACCGGCGGCAAGTATGGCTTGCTTAGCAGCTGCTTCGGCACATCCTCATGAGAATCGAAAACTACAACTTTACCAGCTCTCTTAAGCTTCAGACCGACCGGAAGCAGTTCAGGGTCATGAAACTGATAAATGTCACCTTCCACAGACAGCGCCCTGTCAAAAACACGTTTCGTAGCCTTGAAAATTCGCTGCAGCCTACCATTCGGTTTTCCAACATCTAAAATCTGCACGCCATCGACGCATTCATCACCTTTGCCATCGGCAACGATCAAAGTGACGTCATAGCCAGCCCCCGAAAGCGTCCGGCACTGTTTTTGAAAAATACGGATGTCATATCGAGAGTGGACAGAAGTTAGGTGAACAATTTTCATTATATAACTTACCTATAAACTCACGAATAGATGCGAACTTTTCTACCCAAGAGCTTTTGTACCAATCCTTGAGCGCGCTTGGCCATACTCTGTAGGCCGTCCCAATTTTTAAAATCAGAATAGTCGTGTATAGGGGTGCTCATGAGTTCCTCAAACTGCGAACGAGAGATTCTGATTTTTTTACAGAAGTACTCGATATCAGCCTCAAGCTCCTCTGGATCATATAGAGGCTCTGCAAGCTTGACCAGCGCGGCTTCACGAGTCAGCTGTCCTGATAGGATCATGCTGGAATAATGAAGCCTGCGCTTATCATATCCGAATCTCATCGGAAGATAGTAATTCTGGAATAACTTTGTAAAAATCGATTCACCGTGTTTACGCGCATACGATCGATAACCGATTGTTTCTCGGAGGTAGACTTCAGCATCCGCCTTATTGTAATTCATGTAGTTGAGCGGACGAACGGTACGCATGCCTTTAACAAAAGGATACCAGAAATAATATTCAAAAAAGCTTATAGTCTTATAGTCCTTGAGTGGGCGCTCACCATACGCCTTATGGATAGCGCGAAGATTAATTGCATCCATGGCACTACCGTGCCAGGACTCTGGAAATACCGCCTCGGTAGCGAGATTTCCTCCACTCAGGATGTACTTGATATTATTTTTAACAGCAAAATGGTACATGCTTGAGAAAAAAGCATGATCCTGGGGCACGTCCTGATTTGCTACAGCTGCACGCATGTATGCCAACTGTAAGTCCCGAACCTCTTCCCAATTCATCACGTGCGTATGTAAATCATAGCCACAGAACTTGATAATCTTTTCAATATTACTAACTGCGAGCTCACTATTCCATCCCGCATCAACATGCACAACAAGGGGCCGCAACCCATAGTCTTTTACTTTAAGAGCTAAGTATGAACTATCAACCCCACCACTCAGGCCGATGATGCAGTCATATTCTTTGCCAGCACCATCTTTTTTAATTTGAGCGATTATACTCTGAAGGCGCTGAGAACCCGAATCGTCAGAAAATAACTGGTGACTCTGAACCTGATCGAACTTATGGCAATGATTACATACACCATCATTATCAAACACAATCTGCGAGTCTGAGGTATCCATTACACATCGGGTACATATCTGAGTCACAACACCACCTCAATAGAATTCGTTAATCACGGAAACGGCTTGATCGAACTTCACCCTATAGTACGATGCTTTGGGGATTTTCTCAAATAAGACAGTACGATCAATGACGGGCAAGCTAGAGTAAGCGACCCAGGAAACTAGGTCATCTGAGTACTCTAGCTGCAAATTCGCAGGTTTCAGGGGGTCCGCTTTTTTAACGTCGACTGTTAAAGTATCCTTACCAACTTCAGCACTTGGAATCAAAAGCCACCCCGGACATCTTACCGGAATGCCTGTTGAGTGATCACCATCTGATAGTTTCCTTAGCGAAACAGAGTAATTACACCGATCGACGAGGTATTTTTCCGGCTTTGCCTTGAAAACAGCAACACCGTCCAACGCGACGTTTCGATTCCCATTATCTGAAATAATATCAAATTTGATATAGCGAGCGCGCACCAAATAGGTAAACGGGATACTGTGACGATCATCCTTGTTATTAACTACTTTTGCCACTTTTTGCCAGTTTTTCATGTCAGTAGAGATCGACACTGAAAAGTCTTTGGGACTGCCGTTCACAGAGTGCCCCAGTAGTCCAACCCCTCTGATCGATGTTAGATTCTGCAAATCGATTGTGACTGAGACTGGAAAAGTCGAAGATGACCAGTAATTATTTCCAAACTTTAGATCCATTTTATCTGGGCCGTGCGTCTGGGCATTGGTCGAAGATGTGGCTGTCACTGTCCCGTAATCCAACTCATAGGACTGGAACTTAGTTGCCTCCGCCAAAAATGCACTATCTTTTGAAACCTCGTACAACCAAAGCATCTGCATTACGTGGATACCGTTATAGTCGCTACGACCAGCGAAACTACGATGCCCTTTATCATTGGCCGAACTATAGTAGGAAATAAATCCAGCATCATAATCATCAAGACTTTGCCGCACCGCCTTAACGCCGCCAGCTAACAAGCCTCGAGCCTTTTCGTTACCCGTGTAGGTGGCATAATCATAAACGCCCGCAAGGGCGAAAATATGACCATTTAGAACTTTATATGACGGGCTCCCACGATATGCAACCTCCTCCAACCATACACCACCATTGGCGACGTAAGTTGCCATGCCGCCCTTTTCAACTGGAGTGGCCAGCTTGTTAAGTACGAGTTCGGCAAATTTTAAATACTTCTTGTCGCCACTTAATTTATGCGCCCTAGCCAACACACCTAATACTCGCCCACTCGTCATGGCTGACCACCAACCATGAGGGGCGCTGTAATACGTATTTTCGAAAGGGAACGCCCAATAATAACCGACTTTATCCTTAACAGCGCTATCCAGCAAATAATCAACCTGCTTGAAGAACAAACGCTTTTTTGAAGAATCTCCAGCCAGTATCTCCCGATATAGGATATTAGCGAAGTTAGCAACAAATGTCGGATTACGGAAATTACCTAGCCCCCCATAGCGATGGCCGTATGAAAAATACAGAATGCCATCATCACCGACCCCGTATCCATTAGCACTGGAAAAATTCTCTGAAGTATCAAACGCTGTGAACGCGTGAACACCAATTTCTTTACCGGAGGCTGCACTAAAGACAAACACCAAACACAGCAAAATGTACTTCACTTGATGCCCTTATTAATATCCGGATAGCTGATCAAAACTGCTCTGTGTTTTCCATGAAATACAAACAGGCTACCTGCCGACACAGCGGACACTTGGCAATGTTCAAACACCGAGTTTAAGTCTTCTACGGATCCTGCGCCCCCGCACGCGACAACAGGCACATGAATATTATTCACTACATTTTTAATTAGTGAAAGATCATATCCCTTCTGGGTGCCATCTCGATCAATCGAGTTAAGAAAGATCTCTCCCGCTCCTGCTTGCTCTAATGCCTTAGCAAACTCCACAGGATCTCTCTTGGTGTTGTTCGATCCGTTATGGGTGCAAACCGAATAACCTCCGAACAATCCTTTTTTGCAATCAATAGAGGCCACCACACTTTGCGAACCATAGACTTTCGCGATAGCGGTAATCAAATCGAAACTTTCCGCTGAAGCGGAATTTATAGAGACCTTTTCCATGCCGAGAGCGAACAGTCGCTGCGCGTGCTCGAATTTAGTAATGCCCCCACCGTAACAAATTGGCATAAAGCATTCGCTGGCGATCTCCGACAAAAGTTCAAAGTCAGGCTCTCGCCTTGCAGCCGTAGCACTAATATCTAAAAGGATAAGCTCATCAACTTCTTTCTCATTAAAGATCCTTATAGCATTTATGGGATCTCCAACGTACTTGGGATCTTTGAATTTCAAAGTTTTTACCAAGCCGCGATCCTTCAACAGTAAACAAGGGATGACTCGCTTCCTGATCATTTATAGGCTCACAAAATTCTTAAAAAGCTGCATGCCGAATCGATGGCTTTTTTCTGGGTGAAACTGGAAGCCAAAGATATTATCTTTCATCACACCCGCTGCAAACTCTTGACCGTAGTTTGCCACTAGCAGTGTGCTTTCACTGGATCTCGGCACCATATAGTAGCTGTGTACAAAATAGTAACGACTATCTAGATTTAGGCCTGCCAAGATAGGATGCTCAGCGCACGGACTCACATAGTTCCATCCCATATGTGGAACTTTTCTCTCATCGCGTTTCTCAAAGCGCACCACATCCATGTCAATCCAACCGAGACCGGCTTCCTCCCCTTCCTCGGACCTACAACCTAACATTTGCGAACCAAGGCAGATCCCCATCACTGGCTTCCGCACATTCAATGCTTGATCATTAAGTACCTCGATGAGGCCACTGGCGCGCAACGTTCGCATACCAGCATCGAAGGCACCCACACCTGGCAAGATAAGCTTGTCCGCCTGCTCAAGATCAGCGGGTGAATTAGATGCCTTGGCTTTTGCGCCAACTTTCTTGAGCATATTCAGCACGGAAGCAATGTTTCCGACACCATAATCAACCACAACGATCATTGCGAACCTCCTTTCGATGCTCGATAGGATATCCAGAAGTAGATTATGTACATTAATGCATACCCAACCGAATACGCCCAGAGAGCTGTGTCAATTTTCTGAGGCAGTAGAAAACAAGCACACGTAAGCAAAAGCAACACTACTTGCCATAGCAAGTCTAACTTTTGTTTCTGTGCAATATAAATGGTATAACTAAGCGGACTGACGACGAACCGCATGAAAAAAAGAGGAATCAGTAAAACTGCATAACGCCCGGATTCAGCCCACTCGTGGCCGAATACCAGACCGAAGGCCCACTCACCGAGGAATGCGAAAACGATGAACGGAACTATCGCAAGCGCCGCCAACAAATAGAATGTCTTCAAAAAAATACGCTGGCAGTTTCCATGAGTCCTGTAATCACGCGCAGCTTGCTCTTTGAACACATCAAGCACAGACGCGGCCAAGAGAGAGATTGGCGCACCCATCATTTTTAGTGTCAGCGCAAACCATCCGGCAGCCTCGCTACCGAAACGCGAGGCTATGAAGATAACTGGAAGTTGACTGGCTGCTGTATTCAGCAAATCCGCCGGAAGCGAAAATTTTGGAAAATTCCTGTGTTGCCAAGCCAAGTCCCTTGCTGACTGCCAACTGATACTCAGGCTACCTTTAAGCCATGCACTATTGATCCATAGCAATGAAAGCCCAGTCGCAGCAATAACCCCAAGCACTTGGCCGTAGATCAACCCAGAAACATCCGTGGCAAAAAATGCAGCCGACACTTGAGCAACCGCGATACATGCGGCCAAACTGACCCTGGAGATGCCGAGCTTGTTGAATGCTTGTTGATATGTCAGCAAGGACAAAACAACTTTATTCATCCCCATGCCAAAAATGATAACAACCAGCGAAAGCCAAAAAAGCGAAATCACTGATGGCAGGCTTTGCGCAAATATATCCCACAACAAAGCTGCGCCGACTATTACCACTGATGATGATATTGCAATCACAAGGATCAGCTTCAACAGCGCCTGAATCGCGACTTGATCTTCGCAATTAAAAATCGCCATTTCGTAGCGTCCGGTCACTGCAACTGCTGCAATGGTGGCGAACGAGAGCCAGACGCTAAATTCACCAAGGTCAGTTGGAGTATATAGCCGAACCAGCAGAAGCATAACGCCCATCGTAATCAGCTGTGCGCCAATCGTCCCGATCAAAACTCGGGTTATCCGACTGAAAAAACTAGCGCTCATAGACTTTCTTTCCAAACGTGAACGGCACAGATACAAGCACAAGGAAAATCAGCATCAGGAAAACCCCAGACCCCATCAATACGGTCAACAAAGACTGCTCGAGGATCTTAGTCGCGAACAACAACCCCACCGGAATGGTTATGAATGCCCCGTGACGCATATATAAGTAATTTAACAGCATCACAACCGAGCCTACAAATATAGACTCCACCACGACCGCCGAGTAACCCGATTGCAAATACGCGATTGCAAAGAAATTAACATTGGCATTGAGCTTGGGATTATTAAAAATCTCTTGCCCTATACGAAACGTCAGAGGCTCTGACTTGGCGACACCCATCATCGAACTAAGCAGCGTATCGCTGTATGAATTAAAACCAAACAGTGAAACAAAGCTATCCACCGCCCCCAAAAGCGTCGAAGGCACTATGAATGCTCGCCGCACGAAGTAGTCGTTCAGGTAAGAGTAGCCAAAAACCTCATGTTCCATCGCACCCAGCAGCAAAAATGCAATGGCCCCACCAAGGAGCCAGGACAATTTAACGCCTCCATAGCGGCGAAAGTACTGCATGAGAAGATAGATTAACACTAACACCATAAATGGGTATTTCTGGCCAAACGCCCCCCATAGAACCAACGCATTAGCTACGCCCAACAGCACATAGGCACGGGACTTCCGATACACACCCCACGCGAACAAGACGGGGAAAAAAGCCTGAGTCCCGATCGATGCCAAATAGCCAGCTCCCGAGCCTGCCTGAAAGACATCTCGTGCCAGGGCCCTTCGCACATACTGCTCTGAAAAATTAAAAGAAAAGTAACTAGCGCTTTTTAAAAAAATAAACAAAAGAACCAAGACGTTCAGCAGCGCAAGCATAGCCAAACAGTGCCTGCTAAGTGAGTCACTTTGCCTATGTTGACTTTCATAGAACCTGAATTTATTCGCCGATGCGACAATCAGCACCCCAACTAGCACGCCTAGTGAAACGCCCCCCCAAGGCACTGCATCAGGTGCAAACTGATTCGCGGCTTCCAATACCAAAGCATGGGGAACCACCACGAGGAATAACAAAGTGACAATCAGATCACCTGGCCTTTCGACCCTGGTTCCACACAAAAACGAGCAAACGGGAGCCAGAACCGCGAGGTAAATGATCAGCCCGACGCTGACAGGTTTAACAGCCGCCCCCATGTACTCATGCAGAACATATACATAACTGTTGTTTACCCACACCAGGACTAAGAAGTAGGTAAAGAACAGTAAGGCGTTTAAAAACACCGATCTATCGAGTCGGGCTGATAAGTACATGGGCTTACCCTGCAATAACTGCAGAAATCTGCCGAATCGACGCCTCTTCGAGGTAAGGATGCATCGGCAGGCTCATCACCTGTGTCGCAACCTCATCTCCAACCGGCAAGGATACCGCCGCATCTGCGACAGCTGGCTGCTTGTTCAAGGGAATTGGATAATGCACAGCTGTCGGAATACCCGCAGCCTTCAGCTTCGCCTGTACGGCGCCTCTGTCCTGTACAAGCACCGTATACTGGGCATAGGCGCTGATATTTCCCGCAGCGATATATGGCGTTGTCTCAATACCAACGGCTGCCAGTGCTGTGTAATACCACTTCGCGACCTGCTGACGCTGCGAAATCTCCTCCTCGAAAATCTCAAGCTTGGGCAAGAGAATGGCTGCCTGCAGGGTGTCCAGCCGGCTATTTACCCCCACACGAATGTGGTGATAACGACGATCCTGGCCATGCCTCGCGATTTGCCGAATCACGGTCGCCAGGGCCTCATCATTGGTAAAGATCGCTCCACCATCGCCATAGCAGCCCAAAGGCTTGCTTGGGAAGAAGCTGGTACAGGCCACAGTTGTAAGGTTGCACGAGCGCTTGCCTTTGTAGGAGGCACCGAAACTCTGCGCTGCGTCCTCGATTACAGGAATACCGTGTTTGGCCGCGATGGCGTTGATCGCATCGTAATCGGCGCATTGACCATACAGCGAAACCGGTATGATCGCCTTGGTACGCGGAGTAATCGCCGCTTCAAGCAACTGGGGATCAAGATTGTAGGTGCGCGGGTCGATATCCACATAAACCGGCTTCGCGCCCAACAGCGCGACAGTTTCGGCAGTAGCAATGTAGGTAAAGCCCGGGGTAATCACCTCGTCGCCCGGGCCGATACCCAGTGCCATCTGCACAATTTGCAGAGCGTCAGTGCCATTGGCGCAAGTGATGCAGTACTTTGCACCGACGAAAGCAGCCAGGCGCTCCTCCAACTCAGCTACTTCAGGGCCAAGAATGTACTGGCCATGGCTCAAAACACGCTGGATGCCAGCATCGATCTTGTCTTTGATGCGTGCCTGCTGGCTTTTCAGATCAATGAATTCAATCATGCTCAAACATCCATCTTGTTCAGTTGTTTGCCGTTCAGGACGTAGCGCGCCCCGGTGTGCGAGCAGGTGGCTTCGCCTTGCTCGTTCAATTGCAGCTGCTCGCCAAATTCACTCATCCAACCGATCTGCCGAGCAGGCACACCGACCATGAGTGCGTAGGCAGGCACGTCCTTGTTGATGACTGCGCCAGCGCCCACGAAGGCGTACTCGCCAATGGTTATGCCGCACACGATTGTGCAGTTCGCCCCGAGTGTCGCACCTTTCTTGACGAGAGTGTCGCGATACTGGTCCTTGCGCTCAATCAGCGAGCGTGGATTGTAGACATTGGTGAACACCATGCTGGGGCCGCAAAAGACCCCCTCTTCCAATGTCACGTTGTCGTAGACCGATACGTTGTTCTGCACCTTGCAGTGGTCACCAATAACGACCTTGTTGCCCACGAACACGTTCTGACCAAGCGAAACGCCGGCGCCGATCCGAGCGCCCCCACATACATGGACAAAGTGCCAGACCCGGGAGTTTTCCCCGATCTGTGCGCCGTCGTCGACGATGGCACTTGGATGCTGATAGTAATTCATGGTTTCAGACTCACATTGGACTGAGGTTGATCAAAAGCTCGCTGCAATTGCTGCGCCGCGTAGTGGCCATAACGGCTAGCCCCCACTTCGTTGAGGTGGTGGCTGTCACGGTAGATCAACAACCCGTGCTCGTAGGGCGCAGCAGCAAAGAAGCTACTGCTGGAAAAATCTAGAAACCGCGCCCCTGGGGTGCGATCGGCAATTGCCTTGACCTGCTGGTTAGCTGCCTGCCATTCACGATTGAACGTGAGTGGTGCCGACAGCCCCAGTTCGGTAAACCGCCTAACCCGCTGTACGTCTGTCTCGAACATCGGCACCTGGGCAAGCACTACTACATTTTTATGGGCCCCGGCCGTTGTGGTCAGGAAATCAGTCAGCGCCTTGGTGAATGCCTGGCTCTGCATCTGGTACTGCCACATACCAGCAACGATTACTCGGTCTACCTCCGGCAGCGCCTTGGCTACCGCTGCAACCTGGTCACGGCAAGCTTTCTGCGCCCAGGTGGGTAGTCGTTCGATATCAAAACCGGGGATAGGTACACAGCTGCTGGCAGTGAGCACCCGGTATGCAACGCCCTGCTCATTGCCCACCTGATCGAAAAAGTGATTCAGTTGAGCAGCATGACTATCGCCTATGACCAGGGCGGAAACATCAGCGTCTGGCTTGCCTCGTTTGCAGCTACCTATCTGGGTACCATGGCAAATCGTTTCTGGCGCCGCATAGCGGGTCAGTTCTACCGGCAGAGGGTCAACCAGCGATGCATTGATACGCACCGCCCCCCACGCTACCAGCACAACCGCCGCTGCAGCCATCGCCCACTTGGGAGCGTGGCGCACAAAGCCTCTTGCCTTCCTGACGGGTGTCTCTATGAATCGGAAGGACAGCCAAGCCAACGCCACAGAGGCAACCGCAAAGACCAGCAACCAGGCCATCGTCAATTCATGCTGCCCGGTGTAGTACCGAATCAATGCCAAAACCGGCCAATGCCAGAGGTAAAGCGAGTAGGAAATTGCACCAACCCAGACCATCGGCGAGGCAGCGAGCAATGTACTCACAGGGCCGCGGCGAGCAGCAATGATCATCCCTGCCCCAACGCAAGGCACGATCGCCCAGAAGCCCGGAAACTCCTGCTTTTCAATTGCAAGTAGCGCCCACCCCAACATCAGCGCACCGGCTATGCCAAACGCACTGCCGAGTGCCTGAGGCAACTCTCGCTGGCGCATCAGCAACGCAACAACAGCGCCGACCATGAATTCTGGCGCGCGTGCCAGCAGCGAAAAATACATTTCGTCTCGTTGCCCACCGAGGGTTTGGTAGCCAACCCAAGCAAACGCCGCAATGGCCACCAATGAAAAAGCAGGGAGGCGCCAACGCGCGGGGACGCCGATAACCATGATCGGGAAGAAAAGGTAAAACTGCATTTCGATGGCAAGCGACCAGGTATGCAGAAGCGGTAACTCATCGGCCCGCGGCGCAAAATAACTACCAAAGTGGGCGAAATAATGGTTACTGGTAAACCATGCGGAAGATTTCAGGCTATCAAGAAAGAAGGCGAAATCGTCCGGGACGAAAAGTACCGCGGACAGCGCCGCGACCACAAACAGCATCAAAAAATACGCGGGAACAATCCGTTTGATCCGGCTCGCATAAAAGGCAGCCAGATCAACCTTACCGCTACGCTCGGTCAGCAATGCGGTGATGATAAAACCTGAAATAACAAAAAAAACATCGACGCCCACGTAACCGGCTTTCAACCAGCTGTCATTGGCGTGATAGAGCAAAACCGCCAGCACCGCGACCGCGCGCAAGCCTTGAACATCCAAGCGGATGCTACGCTCTACGCGTTGTGCACCCGCATCGTTCGGCTTATTGAAATTATCGTTCGACACGCTGACTGGCGACCCTGGGAAAAATAAAAATGGGTGGCGGCGAGCCACCCGTGTTGCTATCTGCTTTTAACGCGAAAGCGCCATCACGAACGGGTGCCCCTCATTATCCGCCGCTGCAACAACTGGAGCGCTACGAATGGTATTCACGGTTTCGACACAGTGACGCGCATCCTCGATACCGTAACCACGGCCAGCAAGAATTTCTTCATAGCTGGTGGTGTGCAGATCGGTGAAGCCTTCGGAGAATTCCATTTCCTCACCATTGACGGTGATCGAACGGTAGGTTGGCTTCTTGCCCTTCACCGACTCAGGTAGGTCGTTGGCGTCTACAGACAGGAACCAGCGTACGCGTGCTTTCTCGTACTCCAGGTAACCGGCGGCCTTGTGCTCGGAAGTGAAGTGCACAACGTTGCGCTGCAGCTTGCCGAAGATGAAGTGCAGCATGTCGTAGAAGTGCACGCCGATGTTGGTGGCCACACCGAACGACTTGCGTGGGTCACCCTTCCAGCTTTGCAGGTACCACTTGCCGCGCGAGGTGATGTAAGTCAGGTCGACTTCATACTTGTGTGGGTTGTTCTCGCGGGCGACCTTCTCCTTCAGCGCAAGGATTGCCTGGTGATGGCGCAACTGCAGGATGTTGTACAGGCGCTTGCCGGTTTCCTGCTCGACCAATGCCAACTCGTCCAATTGCTGCGGGGTCGGCACCAGCGGCTTTTCGCAAATGACGTCACAGCCCAGGCGCAGGCCCGCGGCAATATGCGGGTGGTGCAGGTAGTTAGGCGAGCAGATCGCAACGTAATCCAGGGCAGTGGCCGGGTTGCGCTTCAAGCCATGGGCATGGTCGAGGAAGAACTCGAACTCGGTGAAGAACTCGCTCTGCGGCGAGATACTGTCGATGATACCTACCGAGTCATTGATATCGTACGCGGAGACCAGACGGTTGCCGGTGTCCTTGATGGCGCGCATGTGGCGAGGGGCGATGTAGCCTGCAGCACCGATGAGAGCAAAGTTTTTCATGAGGCTTCCTTTGAAGACGAATGAATCCGCCTGCCCCCTCGAGGGCCAGGCGGATCAATTTGCTAGCGACGCCGATCAGGCCTTGATGATGTGCGCGGTCGGCGTGCGGTACTTACCGCGGCTGTCGACAATGAGCTTGGCCTTGGCTTCGATCAGGGCATAGTCGAACTTGTCGTGATCGGTGGCCAGAACCACGGCGTCGAAGCTTGCCAGGTTCTCGGCGGTCAGCGGCTCGCTGCTCAGCTCGAAGTGGTGCTCGCGCATCTTCGGGAACACCGGGACGTGTGGGTCGCTGTACGCAACCACGCCACCCTTGGCCTCGATCAGCTCCATGATTTCGACAGATGGCGACTCGCGCATGTCGTCGACGTTCTTCTTGTAGGCGATACCCAGCACCAGTACACGGCTGCCCTTCAGTGCCTTGCCGGCGTCGTTCAGGCCATCCATCAGCTTGCCTAGCACGTACTCAGGCATGGCCTGGTTGACTTCACCGGAAAGCTCGATGAAACGGGTGTGCAGGCCGTATTCGCGCGCCTTCCAGGTCAGGTAGAAGGGGTCGATCGGAATGCAGTGGCCACCAAGGCCCGGGCCCGGGTAGTAAGGGGTGAAGCCGAAAGGCTTGGTCGCTGCAGCATCGACCACTTCGAAAATGTCGATACCCATGCGGTCGGCGACGATTTTCATTTCGTTGACCAGGCCGATGTTCACCGCACGGTGAATGTTCTCCAGCAACTTGGTCATTTCGGCAGCTTTGGTGGAGCTTACCGGTACGACCTGGTCGATAGCCTGCTCGTACAGTGCAATACCCACTTCCAGGCAATTTGGGGTGTGACCGCCAATAACCTTGGGAATGGTGCGGGTTTCGAAGTTCGGGTTGCCTGGGTCTTCACGCTCTGGCGAGTAGACCAGGTAGATGTTCTCACCGACCACCAGGCCGCCTTCCTGCACACGTGGCAGCAGCTCTTCTTCGGTGGTACCTGGGTAGGTGGTGCTTTCCAGCGAAACCACCTGGCCTGCACGCAGGAATGGCTTGATGGCATCGGTGGTGTTGATCACGAAGCTCATGTCAGGCTCGCGATATTTGTTCAGCGGGGTGGGCACGCACAGGATCAGTGCATCGCACTCGCTGGCACGCTTGAAGTCGACGGTAGCCTCAAAGCCGGTTTCGCGCGCCTTGCTGATATTGGCAGCCGGGATGTGCTCGATGTAGCTCTGACCAGCATTGAGTTTATCGACTTTCGATTGATCGATATCAATACCCAGCACATTAAAACCAATGGCGTTATAACGCAGCATCAGCGGCAACCCGACATAACCAAGGCCCACGATACCAATCAAGGCCTGCCGGCTTTTGAACTTTTCTACCACCGCATTCATATCTGTCATGCTTCCCAACTCACCTTGAATATACCTGCCCGTTTCCACGGCTGAACAACGGGTTATTGAACCTTCTTCGATTCATTCGTCAGTCGAGTGAATCCATTCGGCGCCAGCATGCACTGCGCATGCTGTCGAGCAAAAAACGCCCACTTACATTTGCCCGGGGAGCGGCCCGGTGGCTGCCATCAATGAGATGCGCCACAATCATATGCGGTTAGGCTGCGGCAATCCATCGGAGTTTTCCTGGGACCTAGAACCACCAAATGCCACTAAAACAACATCATAGAATTGGGCGCTCAAGCTTGCGCATCTGCCAGCCTGGCAGGGTTCTGCCCTGCCAATTCATCAGGTATGACGCGATGTGCCGAACCCTCGATTGCAAGTACGCGTTGCAGCCTCGCGTGGTCTTTGAACGCACCTCGCAGCAGAGCAATAACCGTTCCGAGCAGCAGACCGCCGATAAATGCGATGAGTACGATGAGTGCTTTACGCGGCTTCAAAGGCTTGCTCGAAGGCACCGCGCGCTGGTCAATATTCACCAGGTGCAGGCCCTCCAGCTGGGTATCGATGGCTTGCAAGCGCGCACGCTCCACGCGAAGCGCTTCAACCCCCTCCAAAAACGCAGCTTCGCTCGCACGGGCCTTGATTGCCTGGACTTTACGGTTGGTCGAAAGCAGAATGAGCTCTTTGCGGATCTGGCCGATTCTCGGCTCGACGAAGTCATCTGACGTACGTTTTCGCAATGCAGCACGCTCAGCCTCAAGCACCTCAGTACCCATAAAGTACAGCGGCACCGGCCTACCGTTTACTTCGGTACGAATGATATTGCCAGTTGCTGCGCCATCATCAGCCATCAGCGAGGGTGTCGAAGGCTTCTTCAAACCGAGGCTTCGCGCAACACTAATAGCCTCATCAAGTTCGGCCAGGCGCGCCTCGCGGCGCAATTTCAACTGAACACGCAAAGCCTTGAGTTCATCATTCAGCTGCGCACGCTTGATTGCATCGGCCTCTTCAAGGCGGGCAATACGGCTCTCGTTTCCAGCCTTGTACTCCGACACCGCAGAGTTCAGCCTCTTGTCCACCTCCGCCAAGCGGTTGGCCAAGATAATCTGCATATCCTTGGACAACTGGCTGCGCTCACGCTCAACGGCATAATCAACGAAATCGTTGAGGATGGCAGCGCCATTCACGCCTTTTTCATAGCGCATCTTCAACCCGACAAAATCGCTTAGCGAATCGCTCTTTTTCGGGTCTGCCAACACTACGCTGAGGCCGTCGCGGTTGAAGTCTTCAAATGCCTGATCGACACTTTGCCCTTCATCCTTGAAAGCATCGATGAGATCTGGCCTGGACCGGAAGAAGTCCAACCGGGTGGTATAGGAATCCAGCGATGCCCCCACTCTCTTGAGCGCTTCAGCCGGAGGCAATGAGTAGATTTTTGACCGATTCAAAGCATCCAACTGGTTCAAGGCAACCGGCCTTAAACTTGTGGACGCTTCATAGACAGGGGTAATGTTGTAGGCAACTGCGGCGCCGACAAGTGCACAGACGCCACCCACAGCAGCGATGAGGAACCGCCTACGCCAGATAGTGCGCAGTACGTTGAAAAGATCGATTTCGCCAGAGCCGGCCATGGAGGGGGGACGCACAACGCTATTCACAAAATTTCCCTGTCTGAAACGGGGTTAACCAAGACAGGCAGGGCAGATCAGCGTGTCGTGCTCGCTCTTCCAGCTTTCCATGTCATCGGCGACGAAAGGCTATTGTTACACCTTCCGCAACCGACAACAACGCTTAACGACGCCTTGCAATCAGGTAAGTTCCCCTCCGTTCGTCGCTTTGCGCCTGCACCAGATATCCCGCCCCAAGGCAACCAACACACCAAGCCCTACTCCCACCAGCGCCGATAGCAACATGATCACGGCTTTTCGCGGCTTGATAGGCTTGTCAGGCTGGGATACGGCGCCATCTTGTTGATACATGGCAACAAGGGAAGGGTCGACCTTCAACGCCCGCAAGAAACTGAGTTTCTCCTGCTTTTCACGCAAATTCCGGATGAATGGATCGTCCGATGAGCGCGCCTCCAGGTTGGCGATTTCTGCCTCCAGCGCCTTGGTGCCGCGCATGTAGGTGAGAGCCCCATTCATGCCAGCGGACACTTCACTGGACAGGGTTTCGGAAATGATCGGCGGCTTTTCCAGGCCAATCGACTGCGCTACGCGCAACGCCTCCTTCAGTTTGGCAATCTGGTCCACGCGCTGATTGCTGGCAGCGGCTCGCGCAGCCTTGATTTGCTGGTCAAGGTTATCAGCCATGATCGATATGTCACTGCGGGTACCGCTCAACAACTCGTTCTTCGCTCGCTCAGCAGCCAACTCTGCGTAATTCGACACCCAGGTCGCCGCAAGACGCGGGTCTTCAAGATTCGCGGTCAGCACGTAGCGATCAGGCATGTCTTTGCTAGCGAGGGCCACTTTCAGCATACCGTTGAACTGAGCATACAGGGCATCACGAGAACCGCCCCGCTCCTCTTCGGTCAGCATGGGCAGGAAGGCGCTGCGAAAGAATTTGTCTCGTACTGCTTCAGACTGAAGGGACTTGAGGTAGATGCTGTACACATCCTTGGCACTCAGTGGCGCCAGGCCCGTCCCCTCACCACGGCCGTAGTTCAGCTGGGCAATCTCGCTCTGGGAAGGAGGCTGTATATACAGCTTCGCTTCATACACCGGCGAAACCATCATCACATACGCCAAACCCAAAGCAATTACCGGTACTGCAACCAGCCCTACCCAGATTTTTTGGCGCCAAACACCCTGCACAAGCTCAATCAGGTCAATCTCGTCGCTACCACTCAGGCGCTCGCGTTCATTGCGCATTTAGTCTTTTTTTCCTTGGGTCTGTCTTATTGCATCATCTCGGGGGCAGGCTTCCAACCTAAGCAACTCAACACCCTTCGAATCAAGCGTAGCGGCTATTCGCCACTCTTTCTGCCACGCTTCTAACTTTACTTCAAGCAGTAGTAGAAAGACCCGCCCCGCAAAAGTTCCTCACTATCTGACAGACCTCAACCTTCCCGCCAGAAGGTCATGTTGCGACTGTGACGCACACCTCATGCCCAGGCTGCGTAAAACTTACGCGCAGCGCGTTCGCAAGCGTTTGCTTCGCCCTTTTCTCGCCATGCACCAACATTATCCGCCGTGCATTGCAGCCGCGCGCGAACGCCACCAACTGCGCCTGATCCGCATGGCCCGAGTAGCCGCCCAAGGTCATCACCTTCGCTCGCACCTCATACATCTGCCCATCCAGATCAATCTGCACAAACCCTTCCGCCCCTTCGCTGGCCTGAATCACCGCCCCCGGAGTGCCCTTGGCCTGATACCCCACAAACATCACCTCATGCCGGGGATCACCGAGCATGGCCTTCAGGTAATTGACGATGCGCCCACCGGAACACATGCCATTGCCTGCAATCACGATCGCGGGGCGCCCGGTACTCTTGAGGTAATTGACTACCTGCTGGTGGCGGGCATGGGTGTCGATACTGATCAGCTGGTCGAACCCGAGCGGATCACGCCCCTCGGCAAGCCGCGCCCTGGCCTCTGCGTTCCAGTACTCGTGCAAGTCGCGGTACACACCGGTGATGCGCTGGGCCAAGGGTGAATCAAGGATGATGGGCAGCTGCGACCAGTCGAGTGAATCGCCTTCAGGGGCCGAGGCGGTCGTGCTGAGCAGCGCCTTGCGGTGGAGGATGGCTTCGAGTTCGTACAACAGCTCCTGGGTGCGACCGAGGCTGAACGCCGGAATGAGGAGAGTGCCCTGGTCAGCCAGGGCGCGATCAATCGCGGCTTCCAGCCGCTGCTGACGGTCGCTGACCGGAGGATGCAGGCGGTCACCGTAAGTGCTTTCCAGCACCAGCACATCTGCACGCTCAGGGGGCTGCACGGGGCGCAGCAACGGGTTGCCACAGGCACCCAGGTCGCCGGAGAACACGTAGCGTGTATTGGCCTCCTCATGCTGCATGTCGCATTCGACATAGGCCGATCCCAGCAGGTGGCCAGCGCGCTGCAAGCGAATGCGACAGGTCAGGCCCGGGCGCTCGACCAGGGTGTGCCACTGCTCGAAAGGCAGCGGCACGATAAGGCCACGGATGAAATCCAGGTACCGCGCCACTTGGACGGGGTCGCTGCTGATGCTGAGCTTGTAGGCGTCTTCCAGCACCAGCGGCAGCAGCCGGGCCGAGGGCTCGCTGCACAGGATGGGGCCGCGGTAGCCGGCTGCCAGCAGCGCCGGGATACGCCCGACATGGTCAAGGTGCACATGGGTGATGACCAGAGCCTGGATGCCCTGCACGTCGAAGCCGAGCGGCGCAGTTTCGGTGCCCGGTGCTGCATCGGCACCCTGCTCCAGGCCGCAGTCCACCAGCAGGCTGACAGAGGGGGCGAGGTGCAGCTGGTGGCAGGAGCCGGTGACGCCGCGGGCGCCACCGTGATGGGAAAGGACGGGATATTCCATGCTGCGCACACTCACCTGGGCCGAAAATGAAGTGCGCTATTACTCCATGAGGGCCGGTGCAGGCATAGGCGAGACTTTCCCAAATGGGCGTAGGAAGATTCCTTAATTGCCGCTCAGTGCTGCCTGGCGGGCTGAAGCCTTGATCTTGCGCTTACTGCGCTGCACGCCGTAGGCACCTAGCAATGGCCCAACGGCGAGGCCGATGACCAAGGCGGCCAGCACCAGCACGGCTACTGGCACCTCAGGCGCGACCCAGCCAAACAGCACCAGAGACACGGCTTGCTGATTCTCCAGCACGAAGAAGAGCACCACAGCCGCCAACAGCAGCACGAACACCGCCGCCAGGGCGCGCTTGAGGTTACGCATCAGATTGCTCCTTGATTGATCAGGCTTCGGCCTCGTCTTCTTCATTGACGCGGTCGCGCAGTTCCTTGCCGGGTTTGAAGTGCGGCACGAACTTGCCTTCGAGGCTGACCGACTGGCCGGTCTTGGGGTTACGGCCTACGCGTGGGGCGCGATAGTGCAGCGAGAAGCTGCCAAAACCGCGAATCTCGATGCGATCGCCGGTAGCCAGGCATTGTGACATCTGTTCAAGCATGGTCTTGATGGCCAGCTCAACGTCCTTGGACGATAGCAGCCCCTGATGGGTGACAATACGTTCGATCAGCTCCGACTTCGTCATATTTTTCCCTTCGTTATCAAGCAGCTAGATCATTGCTTAACCAGTTTGTAGCACGCTGGGAAGGATTTGAACAGGGTGGTTCTTGACTTAATAAAAAAATTCAAGATTGAAGTTTTACGGGAATGGTCTACATGCGAGGGTTGGCAGGGTTGGCTTGATTAGTGACAGGCCGGCAACCACAGGGGCCTGAGGGTATGACTGCGCTCGGTCTCACTGGCGATAAACCCCTTCCGGGGAACCCCCCACGCCACCAGCAGAAGCACAAAAAAAGGGCGACCCGAGGGTCGCCCTTTTTACCGATCAAACAGAACTCAGTTCTGCTTGGCCATTGCTTCGCGCAGCAGCGCAGCCATGGTGGTGTCGGCAGCAGCTTCCGGAGCGTTTTTCAGGCTCTGGATAGCTTCGCGCTCTTCAGCGTCGTCTTTCGATTTGATCGACAGGCTGATAACGCGGGACTTGCGGTCAACGCTGATGATCTTGGCTTCGATCTCTTCGCCTTCCTTCAGAACGTTACGCGCGTCTTCAACGCGGTCACGGCTGATTTCGGAAGCCTTCAGAGTAGCTTCGATGTCGTCGGCCAGGGTGACGATGGCGCCTTTGGCGTCAACTTCTTTCACGATGCCCTTGACGATAGCGCCCTTGTCATTGACAGCAACGAAGTTGGAGAACGGATCGTCTTCCAGCTGCTTGATGCCCAGGGAGATGCGCTCGCGCTCTGGGTCGACCGACAGGATGACGGTTTCCAGCTCGTCGCCCTTCTTGAAACGACGTACGGCTTCTTCGCCGGTTTCGTTCCAGGAGATGTCGGACAGGTGAACCAGACCGTCGATGCCGCCGTCCAGGCCAATGAAGATACCGAAGTCGGTGATCGACTTGATGGTACCGGTGATCTTGTCACCCTTGTTGAACTGGCCGGAGAAGTCTTCCCATGGGTTGGACTTGCACTGCTTGATGCCCAGGGAGATACGACGACGCTCTTCGTCGATGTCCAGAACCATGACTTCCACTTCGTCGCCAACCTGAACGACTTTCGACGGGTGGATGTTCTTGTTGGTCCAGTCCATTTCGGAAACGTGTACCAGACCTTCAACGCCTTCTTCCAGCTCAGCGAAGCAGCCGTAGTCGGTCAGGTTGGTAACGCGAGCCTGTACGCGAGTACCTTCTGGGTAACGGGCAGTGATAGCTACCCACGGATCTTCGCCCATTTGCTTCAGACCCAGCGAAACGCGGTTGCGCTCGCGGTCGAACTTCAGAACGCGTACGTCGACTTCGTCGCCAACGTTAACGATTTCCGATGGGTGCTTGATGCGCTTCCAGGCCATGTCGGTGATGTGCAGCAGGCCGTCGATACCGCCCAGGTCCACGAATGCGCCGTAGTCGGTGAGGTTCTTGACGATACCTTTGACTTGCTGGCCTTCCTGCAGGGTTTCCAGCAGGGCTTCGCGCTCGGCGGAGTTCTCGGCTTCCAGCACGCTGCGACGGGAAACGACAACGTTGTTGCGCTTCTGGTCCAGCTTGATGACCTTGAATTCCAGCTCTTTGCCTTCCAGGTGGGTGGTGTCGCGCACTGGGCGGACATCAACCAGGGAGCCCGGCAGGAACGCACGGATGCCGTTAACGTCGACAGTGAAGCCGCCCTTAACCTTACCGTTGATAACGCCCTTGACCACTTCTTCGGCGGCGAAAGCTGCTTCCAGAACAATCCAGCACTCGGCGCGCTTGGCTTTTTCACGGGACAGTTTGGTTTCGCCAAAGCCGTCTTCGACCGCGTCCAGCGCAACGTGAACTTCGTCACCGACCTTGATGGTCAGTTCGCCAGCTTCGTTGTAGAACTGCTCGAGCGGGATGACACCCTCGGACTTCAGGCCAGCGTGTACGGTAACCCAGTCGCCGTCGATGTCGACAACGATACCGGTGATGATGGCACCCGGCTGAAGATTGAGGGTTTTCAGGCTTTCTTCAAAGAGTTCTGCAAAGCTTTCGCTCATTTTAATTCCTGTAGATTCGGGCGAAACAAACGCCCCTCGCCACATTCCAGACAATGTGGGTCTGTTTTAAGTAAAGGAGGGCCGGCAAGACGTTGACTGGTGAACCTGCCTGCTCTCCTGGTGATCAGAGAAGGTCGCGCTGGGCGATCTCGCTCCTGATACGTTGCAACACCTGCTCGATGGACAACTCGGTAGAGTCCAACTGAATGGCATCTGCCGCTGGCTTCAGCGGGGCCACTGCACGTTGGGTGTCACGCTCATCACGCGCACGAATCTCATCCAGCAGACTCGACAGACTAACATCTTCACCCTTGCCCTTCAACTGCAGGTAGCGCCGACGTGCGCGCTCCTCCGCACTGGCGGTAAGGAAGACCTTCAACGGCGCGTCCGGAAACACCACGGTACCCATGTCGCGGCCGTCGGCGATCAGCCCAGGCAGCTCACGGAACTCGCGCTGGCGAAACAGCAGCGCATCACGCACGGCCGGCAGCGAAGCCACCATTGACGCACCGGCACCGACGGTCTCGGTACGGATGACGTTGCTGACGTCCTCGCCCTCCAGGATGATCTGTTGCAGCTTACCGGGCTCGGCAGCGATGAACTGCACATCCAGATGGGCGGCAAGCCTGGTCAGCAGCTCTTCGTTGGTCAGGTCGACGCCATGGTTGCTGGCGTTGAACGCCAGCAAACGGTACAGCGCGCCGGAGTCCAGCAGCTTCCAGCCCAGCTCGCGGGCCAGCAGGCCGGCGACCGTGCCTTTGCCCGAGCCGCTCGGCCCGTCAATGGTGATGACCGGTGCCTGCGAATTCACGACTTGCCCTCTTCCGCCACGCGGATGCCGACTTCGGCGCACAGTGCCAGGAAGTTCGGGAACGAGGTGGCGACGTTGGCACAGTCATGAATGCGAATCGGCGCGCTGGCGCGCAGCGAGGCCACGCTGAAGGCCATGGCGATGCGGTGGTCACCGTGACCATGCACTTCGCCGCCACCCAACTGGCCGCCGTCGATGATGATGCCGTCCGGGGTCGGCTCGCACTTGATACCCAGGGTGATCAGGCCATCGGCCATGACCTGGATGCGGTCGGATTCCTTCACCCGCAGCTCTTCGGCGCCACGCAGCACGGTACGCCCTTCGGCGCAGGCAGCGGCCACGAACAGTACCGGGAATTCATCGATGGCCAGCGGCACCAGCTCTTCCGGGATATCGATACCTTTCAGCTTGGCACCGCGCACGCGCAGGTCAGCCACCGGCTCGCCACCGACTTCACGCTGGTTTTCCAGGGTGATGTCGCCGCCCATCAGGCGCAGGATGTCGATCACGCCGGTACGGGTCGGGTTGATGCCCACATGTTCCAGCACCAGCTCGGAGCCTTCGGCGATGGACGCGGCCACCAGGAAGAACGCCGCCGAGGAAATGTCGGCCGGCACTTCGATGCGGGTCGCGGTCAGCTTGCCGCCAGATTGCAGCGACGCTACCGGGCCATTGCTCTCGACCGGGTAACCGAAGCCGCGCAGCATGCGCTCGGTATGGTCACGGGTCGGCGCCGGCTCGGTCACGGTGGTCTTGCCTTCGGCATACAGGCCAGCCAGCAACAGGCACGACTTGACCTGGGCGCTAGCCATCGGCAGCGTGTAGGTCAGCCCCTTGAGCTTGTGGCCACCGCGAATGGTCAATGGCGGGCGGCCTTCCGGGCCGGTCTCGACCACCGCGCCCATTTCGCGCAGCGGGTTGGCCACGCGGTTCATCGGCCGCTTGGACAGCGAGGCGTCACCGGTCATGGTCACGTCGAACGGCTGGCCGGCCAGCAGGCCCGACAACAGGCGCATCGAGGTGCCGGAGTTGCCGACGTACAGCGGCCCGGGTGGCGGCTTGAGGCCATGCAGGCCAACGCCATGAATAGTCACGCGGCCGTGGTTGGGGCCTTCGATGACCACACCCATGTCACGGAAGGCCTGCAGGGTCGCCAGCGCGTCCTCACCTTCGAGGAAACCTTCGACCTCGGTAGTGCCTTCGGCCAGCGAGCCGAGCATGATCGAGCGGTGGGAAATCGACTTGTCGCCCGGTACACGGATCCGCCCGTTCAGGCGGCCACCCGGCTGGGCCAGGAAAATCAGATCGTTGGCGTTCATAGCGTCCACATAGGCCCGACGGGCCAGGATTTTACTGAAATGCTCGCGGGCAACCCGTGCGCGGGTGAACACACCCAGCAGCTGGTGCCCGTCCCCTTCAGCGATCGCGTCGCGCAGGGCGTCGAGATCGCTGCGATATGTATCAAGTGTGCGCAGGACAGCGTCGCGGTTGGCGAGGAAGATGTCGTGCCACATGGTCGGGTCGCTGCCGGCGATTCTTGTGAAATCGCGGAAGCCTCCCGCAGCGTACCGGAAGATCTCGAGGTTTTCATTGCGCTTGGCCAACGAATCGACCAAGCCGAAGGCCAGCAAGTGCGGCAGGTGGCTGGTGGCGGCCAGCACTTCGTCGTGGCGCTCGACCGACATGTGCTCCACATCGGCGTCCAGCGCTCGCCACAGGCGGTCGACCAGGGCCAGTGCGGCAGGGTCGGTTTCGGCCAGCGGCGTAAGGATGACCTTGTGCCGACGGAACAAGGCGGCGTTGGAAGCCTCTACTCCGCTCTGCTCGGAGCCGGCGATGGGGTGGCCGGGAACGAAGCGTGGCAGGCGTTCGCCGAAGACCGAACGCGCCTCACGGACGACGTTGCCTTTGGCACTGCCGACGTCGGTGATGATGGCGGCACCCAGGTCGAGCACGGCCAGGCGCGCAAGCACCTTTTCCATGGCCAGGATCGGCACGGCCAGCTGGATGACATCGGCCCCCACGCACGCGGCCGCGAGGTCTTCTTCGCAGCGGTCGACCACGCCCAGGGCCACGGCCTGCTTGCGCGAGGGGGCGTCCAGGTCGACACCGACCACTTCACGGCACAGGCCGCTTTCACGCAGGCCCTTGGCGAACGAGCCACCGATCAGGCCGAGGCCGACCACGACCAGGCGGTTGATGATGGGTGCGGGTTTGGTTTTTGCTGCTTTTACCACTGGTGCGAACCCTGTTCAGAAATCTAGACAGCCTGTGAGGGCCATTGGGGCCGCGGCGCGGCCCTTCGCGGGCTCGCCCGCTCCCACAGAGATCGGCATCACATGCTCACTGAGGGAGCGGGCATGCCCGCGAAGGGCTGCAAGGCAGCCCCAAGGGCCCTGTATCAAAGCACTGCCTTCGGATAAGAGCCCAGCACCTTCAGCGCCACAGCTTCCTGGCTGATCTGCTCGAGTACTGCCTTGATCAGCGGGTCACGGTGGTGACCAACGAAGTCAATGAAGAACACGTAGGTCCACTTGCCGCTGCGCGACGGGCGGGTCTCGATGCGGGTCAGGTCGATGCCGTTCTGGTGGAACGGTACCAGCAGCTCGTGCAGGGCACCGGGCTTGTTGCTCATCGAAACGATGATCGAGGTCTTGTCGTCGCCGGTCGGCGGCACTTCCTGGTTGCCGATCATCAGGAAGCGCGTGGAGTTGTCCGGGCGGTCCTCGATCTTTTCAGCCAGGCGGGTCAACCCGTACAGGTTAGCCGCCATATCGCCGGCGATCGCCGCGGAATTCCACTCGCCCTTGACCCGCTTGGCCGCTTCGGCGTTGCTCGAAACGGCCACGCGCTCAACGTTCGGGTAGTGCGCATCCAGCCACTTGCGGCACTGGGCCAGCGACTGGGCGTGGGAGTAGATGCGGGTGATGCTGTCGGTCTTGGTGCTCTCGCCCACCAGCAGGTGATGGTGGATACGCAGCTCGACTTCGCCGCAGATCACCATGTCGTGCTCGAGGAAGCTGTCCAGGGTGTGGCTTACCGCGCCTTCAGTGGAGTTTTCCACCGGCACCACGCCGAAGTTGACGGCACCGGCCGCCACTTCGCGGAACACTTCGTCGATGGCCGCCATCGGCCGGCTGATCACCGCGTGGCCGAAGTGCTTCATGGCCGCGGCCTGGGTGAAGGTACCCTCAGGGCCGAGGTAGGCGATTTTCAGCGGCTCTTCCAGGGCCAGGCACGACGACATGATCTCGCGGAACAGCCGCGCCATCTCTTCGTTGCCCAAAGGCCCCTTGTTACGCTCCATCACGCGCTTGAGCACCGCAGCTTCACGCTCGGGGCGGTAGAACACCGGCTTCTCGCCTTCTTTCAGCGAGGCGGTCTTGACCCGGGCGACTTCTTCGGCGCAGCGGGCGCGGTCGCTGATCAGCTCGAGAATTTTCTCGTCGAGGCTGTCGATGCGTACGCGCAGCGCCTTGAGTTCCTGTTCGGACATCAGCCGTGCTCCTTCTCGAATTCAGCCATGTAGCCTACCAGCGCTTCAACCGCTTCCAGGCCCAGGGCGTTGTAGATAGAGGCGCGCATGCCGCCCACCGACCGGTGGCCCTTGAGGTTGAGCAGGCCACGGGCGTCGGCGCCGGCGAGGAAGGCCTTGTCCAGGCGCTCGTCAGCCAGGCGGAACGGCACGTTCATCCACGAACGGGCGTTGACGCTGATCGGGTTGGAGTAGAACTCGCTGCTGTCGATAAAGCCGTACAGGCGGTCTTTCTTGGCGCGGTTGCGCTGCTCCATGGCAGCGACGCCACCCTGCTCTTTCAGCCACTCGAAGACCAGGCCCGAGAGGTACCAGGAATAGGTGGCCGGAGTGTTGTACATCGAGCCGTTGTCAGCCGAAACCTTGTAGTCGAGCATGGTCGGGCAGCTGCTGCGGGCATGCCCCAGCAGGTCTTCACGCACAATCACCACCACCAGGCCACTTGGGCCGATGTTCTTCTGCGCGCCGGCGTAGATCAGGCCGAACTGCGACACGTCGATCGGGCGCGAGAGGATGTCAGACGACATGTCGACCACCAGCGGAACGTCACCGGTCTGTGGCACCCAGTCGAACTGCAGACCACCGATGGTCTCGTTGGACGCGTAGTGCACGTAGGCGGCGCCCTTGGTCAGGTTCCAGTCGTTCTGGCCCGGGATGGCCAGGTAGTCGTAGGGCTTGGCGCTGGCAGCGACGTTGACGTTGCCGAAGCGGCGCGCTTCCTCGATGGCCTTTTTCGACCAGATGCCGGTCTCGATGTAGTCGGCGGTGCCGTTTTCCGGCAGCAGGTTCAGCGGGATTTCGGCGAATTGCTGGCTGGCACCGCCCTGCAGGAAGAGCACCTTGTAGTTGGAGGGGACGGACAGCAGGTCACGCAGGTCCTGCTCGGCCTTTTCGGCGATGGCCACGTAATCGTCGCTGCGATGGCTCATTTCCATCACCGACAAGCCCTTGCCGTTCCAGTCCAGCATTTCAGCCTGGGCGCGCTGCAATACAGCATCAGGAAGCGCGGCAGGGCCTGCGCAGAAGTTAAAGGCTCGTTTGCTCACATCCACTCTCGCTCTGCCAAATAGAACTTGTGGGAGCGGGTTCACCCGCGAACAAGGGCAGCCCTTGCCAAGCACCGCGGTGCCTTCTTCGCGGGTGAACCCGCTCCCACAGGGTTTTGCATTGCCCTCTGGGGCTTTGCCATCGCTAGTCAGTCAAACGGGGCGACCTTGGTCGCCCCGTTCGGGTTTTACGCTTGTTTACTCCTGCGGGGCCTCTTCGGCGCCTGCAGCTTCATCATTGTCTGGCGCTTCGGCCTCGACGCCCTCCTCGTCCGCCTCGATGACCTCATCGAGTTCGTCCTCGGACGGTTCCTGGATCCGCTCCAGGCCCACCAGCGTTTCGTCAGCGGCCAGCTTGATCAGGGTCACACCCTGGGTGTTACGGCTCAGGCTGGACACCTCGCCAACCCGGGTACGCACCAGCGTGCCCTGGTCGGAGATCAGCATGATCTCCTCGCCTTCCTGCACCTGGATAGCACCGATCAGCAGGCCATTGCGCCCCTTGGTACCCATGGCGATCACGCCCTGGCCACCGCGCCCACGACGCGGGAACTTGGACAGCGGGGTGCGCTTGCCAAAGCCACGTTCGGAGGCAGTGAGGATCTGCGAACCGGATTCCGGGATCAGCATCGAAATGATCTGCTGGCCTTTGCCCAGCTTCATGCCGCGCACACCACGGGCATTACGGCCCATTTCGCGCACCACGCTCTCGGCGAAGCGGATGACCTTGCCGGCGTCGGAGAACATCATGACTTCCTTGGCGCCGTCGGTGATGGCCGCGGCGATCAGGGTGTCGCCTTCCTTCAGCTTCAAGGCGATCAGGCCATTGGAGCGCGGACGGGCAAACTGCACCAGCGGGGTCTTCTTGACGGTACCCGAAGCGGTTGCCATGAAGATATACGCGCCGGTCGGCTCTGCCACCCACTCTGGGGTATCGCCGTCTTCTTCGTCGACTTCTTCCGCCTCTACCAGCTCACCTTCGAGCACGGTGTCATCGGCGTCTTCCAGCTCTTCTTCAAGGTCGGCGTTCTGCTGCAGCGCCTCAAGGTCGATCTGCAGCATGGCGGTGATGCGCTCACCTTCTTCCAGCGGCAGCAGGTTGACCAGCGGGCGACCACGCGCAGCACGGGACGCTTCAGGGATTTCGTAGGTTTTCTTCCAGTACACCTTGCCCTTGCTGGAGAACAGCAGCAGCGTGGCGTGGCTGTTGGCGACCAGCAGGTGCTCGATGTAGTCCTCGTCCTTCACGCCAGTCGCCGACTTGCCTTTGCCGCCACGGCGCTGGGCCTGGTAAGCGGACAATGGCTGGGTCTTGGCGTAACCGCCGTGGGAGATGGTCACCACACGCTCTTCTTCCGGGATCATGTCGCCGTAGTTGAGGTCGTGGCTGGCATTGAGGATTTCGGTGCGACGGGCATCGCCGTACTCGGCACGAATGGCTTCCAGCTCTTCGCGGATTACTTCCATCAGGCGCTCTGCGCTGCTGAGGATGCGGATCAGCTCACCGATCTGCTCGAGGATTTCCTGGTACTCGGCCAGCAGCTTCTCGTGCTCCAGGCCGGTCAGGCGGTGCAGGCGCAGGTCAAGGATGGCCTGGGCCTGTTCCGGCGACAGGAAGTACTTGCCGTCGTGCAGGCCGTACTGCTCCGGCAGGTCCTGAGGGCGGCAGGAGTCGGCACCGGCGCGCTCGACCATGACCTGCACCGCGCTGGATTCCCACGGCGTGGAAACCAGGGCTTCCTTGGCTTCGGACGGGGTTGGCGAGGCCTTGATCAGGGCAATGACCGGATCGATGTTGGACAGCGCGACTGCCTGGCCTTCAAGGATGTGGCCGCGTTCGCGGGCCTTGCGCAGCTCGAATACGGTGCGACGGGTCACCACTTCACGGCGGTGACGGACGAACGCTTCGAGCAGGTCCTTGAGGTTGAGCAGGCGCGGCCGGCCATCGACCAAGGCCACCACGTTGATACCGAACACGCTCTGCAGCTGGGTTTGCTGGTAGAGGTTATTGAGCACCACCTCCGGCACCTCGCCGCGACGCAGCTCGATGACGATGCGCATGCCGTCCTTGTCGGACTCGTCGCGCAGCTCGGTGATGCCTTCGATCTTCTTCTCTTTGACCAGCTCGGCGATCTTCTCGATCAGGCGGGCCTTGTTCAGCTGGTACGGCAGCTCGGTGATGACGATCTGCTGGCGGCCGCCGACCTTGTCGATGTCTTCGATCTCGGAGCGTGCGCGCATGTAGATGCGGCCGCGGCCGGTACGATAGGCCTCGATGATGCCCTGGCGGCCGTTGATGATGCCGGCAGTCGGGAAGTCTGGCCCAGGGATGAACTGCATCAGCTCATCGATGGTGACTTCCGGGTTGTCGATCAGCGCCAGGCAGCCATCGATGACTTCACCGAGGTTGTGCGGCGGAATGTTGGTTGCCATGCCCACGGCGATACCGCTGGAACCGTTGACCAGCAGGTTGGGGATGCGCGTCGGCATGACCGCCGGGATCTGCTCGGTGCCGTCGTAGTTGGGCACCCAGTCGACAGTTTCCTTGTGCAGATCGGCCAACAGCTCGTGGGCCAGCTTGGTCATGCGCACTTCGGTGTATCGCATGGCCGCGGCGTTGTCGCCGTCCACCGAACCGAAGTTGCCCTGGCCGTCGACCAGCAGGTAACGCAGCGAGAACGGCTGGGCCATACGCACGATGGTGTCGTAGACCGCAGTGTCGCCGTGCGGGTGGTACTTACCGATCACGTCACCGACCACACGGGCGGATTTCTTGTACGGCTTGTTCCAGTCGTTGCCCAGTTCGCTCATCGCATAGAGAACGCGACGATGCACGGGCTTCAAGCCGTCACGCGCATCGGGCAGCGCTCGCCCGACAATCACGCTCATCGCGTAGTCGAGGTAAGACTGTCTCAGTTCGTCTTCGATATTGACCGGGAGGATTTCTTTGGCCAGTTCGCCCATGAGAAGCCTGATTCCTTTTTCTGGTGAAACTTCGCAGCTCCATCAAGGGCCGAACGAAGCTCGCCGCCGCAGCGCATAGGGTGCGACGACTTACGACAAATCAATGAGTTGTGCCATGGATCTGCGCAATGAAGGCCGCCGTGATGGGCGGTCTTGGAAACTGCCGGATGTTATCACAAAGGCGGGGGCGGTGGGGAGATCTGTACGGCAGTGCACGGTCATTGTGGGAGCGGCCTTGTGTCGCGATGGGGCTGCGCAGCAGCCCCGGCAATTTTTGCTTCTTCGCCAGGATCCGGGGGCCGCCTGGCGGCCCTTTCGCGACACAAGGCCGCTCCCACACGGATCGCGCCAGCTTTTAGAAATTGAGCAAGACAGTTGCCCCCACGAGGTGCTTGTTCTATCAGGCTGTCAATGCAACCGCTTGCGGCACATCAACTGGGCCAGCTTGGCGGTATCCGGGCGTTCGACAATGCCGCGCTCGGTCACGATCACGTCGATCAGGTCGGCCGGGGTCACATCGAATACCGGGTTGAACACCTCGACATCGGGCGCCACCCGGGTACCGGCGTAATCCAGCAGCTCATCGGCCTCGCGCACTTCCAGCGGGATATCTTCGCCCGTGGCCAGGTTCAGGTCGATGCTGGTACTCGGCGCCACCACCATGAAGCGCACGCCATGGTGCATGGCGCTGACCGCCAGCTGATAGGTGCCGATCTTGCCGGCCATATCGCCATTGGCGGCAATGCAGTCCGCTCCCACCACCACCCAGGTGATGCCCTTGGTTTTCATCAGGTGAGCCAGCGCCGAATCGGCGCACAGGGTCACCGGAATGCCTTCGTTGGCCAGCTCCCAGGCAGTCAGGCGCGAGCCTTGCAGCCAGGGGCGGGTCTCGCCGGCATACACCCGCTCGACCATGCCCTCCAGGTAACCGGCGCGGATCACCCCCAGCGCCGTGCCAAAGCCACCACTGGCCAGCGCACCGGCATTGCCATAGGTGAGCAGCGTCTGGGCGTTGCCCTGGTGGCGGCGAATCAGCTCGATGCCGTGCTGGGCCATGGTCAGGTTGGCTTCACGGTCGCTTTCGTGGATGGCCACCGCTTCGGCTTCCAGCGCTGCCAGCACGTCTTCGTCCGGGCGCAGGCGCTGCAGGCGCTCGCGCATGCGGTTCAGCGCCCAGAACAGGTTGGCGGCAGTGGGGCGCGCCTCGGCCAAGCTGAGGAAGTCGTCTTCCAGGTCCATTTCCCAGTCGCCGCCTTCGGCCAGCCGCTCTTCCAGGGCCAGCACCAGGCCATAGGCTGCAGCAATACCGATCGCCGAGGCACCGCGCACGGCCATGTCGCGGATCGCTGCAGCGACCTGCGCGACATTGTCGCAGGCCAGCCAACGCTCCTCCGACGGCAACAGGCGCTGGTCGAGCAGGTGCAAGATGCCGCCCTGCCAGCGGATCCCGGTCACCTTCTCCGCCGCCAAAAGTCGCTCGCGCATCGCCTCTCCCCGTCGTTCGGATATCAAAAGCCGGCGATTATAGCGACCCTGGGGCCCGAGCGCTCGGGTATACTCCGACGCAATTTTGCGAAGTTTCAGAGGACTGTTCAATGAGCAACGTCGACCGCGCCGAAATCGCCAAGTTCGAAGCGCTGGCCCACCGCTGGTGGGACCGCGAAAGCGAGTTCAAGCCGCTGCACGAAATCAACCCGCTGCGCGTCAACTGGATCGACGAACGCGCCAGCCTGGCCGGCAAGAAAGTGCTGGACGTAGGCTGCGGCGGCGGCATCCTCAGCGAAGCCATGGCCCTGCGCGGCGCCACGGTCACCGGTATCGACATGGGTGAGGCGCCACTGGCGGTGGCTCAGCTGCACCAGCTGGAGTCCGGCGTGCAGGTAGAGTACCGGCAGATCACCGCCGAAGCCCTGGCCGAGGAAATGCCTGAACAGTTCGACGTGGTCACCTGCCTGGAAATGCTCGAGCACGTGCCCGACCCGTCTTCGGTGATCCGCGCCTGCTACCGCATGGTCAAGCCGGGCGGCCAGGTGTTCTTCTCCACCATCAACCGCAACCCCAAGGCTTACCTGCTGGCCATCGTCGGCGCCGAATACATTCTGAAAATGCTGCCGCGCGGCACCCATGACTTCAAGAAGTTCATCCGCCCGTCCGAGCTGGGTGCCTGGAGCCGCGATGCCGGCCTGCAGGTGAAGGACATCATCGGCCTTACCTACAACCCGCTGACCAAGCACTACAAGCTCAACAGCGACGTCGACGTCAACTACATGATCCAGACACTGCGCGAGGAATGAGCATGCGTTTGCGAGCAGTACTCTTCGACATGGACGGCACCTTGCTCGACACGGCGCCGGACTTCATCGCCATCTGCCAGGCCATGCTCGCCGAGCGCGGCCTGCCGGCCGTCGATGACAAGCTTATCCGCGACGTGATTTCCGGCGGCGCACGCGCCATGGTCGCCGCCACGTTTGCCATGGACCCGGACGCCGAGGGCTTCGAGGCCCTGCGCCTGGAGTTTCTCGAGCGCTACCAGCGCGACTGCGCGGTGCACAGCAAGCTGTTCGACGGCATGGGCGAGCTGCTGGCGGACATCGAGAAAGGCAACCTGCTGTGGGGCGTGGTCACCAACAAGCCGGTGCGCTTCGCCGAGCCGATCATGCAGCAGCTGGGCCTGGCCGAGCGCTCGGCACTGCTGATCTGCCCGGACCACGTGAAGAACAGCAAGCCCGACCCCGAGCCGCTGATCCTGGCCTGCAAGACCCTGGGCCTGGACCCGGCCACGGTGCTGTTCGTCGGCGACGACCTGCGCGACATCGAGTCGGGCCGCGACGCAGGCACCCGCACGGCGGCCGTGCGCTACGGCTATATTCATCCAGAGGACAACCCCAACAATTGGGGTGCCGACGTGGTGGTGGACCACCCGCTGGAACTGCGCAAGGTGATCGACAGCGCGCTGTGCGGCTGCTGATTTGCCATGGCTGGAGCCCGGTTCCACAGGGATCGGCGCCACCCCAATGAACAAGGGAAAATGCTGATGTTCGACTACACCGCCCGCCCCGACCTGCTGCAAGGCCGGGTCATCCTGGTTACCGGTGCCGGCCGCGGCATCGGCGCTGCGGCAGCCAAGGCGTATGCCGCGCTGGGCGCCACCGTGCTGTTGCTGGGCAAGACCGAGGCCAACCTGAACGAGGTCTACGACCAGATCGAAGCTGCCGGGTACCCGCAGCCTGTGGTCATCCCGTTCAACCTGGAAACCGCCCTGCCCCACCAGTACGACGAGCTGGCCGTAATGATCGAGGACCAGTTCGGCCGCCTGGACGGCCTGCTGAACAACGCCTCGATCATCGGCCCGCGCACGCCGCTGGAGCAGCTGTCGGGTGACAACTTCATGCGGGTGATGCACATCAACGTCGACGCCACCTTCATGCTCACCAGTACCCTGCTACCGCTGCTGAAGCTGTCGGAGGATGCCTCGGTGGTGTTCACCAGCAGCAGCGTCGGGCGCAAGGGCCGGGCTTACTGGGGCGCCTATGGCGTGTCGAAGTTCGCCACCGAGGGCTTGATGCAGACCCTGGCCGACGAGCTGGAAGGCGTGGCGCCGGTACGCTCCAACAGCATCAACCCGGGCGCCACGCGCACGGCGATGCGGGCGCAGGCGTACCCGAGCGAGAACCCGCAGAGCAACCCGCTGCCGGAGGACATCATGCCGGTGTACCTGTACCTGATGGGGCCGGACAGCAAAGGGGTGAATGGGCAGGCGTTCAACGCCCAATGATGTTTTGCCTGTACCGGCCCTTTCGCGGGTGAACCCGCTCCCACAGGTAGTGCGCTGCCCTCGTGGGCATTGAAAGCCTGTGGGGGGCGGGCAAGCCCGCGAAGGGGCCGGCACAGGAAAGCGATCAGCCCGCAGCCAACGCGGGTCGCATACGGCCTTGCTGGCGCCCTTCCAGCTGCATGCACCGCTCCAGGAACAGGTACATGCAGTCGTAACTCTTGCAGATCGCCCTGCGCAACTCGGTGCGCAGCCCCAGGGTCGGATTCTCACCGGCCAGGGTACAGATGATCTCCAGCGCTTCCCACGGGTGCGCATCGTCATACTGGGCGTGCATCTTCAACCACTTCATCGCCCGTTTGCGGCCTTCCTCGGGGAAACCCTGCGCATAGGTATCGGTCGAGCACACCACCGCCGACCATTCGCCGGTCGCGCCTTCGATGGCGTAGTTGGTCGCGGCCATTGAAATGGCCAGGTTCTCGGTGGCACACACCCGCCAGCACCAGTCGTTCAGGCCATTCAGCTCGGGTGGCACTTCCTGCGCCTGCAGTTCGTGCAGGTGCACGCCATGGGCCTGGCACCAGTTCACCCAGTAGTCAGCGTGGTTGAGCTCGACCCGGATGTTGCGCATCAGCCAGCGCCGGGCCATGTCTTCGCCCTGATGGCGGCCATAGCGGGTCTTGGTCAGGTTATGCGCCATGTACAGCGAAAACTGCTCGACCACCGGCCAACCACCGATCAGGTACTGACGAATGGTCGACTGCTTCAGCTGGCCATCGCGCAGGCGTGCATAGAACTCATGCTCGACCACCCGGCGCTTGCTCTCGCGGCAGTCCTCAATCAGTTGCTGGGCCCATTGGGGGTAGCTGGCGGGGTCCATCAGTGGCCCGATACGAATGAATGCATCAATCACTTTCAGCTCCTTGATCCATGTGATTTCTAGCTAGCGAAACGTGCCAGGTGCCCGCTGCAACAGAGGCCGGGTGGCGATCCGTTGGCGCTGCAGACTGTCACAGGTGAACACCTGGGGGCGTTCGATCAGGTAGCCCTGGGCGTAGTCCACGCCGATTTCCTGCAGGGCTTGCTCGATCAAGGGTGTTTCGACGAACTCGGCAATGGTGCGCTTACCCATCACATGGCCGATGTGGTTGATGACCTCGACCATGGCCCGGTTGACCGGGTCGTCGAGCATGTCCTTGACGAAACTGCCGTCGATCTTCAGGTAATCCACGGGCAAATGCTTGAGGTAGGCAAACGAGGACATGCCGGCGCAGAAATCATCCAGCGAGAAGCGACAACCCAGCCCTTTCAGCTCGTTGATGAA
This sequence comes from Pseudomonas sp. DCB_BI, assembly GCF_026240995.1. Classification (NCBI taxonomy): domain Bacteria; kingdom Pseudomonadati; phylum Pseudomonadota; class Gammaproteobacteria; order Pseudomonadales; family Pseudomonadaceae; genus Pseudomonas; species Pseudomonas sp. DCB_BI. The sequence goes on along the minus strand of NZ_JAPFCG010000013.1, from coordinate 143,655 downwards.
GCGAATGGCACTGCCCAGGTTGGCGATGGCGCTGGTTTCGGTGATTTCGAAGCAGATCATCCGCGGCGGAATGGCGTATTCGACGAACAGGCGCTGCAGGTACTCGAGGAACTTGTCATCACCGATGCTTGAGCCAGACAGGTTGATCGCGCAGATCGATAGCGGCCCTTCGCGCCCTTCGTCCAAGCACTGGCGGATGACCAGGAACACATTGCGCACCACCCAGCGGTCCAGCGCAGTCATCAGGCCATATCGCTCGGCCGCCGGGATGAAACTGTTGGGCAGAATGGTGCGGCCGCTCTCGTCATGCAGGCGCAGCAGGATTTCGATATGGCCTGGGCCTTCGAAGCTTTTCAGCGGGGCAATTTCCTGGGCATACAGGCAGAAGCGGTTTTCTTCCAGGGCTACATGCAAGCGCTGGATCCAGGCCATTTCGCCGAAGCGCATGGACAGTTCGCTGTCGTCGGCATGGTACACCTGCACGCGGTTGCGGCCCTTCTCCTTGGCCATGTAGCAGGCCATGTCGGCGGCCCGGAGCGAGGTTTCGAGGGTGCCGGGGGCCTGGGCGATGTGCACCAGGCCGACGCTGACGGTGGTGACGAACGGCCGCCCCTTCCACACGAAATGCAGGCTCTGCACCAGCTGGCGCAACTGCTCGGCGATACGCTCGGCCTGGTCCGGCGGGCAGTTTTCCAGCAACACGCCAAACTCGTCCCCGCCCAGCCGGGCCAGGGTATCGCCTTCGCGCAGGCCGGATTGCAGCACGGCGCAGATATGTCGCAGCAGCTCGTCGCCGGCGGCGTGGCCGCAGGTGTCGTTGACCAGCTTGAACTGGTCGAGGTCGAGGAACATCAGCGAGTGGCGCCCAGCCTGGCGCGCCAGGCCATTGAGCGCCTGCTCCAGGCGGTACTCGAACTCGCGGCGGTTGGCCAGCCCGGTCAGGGCGTCGTGGGTGGCCTGCCAGGACAAGTTGGCGATGTACTGGCGCTCCTGGGTCATGTCGTGCAGCACCAGCACGATACCGTTGACCTGGCCGTCGTTGACGATCGGTGAGCCCACCAGGTTGATCGACACCGTGCTGCCGTCCAGGCGCTGGATCAGCCGGGCATGCTCGGCGCCGCCCTTGAGGCTGCCGCTGAGCACCTGCTCGACCAGGCTGCGGCCGTCTTCCTCGGCCTGCTCGTCAACCAGGCTGAACAGCGCCGACAGCGGCAAGCCCTGGGCCTGGGCGGCCTGCCAGTGGGTCAACTGCTCGGCGGCCGGGTTCATGTAGCCGATGCAGCCCTCTACATCGGCGGTGATCACCGCATCGCCGATGGCCCGCAGGGTAATCTGTGCCCGCTCTTTTTCTTCCTGCAGGGCGCTGGCAAAGGCTTGGCGCTGGGCCAACAGCTTGCTGGAACGGCGCCAGGCAATCGCAATCAGGAACATCGCAGTCAGCAGGTTAGTGACCAGCAGCACCCGCAGCAACATGCGTGAGCCTTCGCCCAAGGCATCGCTGAAGGCCTTGGCGGCCGGCGTGACGCCTTCATTGATGGTGACGATGCGGGCCTTCCAGCCGTTGATCGTCTGCGCATCGACTGGGCCGGCGTCGTACCGCTGGCGCATCTCGACGGCCAGTACATCCAGCTTGGCCAGGTAGTCGTCACCGATGCTCCAGTAGTCGATGGCCGTCTGCATGTAGCTGATGCTGCGGAAGTTGCGGTAGAACCAGATGATCCCGTCGACATCGTCAGGGTGGTTGCCCCCCTGCAGGACCGCCTGGCGCGCGGCGTCCAGGTCGGGGCCGGGCTGGTCCAGCACTTCACGTACCCGTTGGTCGCCCAAGGGTACGGTTATGGCCTGGCGATAATGCTGGTAGGTACTTGGGTCGTTGGTTTCGGCGTAAAGGGTGAGGTAATAGATGGCATCTTTCTGGGCCTTGGACCAAAGACTTTCGCCCGCCACATAGGCACGCACGGCCGAGAGCGTATAAAGGCTGAGGCTACCCAGCGCCACCTGGAAGACCACAACGGCGATGAAGGGCCATGTGATGCCAAGCAGCTTCGGCGCTTCGAGTGTGCGATGTCCCTTCATGGAGTCCCTGTCACAGAGCAGATAAGGCGAAGATCGACCCAGACAAGCACAGCGTAGGCCATTTGCCATCGTTGTGGAGGGGATTTTTATGACAAGGAATCGGGGAATTTGTACAGCGTTTGCGCTGGCCATAGCGGGAGCGGGCTTGCCCCAAAACTGACACCGCGGGTGATGGCACGGGCTTCGCCCGTGTTCGCGGGTCAAGCCCGCTCCCACAGGGAATCGCGCTAGATTCTGGAACTTGAGCAAAGCAGTTGTTTCCCCAGGACTGCATCAGCCTCAAGCCCACAGGGATCGCGCTAGATTCTAGAAATTGAGCAAAACAGTTGTTTCCCCAGGCACTGCATCAGCCTCAAGCCCACAGGGATTGCGGTAGATTCTAGAAATTGAGCAAGCCAGTTGTTTCCCCAGGTACTGCATCAGCCTCAAGCCCACAGGGGTTGCGCTAGATTCTAGAAACTGAGCAAGCCAGTTATTTCCCCAGGTCCTGCATCAGCCTCAAACCTGCGGGGTAACCTGTGGGAGCGGGCTTGTCCCGCGAAGCATCCAACACGGTGCATGGCACCGGCTCCGCCGGTGTTCGCGGCTAAAGCCGCTCCCACAGGGATCGCGCTGCAGCCCGCTGATCAGCTCTGCTGCAGGTGCCCATACAGCTTGGCGTATAACCCACCCTCGGCGATCAGCTGCTGATGCCCGCCATCTTCGGCCACGTGCCCGCCATCGAACACCAGCACCCGATCGGCCTGTTTCACCGCCGACAGGCGGTGGGCGATGATCAACGTGGTACGGCCACTGAGGAAGCGCGCCAGGGCCTGGTGCAAGTTGTACTCGGTGGCGGCATCCAGGGCCGAGGTCGCCTCATCGAGGATCACCACCTTGGGCTCCGCCAACACCATGCGGGCAATGGCCAGGCGCTGGCGCTGGCCGCCGGACAAGCGTACCCCAGAGCGCCCGACGATGCTGTCCAGGCCCTGCGGCAAGGCCGTAATGGTGGCATCCAGCTGGGCGATACGCAGCGCCTGCCAGCAAGCCTCGTCACTGCAATCGCGGCCCATGGTCAGGTTGGCGCGCACGGTGTCATTGAACAGCGACGGATGCTGCAGCACCACTGCAACGTTCTCGCGCAGGGTTTCCAGGCCGATTTCCTGCAAGCTGGCACCGCCAAAGCGGATGGTCCCGGCCTGGGCGCTGTACAAGCCCAGCAACAGTTGCACCAACGTGCTCTTGCCACCGCCGCTGGCACCGACGATCGCCACCTTCTCGCCCGGGGCGATCGACAGGTCGAGGTGTTCGAGCACCGGCTCGTCGGCGTAGGCAAAGCGCAGGTCGCGAACCTCGATGCCGACCGTCTCGCGACCGGCGAACGGGTCGCTGGCCGCCGGGTACTGGGGTTCGTCGGCACGGGCCAACAGTTCATTGAGGCGGCTCAGCGCGCCGCCGGCGGCATAGTAGGCATATTGCAGGTTGAGCAACTGCTCGACCGGGCCGATCATGAACCACAGGTAGCTGAACACCGCCAGCATCTGGCCGATCGACAGGTCGGAAAACAGCACTGTAAGCATGGCCGCAGCACGGAAGATGTCGATCCCGAACTGGAACAACAGGCCGCTGGCACGGCCACTGGCATCGCTTTTCCATTGCGAGTCCACGGCGTAGTCGCGCACTTCGCGGGCGCGCAGGCCCAGGCGGCCGAGGAAGTAGCCCTGGCGGTTGCCGGCGCGGATTTCCTGGATGGCATCGAGGGTTTCCGTCAGCGCCTGGGTGAAGCGTGAGGTGCTATCGTTCTCGAGCTTTTTCAGGTGTTTGACACGTTTGCCCAGCTGCACGGTGAAGTAGATCACCAGCGGGTTGAACAGCAGGATCAGCAAGGCCAGCTGCCAGTGCATCCAGATCAGGATGGCCGCCGTGCCGGTCAGGGTCAGCATGGCCACCAGGAAACGGCTGAGGGTTTCGCCAACGAACTTGTCGAGCGTGTCCAGGTCGGTGACCAGGTGGGTGGTTACCGTACCACTGCCCAGGCTTTCGTACTCCTTCAGCGAAATACGCTTGAGCCGCTCGATCAGGCGGATGCGCAGGCGGTAGACGATGTCTTTGGCGAGACCAGCGAACAGCTTGGCCTGGACCACGTTGAACGCCAGCGCAGCCAGCCGTAGGCACAGGGTCAATGCCAGCATCAGGCCGATATAGCCAGCGGCCACCTGCCAGCTGGACGGCAGCAGGTGGTTCATCCATTTCAGCGCAGCATCGCCATGGCCGAGCAGCACTTCGTCCACCAGCAGCGGCAGCAACAGCGGAATGGGCACGCTGCAGCAGGCCGCCAGCACGGCGATGAGGTTGGCGGACCAGAGGTTCTTCTTGTGATGCAGGGCCAGGCGGCGGATTTCCGCCCAGCTCAATCGATCGGCCGCAGTGCTGGGCTTGCCCGGCACCGGGTCGGGTGACCCAGGCACATCAAGCACAAGCGGCCTGCTGCAGCCAGCGGCCGAGCAAGGGCTGCAGGCGCTCCAGTGGCTGGTAGCCATTGGTCAGCAGGGCCAGTTGGCCATTGCGCTCGGCCAGCAGCGTCGGGAAGCCGGCAATACCGAGGTCCTGGGCCCACCCGAAATCAGCGGCGGTAGCTGCACGGATATCGGCACGGGCGAAGGTGTCGGCGAACAGCACACGGTCGAAGCCTGCCTGTTCGGCCAGGTCGACCAGATGCGGCGCGGTGGTCACATCCACACCCTGCTCGTAGAACGCGCGCTGGATCAATGCCAGCAGCGGCCAGACGCCCTCGCCGCCCAGTTCGCGGGCGGTAACCAGGGCGCGGCAGGCCGGTTCTGTGTCGTAGACGAAACCATCGGGCATGGCCCCCTCGAAGCGGAACGGCTGGCCGGTAGCGTCGGCCACCGCCTGCCAGTGTTCGAGGATGTACTTGCGGGTGGCGCTATCAAGCGCGCTGCCGCCAGTGCGCAGCCCGCCCGGCACCAGGTGGGTAGGCACGCCTGCGTCACGCGCCTGGGCGATCAGGGCCTCGGCCACCGGCGCGAAACCCCAGCACCAGGAGCACATCGGGTCCATCACATAGATCAGGCGTGCAGACATGCATCAAGCCTCGGCTTTGTAGTTGTAACCGATCGGGTGCGGCAGGTTGCGGGCCTTGGCCAGCTCGATCTGCTTCTGCCGGTCGATGGCGCTGCGCCGGGTCTTCTCGCTCAGGCTGTCCCAGCAATGCGGGCAGCTGACACCTGGCGAATAGTGCTCGGACGCGCGCTCCTCTGCATTGATCGGGTGGCGGCAGGCGTGGCACTGGTCGTACTCGCCTTCGCTAAGGTCATGGCGCACCGTGACGCGGTTGTCGAAGACGAAGCAGTCGCCGTCCCACAGGCTGTCTTCCTGAGGCACTTCCTCGAAGTATTTCAGGATGCCGCCTTTAAGATGATAGACCGCCTCGAAGCCTTCACCGAGCATGTAGCTCGAAGCTTTTTCGCAGCGAATGCCGCCGGTGCAGAACATGGCCACCTTCTTGTGCTTGCTGGGGTCGAAGTTGGCCTTGATGTACTCCGGGAACTCGCGGAAGGTTTCGGTCTTCGGGTCGATGGCGCCCTTGAAGGTGCCGATGGCCACTTCGTAATCGTTGCGGGTGTCGATAAGCAACACTTCCGGGTCGCTGATCAGGGCGTTCCAGTCCTGGGGCTCGACGTAGGTGCCGACTGCCTGGTTGGGGTCTACGCCCGGCACGCCGAGGGTGACGATTTCTTTCTTCAGCTTGACCTTGGTGCGGTAGAACGGCTGTTCGTCGCAATACGACTCTTTATGGTCGACATCGACCAGGCGCGGGTCGTTGCGCAACCAGGCCAGCAGGCCATCGATGCCTTCGCGGGTGGCCGATACGGTGCCGTTGATGCCCTCGTGGGCCAGCAGCAGGGTGCCTTTGACGTTGTTGTCGAGCATGGCCTTGAGCAGTGGCTCACGCAGCTCGACGTAGTCTTCCAGGGTGACGAATTTGTACAGCGCCGCGACGACGATGGCTTGGGACATGAAGCAGGTTCTCCAGGTGGTTGCCCTCGTAAGGGGCGGACCGGGTTACACAATGAACAAAGGGCCGCTGCGCGCCCCATCGCCGGCAAGCCGGCGCCCACGGGTGGAGTACCTGTGGAAGCTGGCTTGCCAGTGATGGGCTGCACAGCAGCCCCCTTTGGGATGAAGCGGATTCTACCAGAACAACAAAAAGGTTTCAGTGCCCGCCGCCGGCGCACACTGGGGAGGCCGGTGCAACGCCGACCTTGGCCCACTCTTCGGCGGTGTAGGTATGAATGGCCAGGGCATGGATCTGGCCCATCAGCTCACCCATGGTGGCGTACACCTTCTGGTGGCGCTTGACGCTGTTCAACCCGGCAAACTGCTCGCAGACGATCACTGCCTTGTAGTGGGTCTCCTGACCACGACTGTGCATGTGGCTTTCGTTGAGCACTTGCAGGTGTTGCGGCGCCAGCGTCGCCAGCTGCTGTTCGATACGCTGTTGCATGGTCATTGCGGCGTACTCACTTCTTCGCCGGGGCGGCGGCCTTGCCGGCGTTAGGGTCCAGCTCCTTTGTCATGTCTTCCAGCAGCTTGTTCACCACCGGTACTGCGGGCTCCAGGCTCTGCTGGGTCAGCTGCGCCGACTGCTGGGTGACCTTGGGCATTTCACGCAGCACTTTCTTGCCCAGCGGCGACTCGTAGAACTTGACCAGGTCCTTCAGCTCCTGCTCGGTGAAGGTCTGGGTGTACAGGTCGACCATCTTCGGCTTCAGCTTGTTCCAGCCGATGGCGTTGTCCAGGGCGGCATTGGCCTTGGCCTGGTAGCTTTCCAGCACCGGCTGCTTGGTGGCCGGGGCCTTGGTCTGGGCGAAGCGTTGGGCGAACATCTGCTGCACTTGCATGTACACCGGGGTGCCCAGCTTGTCGGCGTTGGCCAGGGTCAGGAATTTCTCGGCAGCAGCATTGTGGCTGGCAGTGGCAGCGAGTACCTGGCCGCTGGCGCAAACCAGTGCAACGGCGGCACAAAGGACACGGAGACGGGTCATTGCATTTCCTTCAACAAGAGGGAGGCGGGTACCTCAGAGTAGAGCATTCTGCGCCGTGGTGGCGATGTGCTCAAGTGGCACGACGAGCGATGGAACCGCTCCGTCGAATGAGGGCCTAAACTGCGATTTCGAACTACACAGGAGTGCGTACAGAATGAGCCGTATCGAGACAGACAGCCTGGGCCCGGTCGAAGTTCCTGAGGACGCCTACTGGGGTGCGCAGACCCAGCGTTCATTGATCAACTTCGCCATTGGCAAGGAACGCATGCCCCTTGCGGTGCTGCACGCCCTGGCGCTGATCAAGAAGGCCGCGGCACGCGTCAACGACCGCAATGGCGACCTGCCGGCCGACATCGCCCGGCTGATCGAACAGGCCGCCGACGAAGTGCTGGCTGGCCGGCACGATGACCAGTTCCCGTTGGTCGTCTGGCAGACCGGCAGCGGCACCCAGAGCAACATGAACGTCAACGAAGTGATCGCCGGGCGCGCCAACGAACTGGCCGGCAAGGGACGTGGCGGCAAGGCGCCAGTGCACCCGAACGACCACGTCAACCGCTCGCAGAGCTCCAACGACTGTTTCCCCACTGCCATGCACATTGCTGCTGCACAGGCGGTGCATGAAAAATTGCTGCCGGCGATTGCCGAGCTGTCCTCGGGGCTGGCCGAACTGTCGGCACGTCACAACAAACTGGTCAAAACCGGCCGCACGCACATGATGGACGCCACGCCGATCACCTTCGGCCAGGAAGTGTCGGCCTTCGTCGCCCAGCTCGACTACGCCCAGCGCGCCATCCGTGCCACCCTGCCAGCGGTGTGCGAACTGGCCCAGGGTGGCACCGCCGTAGGTACTGGGCTGAACGCCCCGCATGGTTTCGCCGAGGCCATCGCCGCCGAGCTGGCGGCAGAGTCAGGTTTGCCGTTCGTCACCGCGCCCAACAAGTTTGCAGCGCTGGCCGGCCACGAACCGCTCACCAGCCTGGCGGGCGCCCTGAAAACCCTGGCCGTGGCCTTGATGAAAATTGCCAACGACCTGCGCCTGCTGGGTTCCGGCCCGCGCGCCGGCCTGGCCGAGGTGCGCCTGCCGGCCAACGAGCCCGGCAGCTCGATCATGCCGGGCAAGGTCAACCCCACCCAGTGCGAAGCGCTGTCGATGCTGGCCTGCCAGGTGCTGGGCAATGACGCGGCCATTGGCTTTGCCGCCAGCCAAGGGCATTTGCAGCTGAACGTGTTCAAGCCGGTGATCATTCACAACCTGTTGCAGTCGGTCGAGTTGCTGGCTGATGGTTGCCGCAACTTCCAGCAGCATTGTGTGGCGGGCATCGAGCCGGATGCCGAGCAGATGGCCGCGCACCTGGAGCGGGGTTTGATGCTGGTGACGGCGTTGAACCCGCATATCGGCTATGACAAGGCGGCGGAAATTGCCAAGAAGGCGTATAGCGAGGGCAAGACCTTGCGCGAGGCCGCATTGGAGCTGAAGTACCTGACCAATGAACAGTTCGATCAGTGGGTACGGCCGGAGAACATGCTGGCGCCTGGGGGCAAAGGCTAGATTCCCCCATGAGCCGCCCAGGTTGCCTCATCGCCTCGGCACCGCACCACGGGCGGCTCACAGTTTATCGGGTAGAGGTGCCTATCGCTCTGGCACTCAAGAGATCGGGTCATCCCCGGTACGAGGATAAGCATGGGTCAGACTTTCCCACATGTAATGAAAATCGCCTTGCGTCGGCCGATGTCTTTGCACAAATGCGCGAGTTTCCGGCAAAGCGTGCCCCAAACGGACCGCATAGTGGGTATAACCAATTTCAAATGTCCATTGAGCACTCAACTGGATGCCGTGGTATCGCTCACAAATGTCTGGCATCAATGCAATGTTTTCATACCGAGAATGAAACTCCATCGTCTGCATCATTCGCGCCATGGCTTGCGTTTCTTCATCCCTGTACAGATCGATCCCCTGCAATAACGCCGTTTCAGCCACATTGATAGTAGCCGCCAGACCATAAGCGGTGTGGGCGAAGTCCCGACAGCTCTCAACGTTCATCCCCTCGATGTATCGGTATGGACTACCCCACTGTTGATTGACCTCTTCGTCAGTCGGCACCCGGGTCCAATTGGGCAGTAGTCTGGGACGCGCCCCATCGCTTTCCAGATAAATGGACGCCACGATATGGTCTTTCCATAACTGGATACTCCTGGCGAAGATTTCGTGATTGTCGGTAAAAATCGCTATATATAAAAGTGCCTCAATACCTGTGGAGCGCCAATTGCCAGGCACGGTATCCCACTTCCACCCGTCACCATAGAAGAGCTCCTCTATGATCGGTTGAAACTGCGTTTCCAACATCCCTCTGAATCGCGCCTTACCTTCAGTCGTCCAGCCAGACGCAGTATGAGCAAGGATTTCCGCAGCACTGATGAATAAGCACGCTGCCCACGATGCCTGAAGGCGTGCATTTTCGCCGATATGTCCTCCGGTAAATTCTCGAGACCATGCGTCAAGGATTTTGATGGCAGTAGCTGCATATTCCTTGTCATCCTTGATCACCCAGAGCAATGCCTGCGCATAAGCAGCCTGACCATCTCGGGTTTGATCAGTACACCCACAATCCGGCTGGCTATAAGCTCCGCAATCTACTACATCGCGCGGCTTCGGAACCCAGTTTTTATCTGCTCTTTTCAAGTAATCATTCAGTACTTTTTCACTGGCACTCTTCCAAGGCTCACGGTGTAGATTATGACGAACGAATTGCTCAAGGTAATTCACATTGACCTTTATACCGGGATGCACAAAATTATGTACCTTCATATTGTTTACCCTGCTTGACCTTTAGGCACATTGGATTCAAATGGCAAAAGACTCGCAACTGGTAAAAATACTAGGCAATTCCTCGGATGATCAGGCGCGCTGATGTTTCCCGAGGTACTGCATCAGCCTCAAGCCTGCGGGTTACCTGTGGGAGCGGGCTTGTCCCGCGAAGCATCCAACACGGTGTATGGCACGGGCTTCGCCCGTGTTCGCGGGACAAGCCCGCTCCCACAGTGACCGAGCTAGATTCTAGATAATGAGCAAGGCAGTTCTCCCACAGGCTTAGTGAACCTGAGCCAATCGCGCCTTGCGCGTGCGCCAACTGGCCAGCAGCGATGGCCCCAGCGCCACCAGCGCCGAACCGAACACCACTGTGACCGCCCCCACATAGCCAAGGGCATTGATGTCCTCGGCATGCACATACTCAGGCCACACCAGTGACGCCACTGCCACCGCAACGAAGGTCACCAGCGGGGTCAGCGCCAGCGTGGCACTCACCCGCGACGCCTCCCAATGCGCCAGCGCTTCGGCAAACGCGCCATAGGCCACCAGAGTGTTCAGGCAGCAGGCCAGCAGCAACCAGCCCTGCACCGGGGTCAGTTGCAATGCCTCCAGTGGGTGCACCCAAGGCGTGAGCAGCGCAGCGCAACTGAGGTAGATCACCATCATCACCTGCTGTGAGTGCCACACGGTCAGCAGTTGCTTCTGGCTGAGGGCGTAAAACACCCAGATGCTGGTGGCCAGCAGAATGGTTAGCACGCCGGTGGTGTAGGCACTCAGTGAAGTCAGCAGCTCTTCGAGGCGCTGGTTGAAGAACAGGCCAAAACCCGCCAGCAAAATCAGCAGGCCTACGCCCTGCCCCAGGCTGAAGCGCTCGCGGAACACGAACACGCTGGCCACCAGCAACAGCACCGGGCCGACCTGTACCACCAGTTGCGCGGTACCGGGGCTAAGCAGGTTGAGGCCGATCAGGTACAGCACGTAGTTGCCCATCAGGCCAAGTACGGCCACCACGACCAGGCCCTTGCCCTTGGGTGCCAGCTGGGTGAACGACGGCAAGCGTCGCTTGGCTGCCAGCCAGGCGAACAGCAGGCCACCGGAAACCAGCAGGCGGTACCAGGTGACGGTAATGGGGTCGACCACTTGCAGCACCTGCTTGAGCTTGATCGGCAAGATCCCCCACAGCAATGCAGTGAGAAGTGCCAGGAACAGGCCATAGGTCCAGCGGCCGGAAGTGGTGTGCATAGTTTCCTCGATCAAGCCCGTGGTGGGAATGATTGAATTCTACGGGCTTGGGGGACTGTTACGGGGAACCGTACCGAGAAAAGAATTCATCCAATCATTCTTGTAGGGCATGGGCTGAGATTCTTTGCGCCTGTGAGATCGTGCGCCGCGCGGGCGGCGCTGGATCTCACAGGCGCAAAAGATCCCGAGCCAAGCACTCAGCCTATTTCCTGTCCTTGGCAAACGCTGCCTCCAGCGCTTCATTGATGGTGCGCAGCACCTTCACCCGCGCCCAGCGCTTGTCATTGGCCTCCACCAGCGTCCATGGCGCAATCTCGCTGCTGGTGCGGTCGACCATGTCACCCACGGCCTGGGTGTAGTCATCCCACTTGTCGCGGTTGCGCCAGTCATCCTCGGTGATCTTGTAGCGCTTGAACGGGATCTGCTCACGCTCCTGAAAACGCTCGAGCTGGGTCTGCTGGTCGATCGCCAGCCAGAACTTCACCACCACAACACCCGCATTCACCAACTGCTCTTCAAAGTCGTTGATCTCGCTGTAGGCGCGCATCCAGTCGGCCGGGGTGCAGAAGCCTTCCACCCGCTCCACCAGCACCCGGCCATACCAGGAACGGTCGAAGATAGTGAACTTGCCGCGCGCCGGAATGTGCCGCCAGAACCGCCACAGGTATGGCTGCGCGCGTTCTTCTTCAGTCGGTGCGGCAATCGGCACGATGCGGTACTGGCGCGGGTCCAGCGCTGCGGCCACGCGGCGGATGGCACCGCCCTTGCCGGCGGCATCGTTGCCTTCGAACACCGCCACCAGCGCATGCCGGCGCATGCGTTTGTCACGCAGCAGCCCTGCCAGGCGCGCCTGTTCGGTTACCAGTTGCTCCTGGTAATCGGCCTTGTCCAGACGCAGGGTCATGTCCAGGGCCCCGAGCAGGCTGCGGTCGTCGATACTGCGGCCCAGCGGGGCCACGTTACCTTGGTGCTTGCCCTTGGGGTTGTTGGCCAGCGCGGCCTGCAGGCTTTCCAGCAGGATGCGACCCACCGCCAGGCTGCGGTAGTTCGGGTCGACCCCCTCAATGATATGCCATGGCGCATAATCGCGGCTGGTGCGGCGCAGCACACGCTCGCCAAAGCGTACGAAGCGGTCGTAGGTTTCTGACTGCTGCCAGTCTAGCGGGCTGATCTTCCAGCTGTGCAGCGGGTCGTCCTTGAGCGATTTCAGGCGGGCCTTCATCTGCTTCTTGGACAAGTGGAACCAGAACTTGATGATCAGCGCGCCTTCGTCGCACAACATCTGCTCCAGGCGTTCAGCGCCGGTGATGGCCTGGTCGAGTACGGCATCCTTGAACAGCCTGTGCACCCGCCCCTGCAGCATCTGGCTGTACCAGTTGCCGAAGAACACGCCCATCCGCCCCTTCGGTGGCAACGCCCGCCAATAGCGCCAGGCCGGCGGCCGGGCCAGTTCTTCGTCGGTCTGCTGGTCGAAGGTGAGCACGTCGATCATGCGCGGGTCCATCCACTCGTTGAGCAGCTTGACCGTCTCACCCTTGCCGGCGCCTTCGACGCCGTTGATCAGCACGATTACCGGAAAACGCGCCTGCTGTTTGAGTTCGTACTGGGCTTCGAGCAGGGCCTCGCGCAAAGCGGGTACCTCGGCGTCGTAAGCCTCCTTGTCGATGCTGTGGCCGATTTCGGCGGATTCGAACATGCACTGGCTCCTTCAATGGATAAGCAAGACTAGCGGATTTCATTTCTGTCTGTACCGACCTCTTCGTGGGAAAACCCGCTCCCACAGGGGGTGCGGATGGCATAAAATCGCGCCATCCGCTGCAATCGAGCCCACCATGTCCACCCTCCTCCAGCACGCCCAGATCGACTGGGACGACCAGGGCCGCCCCCACTCGCGGCAGTACGACGACGTCTATTTCGCAGTCAATGAAGGCATCGAAGAAACCAAGCATGTGTTTCTTGGCCAGACCCGTCTGGCCGAGCGCTTTGCCGACCTGGCAGCGCACGCCAGCCTGGTGATCGGTGAAACCGGTTTTGGCACCGGGATGAACTTTTTCTGTGCCTGGCAGCTTTTTGAACAGCACGCACACAGCGATGCCCGCCTGCACTTCGTCAGTGTCGAGAAGTACCCCCTTGGCCACGCCGACATGGCCCGTGCCGTGCGCCTGTGGCCTGAGCTTGCCGCCTACAGCGAGCCCCTGCTGGCGCAGTACGTGGCAGTGCATCCGGGCTTCCAGCAATTCACCTTTGCTGAGGGGCGGGTCACCCTTACCCTGCTGATTGGCGATGTCCTGGAGCAGTTACCGCAACTGGATGCACAGGTTGACGTGTGGTTCCTCGACGGCTTCGCCCCAGCCAAGAACCCCGACATGTGGACCCCGGAGCTGTTCGCGCAGCTGGCGCGGCTGTCACACCCGGGCACGGTGCTGGGCACCTTCACCACCACCGGCTGGGTCCGTCGCAGTTTGGTAGAAGCCGGTTTTGCCATGAAAAAAGTGCCAGGCATCGGTAAGAAGTGGGAGGTGATGAGTGGTGCCTACATCGGCCCCCAGCCCGACCCTGGCGCCCCTTGGTACGCGCGCCCGCCTGCTGCACAGCACCGGCGAGAGGCACTGGTGATCGGTGCCGGGCTTGCCGGTAGCGCCAGCGCCGCCAGCCTGGCCCGGCGCGGTTGGCAGGTGACCGTGCTCGAGCGTCACGGCGCGCCAGCACAGGAAGCGTCGGGTAACCCGCAAGGGGTGCTGTACCTCAAGCTGTCGGCCCATGGTACTGCGCTGTCGCAGATGATTCTGTCCGGCTTCGGCTACACCCGGCGCCAACTGCAGCACTTGCAGCGCGGCCGCGACTGGGATGCCTGCGGGGTGCTGCAACTGGCCTTCGACAGCAAGGAGGCCGAGCGCCAGGGCAAACTGGCTGCCGCTTTCGACCACGACTTGCTGCATGCGCTGACGCGCGCCGAGGCCGAAGCCATCGCCGGGGTGGCATTACCTGGCGGCGGGCTGTTCTACCCCGAAGGTGGCTGGGTGCACCCGCCGGCGCTGTGCCAGCAACAGTTGCAGCACTCAGGTATCCGCCTGGTGACCCATCAGGAAGTCATCGAGCTGCGCAAGGTCGAGGAACGCTGGCAGGCCTGGGCGGGCGGGCAGCTGTTGGCCAGCGCACCTGTGGTGATCCTCGCCGGGGCTGCCGAGGTGCGGCGCTTCGAGCCCTGTGCAGGGTTGCCGCTCAAGCGCATACGTGGACAGATCACCCGCTTGCCGGCCACCGCCAGCAGCCGGGCGCTGCGCACCGTGGTGTGCGCGGAGGGCTACGTGGCACCGCCGCGGGGTGATGAACATACCTTGGGGGCGAGCTTTGATTTCCACAGCCAAGACCTGGCGCCGACGGTGGCCGAGCACCAGGGCAACCTGGCGTTGCTGGATGAGATTTCCACTGACCTGGCCCAGCGCCTGGGCGTGGCGGAGCTGAGCCCTGAGCAATTGCAAGGGCGCGCGGCGTTCCGTTGTACCAGCCCGGATTATCTGCCGATCGTCGGGCCGGTGGCTGATGCGCAGGCGTTTGCCGAAGCTTATGCCGTTTTGGGCCGGGATGCCCGGCAGGTGCCGGATGTGCCCTGCCCTTGGCTGGATGGGTTGTATGTGAACAGCGGACACGGGTCGCGCGGGTTGATCACGGCGCCTTTGAGCGGGGAGCTGATGGCCGCCTGGGTCTGCGGCGAGCCGCTGCCGGTGCCGCGGGAGGTGGCGCAGGCGTGTCATCCGAACCGGTTTGCCTTGCGCCGGTTGATTCGGGGGAAGTGATTGCTTCGGGCGTATGTCATTGGATTTATTGCGCCCGGAAGATCGAGCGCCGCGCGGGCGGCGCTCGATTTCTGCAACACCACAAAACCCCAGACAATAACCTGCCACCTCACCTCCATATAACAGATTGTTCTAAAACTCTCACAAAGCACACAGGTCAGTTCCTTAAGGTGCCCTAATCCGGGGCATCACCTCCCCAACGGAAAAACCGGTAAGGACTTATGTGCGGATTAGCAGGAGAGTTGCGTTTCACCCCCATCGACCAAGCCCCTCGCCCAGCCGACCTGGCTGCGGTAGAGCGCATCACCCATCACCTGGCCCCGCGTGGCCCGGATGCCTGGGGCTTCCATAGCCAGGGGCCGATTGCCCTTGGCCACCGGCGATTGAAGATCATGGACCTGTCCGACGGCTCGGCGCAGCCGATGGTCGACAACACCCTGGGCCTGTCGCTGGCCTTCAACGGCGCCATCTACAACTTCCCCGAGCTGCGCCAGGAGCTGCAAGACCTGGGCTACCAGTTTTGGTCCGATGGCGACACCGAGGTGCTGCTCAAGGGCTACCACGCCTGGGGCGCGGCGCTGCTGCCCAAACTCAACGGCATGTTTGCCCTGGCCATCTGGGAGCGCGATAACCAGCGCCTGTTCCTGGCACGCGACCGCCTCGGCGTCAAACCCTTGTACCTGTCGCGCAACGGCGAGCGCTTGCGTTTCGCCTCGACCTTGCCAGCGCTGCTGAAGGGCGGGGACATCGACCCGATGCTCGACCCCGTGGCACTCAACCACTACCTGAACTTCCACGCCGTGGTACCGGCACCACGCACCCTGCTGGCCAATGTGCAGAAGCTGGAGCCCGGCACCTGGATGCGCATCGACCGCCATGGCGAAGTGGAACGCCAGACCTGGTGGCAGCTGAAGTACGGCCCCAACCCGGACGAGCGTGAACTTGACCTGGAAGGCTGGACCACCCGCGTACTCGATGCCACCCGCGACGCCGTGGCCATCCGCCAACGGGCAGCCGTCGATGTGGGTGTGTTGCTGTCCGGCGGCGTCGATTCCAGCCTGCTGGTCGGTTTGCTGCGCGAAGTGGGTGTTGACGACCTGTCGACCTTCTCCATCGGCTTCGAAGATGCCGGCGGCGAGCGTGGCGACGAGTTCCAGTATTCGGACCTGATCGCCAAACACTACGGCACCCGTCACCACCAGTTGCGCATTGCCGAACACGAAATCATCGACCAGCTGCCGGCCGCCTTCCGTGCCATGAGCGAACCGATGGTCAGCCACGACTGCATCGCCTTCTACCTGCTGTCGCGGGAAGTGGCCAAGCACTGCAAGGGCGTGCAGAGCGGCCAGGGTGCCGACGAGCTGTTCGCCGGCTACCACTGGTACCCGCAGGTGGACGGCGCCGACGATGCGTTTGCCGCCTACCGCGATGCCTTCTTCGACCGCAGCCACGCCGAGTACCGGGACACCGTACAGGCGCCGTGGCTGCTGGAGTCCGACGCTGCCGGCGATTTCGTCCGTGAGCACTTCGCCCGCCCCGGCGCGCCGGATGCGGTGGACAAGGCCCTGCGCCTGGACAGCACGGTGATGTTGGTCGACGACCCGGTCAAGCGAGTGGACAACATGACCATGGCTTGGGGCCTGGAGGCACGTACGCCCTTCCTCGACTACCGCCTGGTGGAGCTGTCGGCGCGCATCCCGGCGCGCTTCAAGCTGCCGGATGGGGGCAAACAGGTGCTCAAGCAGGCGGCGCGACGGGTGATCCCGCATGAGGTGATCGACCGCAAGAAAGGCTACTTCCCGGTGCCGGGCCTGAAGCACCTGGAGGGCGCTACCCTGGGTTGGGTGCGCGAGCTGCTGACCGACCCCAGCCAGGACCGTGGGCTGTTCAACCCAGCCATGATCGACCGCCTGCTGAGCAACCCGCACGGCCAGCTGACGCCGCTGCGCGGGTCCAAGCTGTGGCAACTGGCCGCGCTCAACCTGTGGCTGAGCGAACAAGGAATCTGACCCATGAAAGCCCACGAAATCGCTTACGGTCAGCGCCTGCTGCGCGGCCAGACGCCGTCCTACGAGCGCCTGCAGGCGCGCCTGGCCGGCGATGGCAGCCAGCCACACGATCAGCCGCGGGCCGTACACTGCGGCTGGGGCCGGTTGCTGATCGGCCACACCTACCCCGACCCGGCCAGCCTGGCGACCGACTTGCTCGACGAATGCCCCGGGGAACGCGACATCGCCCTGTATGTGGCAGCTCCGCAGCAGGTGCTGGCCCAGGCCCCGCAGCAACTGTTCCTCGACCCCTCCGACACCCTGCGCCTGTGGTTCACCGACTACCGCCCGGCGCAGCGGGTATTTCGCGGCTTTCGCGTGCGGCGGGCGCAGAACCCCGCCGACTGGCAGGCGATCAACACCCTGTACCAGGCGCGCGGCATGCTGCCGGTCGATGCCGAGCTGCTCACCCCGCGCCACCAGGGCGGCCCGGTGTATTGGCTGGCGGAAGACGAAGACAGCGGCGCGGTTATCGGCAGCGTCATGGGCCTGAACCATGCCAAGGCATTCGACGACCCGGAACATGGCAGTAGCCTGTGGTGCCTGGCAGTGGACCCGCACTGCACCCGCCCCGGTGTGGGTGAAGTGCTGGTGCGCCACCTGATCGAGCACTTCATGAGCCGCGGCCTGGCCTACCTCGACCTGTCGGTGCTGCACGACAACCGCCAGGCCAAGCGCCTGTACCAGAAGCTGGGCTTTCGCAACCTGCCCACCTTTGCGGTCAAGCGCAAGAACGGCATCAATGAGCAGTTGTTTCTTGGCCCCGGGCCGCAAGCTGATCTCAACCCTTACGCACGCATCATCGTCGACGAGGCGCTGCGCCGCGGCATCGAGGTTCACGTGGATGATGCCGCTGGCGGCCTGTTTACGCTAAGCCTGGGTGGTCGGCGCATTCGCTGCCGCGAATCGCTCAGCGACCTGACCAGTGCCGTGACCATGACCCTGTGCCAAGACAAGCGCCTCACCCAGCATGCCCTGCACAACGCTGGACTGCAGGTGCCGGCACAGCAGCTGGCGGGCAATGCCGACGACAACCTGGCGTTTCTCGACGAGCATGGCGCAGTGGTGGTGAAGCCGGTCGATGGCGAGCAAGGCCAGGGGGTGGCAGTGAACCTGACCTGCATCGACGAAATTACCCAGGCGGTTGCCCACGCCCGCCAGTTCGACAGCCGCGTGCTGCTGGAAAGCTTCCATGCCGGGTTCGACCTGCGCGTTGTGGTGATCGGTTATGAAGTGGTAGCCGCCGCCATCCGCCACCCGGCGCAGGTAGTGGGTGACGGCAAGCACAGCGTGCGCCAGTTGATCGAAGCACAAAGCCGCCGACGCCAGGCTGCCACAGGCGGCGAAAGCCGTATTCCGCTGGATGATGAAACCGAGCGCACCCTGCGTGCGGCGGGCTTTGGCTATGACGACGTGTTGCCGACCGGGCAACGCCTGGCGGTAAGGCGCACAGCCAACCTGCACACCGGTGGCACCTTGGAAGACGTGACCGAACGCCTGCACCCGGTGCTGGCCGACGCGGCCGTGCGGGCTGCGCGGGCGCTGGAAATTCCGGTGGTGGGGCTGGACTTCATGGTGCGCGATGCCCAGCAGCCGGAGTACGTGATCATCGAAGCGAACGAGCGTGCCGGGTTGGCCAACCACGAACCGCAGCCCACGGCCGAGCGTTTTATCGACCTGCTGTTTCCCCATAGCCGGCCGTTGGCCTGACAACTGCTCGGCTTTTTGTGGGAGCGGCCTTGTGTCGCGAATGGGGTGCGAAGCGCCCCTAGGATCTCAGCTTCGCTGCCGATATTGCCGGGGCCGCTTTGCGGCCCTTTCGCGACACAAGGCCGCTCCCACAAGGACTGCGAAATTTTAACCCGACCGGAGGCCTGGACATGTCCGAACGACTCCCCGAACCCGATCTCGACTACCTCAAACGCGTGCTGCTGGAAATGCTCGCCATCCCCAGCCCCACCGGCTTCACCGACACCATCGTGCGCTACGTGGCCGAACGCCTGGATGAGTTGGGCATCCCCTTCGAGCTGACCCGCCGCGGCACCATCCGCGCCACGCTGAAGGGCCGGCAGACCTCGCCCGACCGCGCCGTGTCGGCCCACCTCGACACCATCGGCGCCAGCGTGCGCCAGTTGCAGGACAACGGCCGCCTGGCGCTGGCACCGGTGGGTTGCTGGTCCAGCCGCTTTGCCGAAGGTAGCCGGGTCAGCGTATTCACCGATACCGGCGTGTTCCGAGGCAGCGTGCTGCCGCTGATGGCCAGCGGGCATGCCTTCAATACCGCCATCGATCAGATGCCGGTGAGCTGGGAGCATGTGGAAGTGCGCCTGGATGCCTACTGCGCCACCCGCGCCGACTGTGAGGCACTGGGTATCAGCATTGGTGACTTTGTCGCCTTCGACCCGTTGCCAGAGTTTACCGAAAGCGGCCATATCAGCGCCCGCCACCTGGACGACAAGGCCGGGGTTGCGGCATTGCTGGCGGCGCTGAAGGCTGTAGTGGAAAGCGGCCGCCAGCCGCTGATCGACTGCCACCCGCTGTTCACCATCACCGAGGAAACCGGCTCGGGCGCAGCCGGCGCGCTGCCTTGGGATGTCAGCGAGTTCGTCGGCATCGACATTGCCCCGGTGGCACCCGGCCAGGCGTCCAGCGAGCATGCGGTGAGCGTGGCCATGCAGGACTCGTCCGGGCCTTACGACTACCACCTGTCCCGGCATTTGCTGAAGCTGGCCGGCGACCACGATTTACCGGTGCGCCGTGACCTGTTTCGCTACTACTTCAGCGATGCCCATTCGGCAGTGACTGCGGGGCATGATATTCGGACTGCGCTGGTCGCGTTCGGGTGCGATGCCACGCACGGTTACGAACGCACGCATATCGACAGCCTGGCGGCGCTGAGCCGGTTGTTGTCGGCGTACCTGCTAAGCCCGCCTGTGTTTGCCAGTGATTCGCAGCCGGCCAATGCATCGTTGGAACGCTTCAGCCACCAGCTGGAGCACGATGCGCAGATGGAGAGCGACACGCGGGTGCCAGCAGTGGACAGCCTGGTGGGTAACAAGGGCTGAGGGCTTCGGGGCCGCCCATGCGGCCCCAAATTCCCCAAGGTTTCGCGTAGCATGCCTGCACCCATACCCAAGACGCCGCCCACCATGCTGATCCCCTACGACCAACTGCAAGCAGAAACCCTGACCCGCCTGATCGAGGACTTCGTTACCCGCGACGGCACCGACAATGGGGACGACACCCCGCTGGAAACCCGCGTGCTGCGGGTACGCCAGGCATTGGCCAAGGGGCAGGCGTTCATTTTGTTCGACCCAGAGAGCCAGCAGTGCCAGTTGCTGGCCAAGCACGATGTGCCCCGCGAACTGCTCGACTAGCCGGCCCGGCCCCATCGCGGACAAGACTGCGTAGGGAGGCTGCAGGCAACATCAGGCCTCGCCTCGCTTGGCCTCCTTGATACGCTTGTACACCTCCGCCCGGTGCACCGGCACCGTGCGCGGGGCGTCTACGCCAAAACGCACCACACCGTCCCGGACATCCGCCACCATGATGCGGATGTTATCGCCAATCACGATGATTTCCCCCACTTCGCGCCCGATTACCAACATGTTCCGATCCTCCTGCCAAAGGGAAAACCGGAGACTGCCTGCCAGGCATTCGGCTACTCAATAGCTCCCCTGCAATTCAGAAGGGCCCTACATTTCAGGGTAACTTGCCCTACAGACTATTCCTCGTGAATGGGGCTGAGCGCGCATTTTCCCCAGCATATCGGCCTTGCGCTGCGAAGAGGCCGGTACCCGCGATACACCAATGGAATCTTTCGCAAGCGGCGCCGGTCCGATTTATCAAGAGGCCTGCAATTCGAGGCCCTTGCCCCTCAACCACGCAAGGACTCCACCATGACCACGATCCTTATCATCATCCTGATTCTGCTGCTGATCGGTGGCTTACCGGTCTTCCCCCACTCGCGTAGCTGGGGCTATGGCCCATCCGGCATTATTGGCGTGGTATTGGTGATTCTGCTGGTCTTGCTGTTGCTCGGGATGATATGACCCGATGCGGACAGCCACTTCAGGCAACTGCTGAAGGTGCATGGCAAGCGGGTAGCAACACCCGCTTGTCATGCTAAAGGTCCGCATCGAACACGATCGTCACCACGGCCTGATACTCGGTACCGGGCAACATATCCTGATCCGGGGTGTGGCCGCGAGGGTACACATGAAAATGCAACTGCCCTTGGCTACCGGTCACACCTTCAGGCGGGACTTCCAGGCTCATGGCGTTCCCAGCCCCGCCAAAGGCCATTGCCTGCCGGTTGAGCGAGCGACCATGGTAGGTAACACCCGGCAAGGTCATTGCCATCGACAGCGGTAGGTCATGGCCTTTGGCCGACCGTAGATTGCACGTGCTTCCCAACCCGGTGCTGCACAGGGCCCAAACCCGGAATGGCCCGCTGGCAGTCAGGCTGAACGCCACGTCCTTTTCCAGTTTGTCTGCCCTGCCCTGCCCTCGGCTAACTTGCCCACGAGCCTGAGGCGGCGCCAGCGCCACCTGCTCGGAACCCGGCTCAAAACGCACCTCAAGGTCATGCACCACTTCAAGTGTAACGTTGATCGCGACTGAATCTGCGGTGAGCGCGGCGACCGTTCGGCTCGAGCCAAGGCCTATCTCCCTGTCAGGGCCTACCGAATAGACCACCCGCCCACGGTATACGCCCGACTTCAAGCTCGCCGGCAAAGGCGTCTTCAGCCGGTAACCCAGCGTAAGGTGGCTGACATGGTGAATGCGTGCACTCGCAGCGTTGAGGTTGGCCCAACAGCCACTGCTGGCCACCGACCACAGGAACAACCGATGCGCCGCGCTCGCCAACGCAACCTGGCAACCACTCGAGTCCAGGCCCGTGCGCGCCGCAAGCGTGGGCGCCCCATCTTCCGAACTCACTGTGCCGCCCAGGTGGGTAATGGCAAAGTCCATGCTGACCTGCTCACCGGTCTGATCACGGACCATCAGCAGCGGCGTCGGCTGAACAGGTGCCGAGAGGTAGAAACCATCGGCGCCTTCGCCATCGACTGTTTTGGAATATTCAACATTCACATCCAGCAGGCTCTGCAGTGGATCAGCACAAAGCTGCGGCAGCTGGGTGCAAACAGGGGACGACCGGGGTGTCAGGTTTTCGAACTGCCGGGTGTCGCCGCGGTAACGCAGGTCAAGGGTGATCTCACCAGCCTGCGCCCACGATGCACCAAAGCCGCCGACCAGCAGCGCCAGCATTGCACATTTACCAACCATGCCTGGACCTCTCACCCTGCCTTCAAATCGATGGCTTTGCGCGCATCGCCTTCCACCAGCTCGAAGCGGTATTCGACACCGGTTTTTTCGATGAACTCGCGCGTGCGCCCAGGGCGAAGATGGTGCTTGGCCGGGTGATCACAGTCGTCGTCGCCCCGCACACAGGTCTGGACATTGTCGAGCAGCACCGTGGCATTGCCCGCGTTGCGCACGGTCCACTTTCCACCCGCTCGCTCGATCGAGGTCTGATACTGCGTGGCAGCAGGCTTGGCGATCAGGATGGTGCCGTAGCCGGCCAGAAACTGCACACCGGCATTGAGTTCATTGCGGTAAGCCTCAAGTTCCGCATCGTCCAGTGCAAAGCTGTCATCCTGCTCCGGTAGCACTGGCACGAAACGCAGCCGGTAGTAACGCTCTTGAGCCCGCTCACCGCGATACAGCAACCGGACTGCCTGCATGCCACGTGCCGGGATGATCATCCGCGCAGGGCTGGCAACAACGCTGCGCTGGTCGAACGGCAACTCATCGACGTCTACTTCACGCGGCTCGCCTTCGCCGTCGTACACCAGCTCCAGCACGCTGACCTTGACGAACGCGGTACTGTCCCCACGGTTGTAGATGCGTTTGGCATAGGTGCCCTTGCCCGGCTCGAGGTAGTCATACAAGGCCCCGACATCCAGCTGTGGCCCGGCCTTGGCAAACCCTGGCAGCAGCAGCACAACGAACAACAAACGTGATAAGTAAAATGTGAACCTATGCATCTTCAACCTCTGTTTGCACAACATCCAATCCTGGCCCGGGATCAGGCCCTCTAAAGCGACAGGCTGAAAGCCGGTTCAGCCCATACGCGGTACACAGCGCTGATCACCGACGATCAGCAAGTCATCGTCGCGGTCAAAGTTGTCCGGCGGTAATGTCAGAAGGCAGCTGCCTGCCGTGCCATGGCGAATTTCCAGGGTGGGCCGTGCCTCACTCATTTCGACGCTGAAATAGCCGTCCACTTCGACCACCGTGCGGCCGGCGTCATTGATCACATGTGCGCCTTGCAGCGGCTGGCCTTGGCCGTCGAGCAGCCGGCCAAACACTGTGACCGTTCGCATGACTTTCACCGCGTGATAGCCCACCCCACCGCGATTGAGGTGATAGTCGACAGCAAGGGGCTGGATCTGCGCTGGCGGCATGTCCTTCGCGTCGAAGTCGAAGCGCACATGACCAGACTTGAATGCCGTCACCGGCACGATATTGCGCCCGGGGCGGAGCATTGCACTCATGCCCTGGCCATCGTTGGCGCGTAGCTTCACACCTTGCAGGTCGGTTTCGACATCGATGATCAGGCCGGCATCGAGCGGCAGGTTTTGGCCCCCCATGGCCAGCTTCCCGGCGCCCAGCGCCAAGGTGCTTTCCAGGTTGAGGCCACCGCTGAGGTTATCGTTGAACGATGAAGTCTGGGCATAGGCATCGCCCTGCAATGCCTGGCTGCGAAAGCGCCCATTGGCGGCCAGGCTGGTGCCATAGCCGTCGAGCGTTGCGCTGCCCCCCAGGCTATGCACTGGGCCCAGGTCGACGTCCTGCCTGTACCACAGCGAAGCGTACGGGTCGTTACCCCCCTCACGCGAGGCGCGGCTACCGACATCGACCCCAAGCTGCTTGCCGTCGCGCTCGAGCTTCATGCTGACAGCGAGGTTAATGCCGCGGCTGCGGACACCGGCACTGCTGCGCGTGCCGGGCCTGTCGAACAGTGACAGGCGAACACTGCTCTGATGCCCCCGCAGTTTTCCGTAGAACGCCCAGCTGAGGTCGGCTCCCAGCCCGCTGGCCGAGCCCGCACTGTGTTCCAGGCGCAGTGTCGCTGAACTGCGCGAGGTTACCCGCTGGTTGATCGAAAACGCGGTGCGGCTGCGCACCTGCCGCTGTGAACGATCGTCGCGTTCCTGACCGCTGGGCTCAAGCCAGGTCTGGTTATGACTCAGCAACAACGAGCCCGTGGGGTGGGTATAGGTCAACTGCAGATCACCGCCATTGCCCAGACCTTGGGTTTGATTGAGGCTGGCGTACAGCTTGAAGCGCTCATGGACATCCCAGTCCAGCGAGGTACCCAATTGCAGGTCAGCGCCGACCTGTTGCATCGACAACCCCAGCACCGCAGCCGGGTGCAGCAGATAATTGGTAAGGGCCCCGAGCGCCAGGCCCTGTTCGCGATGGCTATCCCAGTTACTCAGCAACTCGAGCTGCTGGCCCAGGTACAGGTTGTAGCGCCAGCGGCTATCGAGGTTCTGCCAGCGGCTGGGCTTGTAGATGGACACTTCGCTACGCGAGGTCTCCAGGCCGTCTTCGAGCAAGCGCAGCTCCACATCGTAGATGCCGCCGGGCAACACCCGCGTGTCGAGTGCCTGTAAACCGGGCTGTACCGGCTGACTGTTGATCAGCGAGCCATTGCGATAGATTTCGACGATACCCGGGCGGTTCGGCGTGACGTAGACAGGGATGGCGCTGGCTTGGCCATTGTCGACCAGCAGGCTGTCACTGCTGCCCAGCATCAAGCCAAGCGTGCTGTCAGGGCGACGCCCCAGGAGCGTTGGCTGGCGCACCAGGCCTTCTGCGCCAGTAGAGAAGTAGCCCAGCCGAAAGAAGTGCTCTTCGTGCATGCGCTCTGCGTAAAGCTGGTTCATGCGGTAACGCACATCGCCTTGCTCAGCTGGACTGCGATCAACGCGTGCCTCGGCCAGCGTGGTCCAGTCATGCAGATTGCCCTGGCCGAGCAGGCCGATTCTGCCCGAGGTCTGTTCACCATCATTCACCAGATTCAGTTGATTACGCAGCAGCAACCCGGTGCTGCCCTGCTCTGGGAGACGGTGATAGCGCGCGTCCTGCTCCAGTTTCTCGGCATTGGAGGTGAGCAGCGACAGCTGCGAATTGGCCAGGCTGTAATGGATAGCCTGCAACCCGTCCGGGCAGTTTTGCAGGCAGTCGCCCAGCATGCGCCCGCCCTCCAGCCGTTGAAGCCATAACTGGCGCACTGTGGCGGGCTCTGTGCTCTGCTCGGTGTCGGTAAATGCCAGTAATTGCACACGGTTATCACGGCTCAGCACGACCATGGCATCACCCAGGTAGCGCTGATCCAGCTCGACTCGCACTGCAAGTGGCACCTCGAAAAAGTGCGCCTCGAAGTCGTCGGGCAAACGCCCGAACGTGTTCAGGCCGTTAGCATCAGGCTCGCGTTCAGCCAACACTTCGAAAGGGATGAGGCAAGCAGCACCCAGCAACCAAGCAGCGAGTGCACGGCCGGGTGCAGCAAACTGGAACATGATTCAATCCACATCAACACCTGCCCCACCGCTGGACAACATCCGACAGGGTGGAGGCAGGCGGCACTGCATCGATCAAAGGCTGGTGGAGGACGTCTCAAACAACACTTTCACGACCCCGTTATAATCACCCTTCACAAAACCGCCCTCAGGCTTTACAGCTTCAAAGGCAATAGGCAGTTCTTTCCCGCCTTTGGCATCTTCGGCGTCCATGACCTCCTGAGGCGCGAGCGACAACGGCTTATCCCCTACCGTAATGACCAGCGCAATCTTCTGGTCAACGTTACTCTGCTCTTGCAACTCTGCGGTTTGCAGCAACTTCGCCTGAATGGCGCCGACATCACTCTGGGCCATGAAATTTTCAGTCACTTTCGTGAATTGCTCGGCCTGCGGCTGATACTCAAGCGTCACGCCGTCTCGAACCCAATCACCGACAGGTTCCACGGAAAAGTCATTGCCGGGAATGACGGCCGTTACAGAAATGTCATGGCTGATCGGTTCAGGGGCGGAGGCGACAGCGGCACCGGCAAACATCGCAAAGAATGGAATAGCCAATACAGAGGATTTCATATCAAATTTCCTTCAACGGTTGCACATTATCAATAACAGGCGCGCGGGAGCGCCCGTGCAGAACGACTATCAGGGCGCACCCGTTTCGAACATCAGAGTGGCGTGGGTTGTGTAAGTACCTGGCAGGCGAACCGTGGATGCCTCTGCCATGGGATAAAACCTGAATTCAATGGTTTTTCCTTCAGCGGCTTCAGCAGCACTGACGATTTCAACCGGCGTGGTACCCATGACAAGGCGATTCAGCGAGATATAGTAACGGCGCTGAAATTCAGCACCGCCGACCCGTTTAAACCGGTAGAAGGGACTGTCCGTTTTCGCGTAAATAGGCCCGTAGGTACTTTTTACAAACACATCTTTCTTGATTTGTTTGAAGACGAGCCGGCTCGGGTCATATTCCGCCCGAAGTTCGTCGTGCCACCAATTATCCACCGAGGTCACTTGAAATTCAGGTGTCGAAACGACAGCCTGAACACTGACGTCCTGAGGTATTTCCTTGGCCCCTGCGGCCCCCGCCGTCAGCAGCAGGGCGCAGGCGGTAAAACAACGTAACTTCATTGAGCAGTCCCCAAATGTGCCGGCATTTATCGATGCCCGTATGACAGGCGGGAACTTTACGAGTAGGGCATCAATGCGTATGTAGGTGTTTTCTGAGTGACTGCGGAAATGAAAACGCCCCGACGATCGGGGCGTTCTTGGATGCTGCGGCTTGATGCATCAGCTGGCTTGGTCTTGTCGGGAGCAGGCCTTCCCCCCCTGCCCCGGGTCAGTGCTTCTGCAGAACATTCATCGCGAAGGGGCCTTCGCGCGCATTTTTACCGCCATCTCGGCCATCTCGTCGTACAGCCGCTCAGGCGCCTGACGTTTCAGCTGCCAAGCCTGGCGCCCGGCCTCATGGGGCAGAATCAGGAACTCGCCCGCGGCGACCTGCTGGTGGATGTACCCGGCAATGTCGGCGGCGCTGATCGGCGAACCTTCCAGCAGCTTGCCTACCTGCGCCTTCATCGCCGGGTTCGGTCCGCGGAACGAGTCCAGCAGGTTGGTCTGGAAGAATGACGGGCACACCACGTGCACCGACACCTCCTGCTGGCGTAACTCCACCAGCAGGCTTTCCGAAAGCGCCAGCACGCCAGCCTTGGCGACGTTGTAGTTGCTCATGCCAGGGCCCTGCATCAGAGCGGCCATCGATGCGACGTTGATGATCCGGCCCTTGCTGCGCTCCAGCAGCGGCAAAAAGGCCTTGCAGCCCTTGACCACGCCCATCAGGTTGACCGCGATCTGCCAGTCCCAGTCTTCCAGGGACAGTTCGGCGAAAAAACCGCCAGACGCAACGCCAGCGTTGTTGACGATCACGTCGATGCCACCGAACTGCTCGGTGCATGCCTGGGCCAGGGCGGTGAGCTGGCTGTAATCGCGCACATCGCAGCGCTGGATGAAGCCATCGCCGCCGGCGGCACGGGCCAGTTCCAGGGTTTCGCGCAGGGCGTTTTCGTTGACATCGGCCAGCGCCAGGCGCCAGCCCTCGCGCGCCCAGCGCAGGGCGATCTCGCGACCGAGGCCGGACCCGGCGCCGGTGATCATGATGCGGTTATGCATGGTGGCTGGCCTTGTTCTGGCAGGTAGTGCAGCGAGTCTAATCAAGGCCAGGGGGGCGGGGAGGATTCATCAAGGTAGTGAATGGGCAGACATGACTGTGTGGTCAGTACCGCCCGGGCGGCGGGGAGCATGCTCCGCGAGGTAGCGGGCAAGCCAGCGGTCCAGGCGCCGCATGGTCTCCTCCAGCGCTCTGGCTGCCTGGCGCACCTGTGACGCATCCGCTGGCCGTTGCGTACATTGCGCTTCAAGCCGTTCACATGACGCCACCAACGCTTGTGCCCGCACAATGCGTGCGCCGCCTTTCACCCTGTGCGCCACTTCAACGAGCGCCGAGGGGTTGTCGCTCGAGTATCTGAGCTGTGCCAGATCCGCCAGGTTACTGCTGGCCAGATCGGCCAGCAGGGCCACCAACACAGCCTGGTCATCGCAAACCAGCTTACGCAAATGGGCCAGATCAACGGCAGGCAGTTGCTCGCCTGGCTCGCGGCTGACGTACTGGAAAGCTTGCAACGTTTGCATGAGGGTATCCAGGTTCAGCGGCTTGAACAGGCAGTGGTCCATACCCGCAAGCCTCGCGCGACGGCGCTCCTCTTGCAGGGCACTGGCGGTGAGCCCCACCACCCGACAGCGCGGCCTGGCCCGGCGCCGTTCGTGTTCGCGGATCGCCCGGGCCAAGGCAAAACCGCCAAGCCTGGGCATGTTGCAATCGCTGATGACGACGTCGAACGTTTGCTGCAACCACAGGCGCAAGGCCTGGTCGCCGTCTTCGGCAACCTGCACCTGGTGACCGAGAAACGCCAATTGGTGCGCGAGTAGCAAGCGGTTGGCCGGGTAGTCATCGACCACCAGCACGCGCAGGGCAGCCAGCCTGGCAGGGTCGCCCGGCGGTGTTGGCGGCTTGGCCAGCACCGGCCGGGCTGCCAGCGCCAGGTCCAGGCGGATTTCAATCCGCGTACCTTGGCCCAGCACGCTGTGCAAACGTAATTGCCCGCCAAGCATTTCACACAAGCTGCGGCTGATGCCCAGCCCCAGCCCGGCACTGCTGCGTGGTGACTGGCGCTGATTGCTGGCCTGGCGAAAAGGCTGCCCGAGGCTTTCCAGCTCGGCCTGGGCAATGCCTATGCCGGTGTCTGCGACTTCGAGCAATACACTTGCCCGCCCGGCTGCAGCCTGCATATTCAGGCTGACCAGGACCTTGCCCTGCGCGGTGAACTTGACTGCATTGCTGACCAGGTTGGCCAGCACCTGCTTGAAACGCACCGGGTCAAGCATCACCCAGTTTTCCACCGCCCCCTTGCACACCATGTCCAGGGCCAGCCCCTTGCCGCGTGCCTGTTGCTCGAACAGCTGAACCACCCGGGCGACTTGCTCGCGCAGGCTCACCGGCACCAGTGCCAGCTGCAAATGGCCGGTTTCGATGCGTGTGATGTCGAGCACATCGCCGATCAACTCCTGCAGCCCGATAGCAGCATCCGCCGCCACTTCGATGGCCAGATGGTCCAGTTCGCCCTGCCCTGCCTTGCGTCGGGCAAGCTCCAACATGCCCAGCACGGCATGCAGCGGCGTGCGGATTTCATGGCTCATGGCCGCGAGAAACTGCGTCTTGGCCTGGTTGGCCGCCTCGGCCTCGCGCTTAGCACGATGCAGTTGCACCTGCATCCGCCGCAGGTAGCGAACCCACAGCAGGGCCAGCAACAGCAGGCTGCATGCCAAGGCGATGCCCGCCAGCATGCGCCCGCCATAACGGCGCCATAACCCGTCGCCAACGATCATCGGGTTACGCCAGCGTCGCAGCATGGTCTCCATTTCTGCCGGGGGCAGCGCAAGCAAGGCTTTGTCGAGAATACCCAGCAGCTCTTCGTCGGCATGGCTACTGGCAAAGGCGAAGTGCATCGGGGGCAGCGCCAGGCTGGCAGCGATACGCAGCCTGCCGGGAAAGTGACGTGCAACCAGCGAGCACGCCTGGTCCAGTGGCAGCACTGCGGCGCCCGCCTTGCCTTGCTCCAGCGCCTGCAGGGCAGCCAATGGATGAGGCACGAGCCGCTGACGGATCCCCGGGTAAGACTTGGCCAGCGTCTGCGCCTGGGCGCTGCCACGCACCAGCGCCAGCGGCCGCCTGCCCAGCTGCGCCAAGCTGCTGGGGGCCACCGTCTCGTTGCGCGTTACCAGGACCAGCGGCAAGCTCAGAAAACTGCGGCTGAAACGCAGTTGCCTGGCGTGTGCCGGGCTGTACACCAGCCCGGCAATCAGATCGGCCTGGCCCTGGCGCACTTGCTCGATCATGTGCTGTATGTCTGTGCCCCCCTGCACTTCGAAGTGCAAGCCGGTGAGGCGGCTGATGCGTTGCAGCAAGTCCATGCTCAAGCCGCGCACCTGGCCATGCTCATCGCGGTAGCTCAACGGGAGCTGGTGCTCACCGAGCAACACCTTGACCACGGGGTTTTCCGCTATCCAGCGCTGCTGGGCTTCGCTGAGTTCAACCAGGCCGGGTTTGACGGGGCTGGCAGGCTGTGGGCTCCAGTGCCCGCGAATGCGGGCATGTTGCTGTTCGGTCAGGCCTTGCAACACGGCATCGACCAACCTGGGTAATGGGCCGCCGCCCCCGAGCATGGCAAAGCCCAGGGGCTGGGCTGCAAAATCGGGCTGGTCGACCCATTCCAGGCCTGGCAGTTGCCCTCGGGCCAACAGATAGCGGCTGCTCAGGGCATTGCCTAGAAACAACTCGGCTTCGCCAAGCTGTAACGCCGCCAAGGCGCTGTAGGGGGTGGGGTGCAGCTGGATCCGTGCGTTGGGATAGTTGTGCTGAAGCAGGGCCAACGGCCGATACCCCTCGACCGCCAGCAGCCGAGGGCTTGCGCTGTTGCCACTGACGAACCGCTCACTGGCCAGCAGCAGTGGCTGGTCAACGATGTACGGGCTGGACAGGCGCAGCTTGGCGTCCTGCGCCTGCTGTGCTGTTACCGAGCTGACCAGGTCGATAGTCCCCTTGCGCAAGGCCGCGAAAGCAGCGTCGTAGCCCTCGAACAGCCGCAGGCGTACTTCCAGGCCCAGCTTCTCGGCCAGCACACTGGCGTACTCGGCGCTGATGCCTTCATAGGCCTGGCCGGTGCCGAGCATGTCGAAGGGCGGGTTGTCGCGGCCGATTACCCCCAGGTTCAAATGGCGCTTCTCCCACAGCCAGCGCAGGTCGGCGGGGGCCAGCGCCAGCGCAGGCCCCGTTTCCACCCCCCGGGTGTAGAGCTGCGGTGCGGCCAAAACGGGTAGCGGGTTCAGGCAATACAGCAGCCACAGCAGCAGGACGCGGATTGGCACGGGTAGCGACTAGATAAGCGCATTGCGACGGGCGAAGTCCGCCAGGTCGATCAACGAGTTGACCCGCAGTTTTTCCATGAGCCGGGTTTTGTAGGTGCTGATGGTCTTGTTGCTTAGCAGCATGGCCTCGCCGATCGCCTTGTTGCTCAGCCCGCGGGCGAGCTGCTGCAGGATCATCAGCTCACGGTCGGTCAGTGAGGCGATGCATTGCGCGTCGGTGAACTTCAGGTCCTGCTTGTGCACCGAACTCAGCGCCACTTCAGGGAAGTACGTATAACCCGACAACGTTGCGCGCACCGCCTTGCCAAGCTCGTCCAGCTCATCGGTCTTGGCCACGAAGCCCATTGCACCGGCCTGCATGCAGCGTAGCGAATACGCCTCAGGCAATTGCGACGTCAGCACCAGAACCTTGGGCGGCTGCGTCATGGCCTTGATGCGGGCGATGACCTCAAGCCCATCGAGCCCGGGCATGGCGATATCGAGGATGACCAGGTCCGGGCCCAACTCACGCGCCAGCCGCACCGCGTCAATACCATTATCTGCCTGGCCGACGACATCGAGCCGTTCCTTGCGCAGCAGCATGCACACGGTGGCTCGGATGAACGGATGGTCGTCAACCACCACGACTTTGTACATAAGTTAACCTCGCGCATCATGGCGGTGGGCTAAAGCTCAGCGTCGAAAACGACGGTGACCTGGCCGGCATAGGTGGCGCCAGGGTGTCGAAGCATGGCCTGCACGTCGTTGCGCTCCACCTGGAAACGCAACTGGCCAGGGCGGTTGAGCGTGGGCATCGCCGATTCGAATGCCAACGCAGCCGCCTGCCCGCTAGGCAACGCCAGTTGCTGAACCGGCCGGCCCTGGTACTCGATACCTCCGGGCAAGGTAATGGCCACGTTCACAGGCACTTCATGACTGGCGTCGTTACGGATACCGCACGTACCTGCCGTGTAGTGCTGGCACAACTTGTAGGCTTTGAATGGGCCGGTTGACCATAGCCGGAACGGCAGGTCACGGTAGATGAGCCCGGGGGGCTGGCCACCGCCCAGCCAGGCCTGCCAGCCACCCTTGGGCTCAAGCACGGCGCGCTCCGAGCCAGGCGGGAACTCGAAGATGAAAGCGTGCTGCACATCCAGTTCGAAGTTGATCACCAACGTATCGCCGCTCAGGCCGGTGACGTTGTTGCCGAAATCAAAGTCGCCCCCAGGGCCTAGGGTGTAAGTGAGGCTGCCGCGGTACATACCGGCGCGCAGGCGATACGGCGGGGGGATGTCCAGCTCGAAGGAAATGCCCGTGTCCAGTACCGTGGTGGTAGCCACATGGTCATCAGCCCCAAATGAATAACTGATCGTGCAAGGGGTCGGGCTCTGCGGGTCGACCACCCTGGTGTGGTATCTGTACCGGCTTTGGTTGCCGCCGCCACTCTTGCCACGACAACCGCCTACCCAGGTGCCGTTGAGGGGGTTGTAAGGGCTACCCAGCAAAGCTTCCTGGCTGATGGAGCGCACCTCGAAGGTCATCTGCCTGGGCTCACCCGTCTGTTGGTGGCGTACCTCCACTTCACGACGCCCCGGCAGTTTCACGAAATATCGATCGCGCAGGTCGGGGGCACGGTTGATGCTTGTCTTCTGGTAGGTAATTGGCAGGCTTACGGTGCCGGTACTGGCGCACATGGTAGGCCAGACACTGCAAAATTCAGCAGGCGGCGTGGTGTTTTCGAAGCGCCCCGACCCACCGCCACGGTATTGCGCCGAAAGCGTCACCTCCAGCGCGCTGGCCAAGGGAGCGAATGCCAGCAAACCTGCGACCAGCCCGACGCGTAAGTGACGGATGCGGGCCAAGCGCCCTGTGCTGCTACTCATCCTTCCACCACCATGCGC
The DNA here is from genome assembly GCF_026240995.1 of Pseudomonas sp. DCB_BI. NCBI lineage: Bacteria > Pseudomonadati > Pseudomonadota > Gammaproteobacteria > Pseudomonadales > Pseudomonadaceae > Pseudomonas > Pseudomonas sp. DCB_BI. The sequence goes on along the minus strand of NZ_JAPFCG010000013.1, from coordinate 110,686 downwards.
TTGCGCGCTTCGCCTTCATGCAATTCAAACTGATGGACCTTTGCCGCCTGCCCTTCGAATTGCCGTGTCCGCCCCGGCAACACATGATGTTTGGTGGCAGTCTCGCAGGCTACGCCAGCCGCCTGGCACTGCCGGAACTGATCCAGCACGACAGTGGCATTGCCCTGGTTGCTGACCGTAAGGCTACCGTCCTTGCGCTGCACGGGCGTCTGAAACCGGGTTTCGCCAGGCCGAACGAACAGCAACGTGCCGTAGCCGGCCAGCAAGTTGACCCCAACCTTCAGGCTATCGCGGTACCGCTCGGCCTCTCCCTCGTCCACGGCAAACCCATCACCCAGCTCGGGCAGGACCGGGACGAAGCGCAAGCGGAAATAGCGTTCTGTATCGCGCTGCCCGCGGTACACCAGGCGCACCGCCTGCATGCCCTGGGCCGGCACGATCAGCCGCGCCGGGCTGGCCACCAGGCCGCGCTGCTCCAACGGCAGGCCCTCGGTGTCGACCTCGCGGGCATTGCCATCGGTGTCGTACACCAGCTCAGCGACACTGACCTTGACGAACGCCGTGGTATCACCGCCGTTGCGCACCCGCTTGAGCAAGGTGCTTTTGCCGGAATCCAGGTAATCGTACAACGCGCCGACATTAAGCTCGGGCGCCCCAATGGCTGCCAGCGGGGTAACCAGAAAGGCCAGAGCAAGCAGACGATGGATATTCACGTTTGAAGGTTCCTTGGATAAGTACAGCGATTGGCATACCGTAAAGCGGGAACAATCGCAGGATGTGTAGGAGCCGTCTGAAACGACGGTAGGGCCGCTCTGTTACTGACCCTGAGCTAGCTCTCAACACGCTCACCCCCGTTATCAGCGGCCTTGGCCAGGCTTGCCGGCGTGCAACGCTGGTCGCCAGCCAACAGCACATCGTCTTCACGTACCAGCTGTGTAAGATTCAGCGTTAACAGGCATACGACCTGCCCTTGCTGACGCACCTCCAGGCTGGGTGTGGACTCGCTCATTTCCACGGCGAAGAACCCATCAGCCTCACTGACACTGCGACTGGCGTGGTTGATCACCTGCGCGCCCCGCAGCGGGCGACCCTGGCTGTCGAGCAGGCGGCCGATGACGGTGAGCGTGCGCAATACCCGCAGCTGGCGGTAGCCAATGCCGCCACGGTTCAGGTGGTAGTCCACACTGGAAGGCTGAATCACCGCTGCGGTGGCTTGCGCGCCTTCAAGGTCGAATTGCACATGGCCGGCCTTGTAGGCGGCCACCGGGACCAGGTTGCGCCCAGGCCGCAGATTGGCAGTACCGCCATGGCGGTCGTCAGCGCGTAGTTTCAAGCCTTCGATATCGGTTTCGACATCGACGATCAGCCCAGCCTGGTGCGGCAGGTACTGGCCGCTCACGGCCGCCTTGCCAGCCCCGACAGCCAGCATGCTTTCCAGGTTGAGGCCGCCGCTGAACTCACCGTTGTAGGAAGACCGCTGGAAATAGGCATCACCGTGCAGCTGCTGGCTCTCGAACTGCGTATCGCCACCCAGGCCGGCACCATAGCGGTCGGCGCTGGCGGTCAGGCCAACGCTGCGCAGCGGGCCCAGGTCGACGTCCTGCTGATAGGCCACTGCGGCATTGAGGTCGCGCCCGCCATCGCGCGCTGTGCGGCTGCCGACGCTGGCCGACAGGCGCCGGCCACTCGTGCCGCCCAAGCTCATGCTCAGGCTCAGGTTGACGCCGCGGCTGCGGGCCTCACCGGTACCCGCGTTGCCCGGTCGGTCGAACAGCGACAGGCGCCAGTTGGCCTGCGACCCCAGCAGCTGGCCGAAGTACGACCAGCCCAAATCCACCCCCGTACCGGCGCTGGCCCCACTGCTGTGTGATACACGCACGCTGGCGGTATTGCGCGGGTCGAGGCGATGGTTGTAAGACACCGACGTCTGGGTTTGCCGCGCCTGCCAGTGGCTCGGCTGACGGTCATCACGCAGTGATTCGGGGCGGGTCAGCCAGGTGCTGCTCTGGCTGGCCACCAATGAGCTGTTTTCACCGGTGTGGATCAATTGCAGGTCGTAGCCATTGCCGTAGCCCTGGGCCCGGAACAGGTTGCCGTACAGTTTGAAGCGGTCGAGCACATCCCAGTCCAGCGACGTGCCGTATTGCAGGGTTTGGTCGATGCGCTGCGCCGAGACGCCGACGATAGCCCGTGGGTGCACCAGGTAATTGGCCAGCACGCCTGCCGCCAGGCTGTCATCTGCGTCGCGCTGCCAGTTGCTCAACAGGCTGCTCTGCCGCCCCAGGTACAGGTTGTAGCGCCAGGGGGCATCGGTGCTGCGCCAGTTGCTGGGCTTGTAAATGAATGCCTGGCTGCGCGAGGTCACCTGGCCGTCCTCGACCAGGCGGATTTCCACTTCATAGATGCCCCCGGGTAACACTTTGCTGTCCAGCGTTTGCAGGCCTGGCTGCACTGGCTGGCTATTGATCAGTACGCCGTTGCGGTAGATTTCCGCCACGGCGGGGCGGTTGGGCGTGACATAGATGGGCGTCGCGCTGGGCGCACCATTGTCGATGGCCAGGCTGTCGCTGCTGCCGAACATCAGGCCCAGGGTGGTATCGGGGCTGGCCCCCATCAGCCGTGGCTGGCGGGTCAGGCCTTGGGCACTGGGGGTGAAATAGCCCAGGCGATAAAAGTGGTCCTGCGCCAGTCGCTCACCGTACAACTGGTCAACCCGGTAGCGCGTGCCCTGTTGACTGTCGCTGCCACGGTCGAGCTGGCCATCGGCCAGGGTCGTCCAGTTACCCAAGCTGCCCTGCCCTTGCAATGCATAGCGGCCGCTGGTGACTCGGCCATCATTGACCAGGTTGAGTTGGTTACGCACCAGCAGGCCGTAGCTGCCCTGTTCGGGAAGCCGGTGATAACGCTCGCCTGCCGTTGACGCTTCGGCCTGGTCGGTAAGCAGTGACAACTGCGAATTGGCCAAGCTGTAGTGCACTGCGCGCAGGCCATCTGGGCAGTTTGCCTGGCAATCACCCAGCGGGCGCCCTTCGACCAGGCGTTCGCGCCAGCGCCGCCTCAGGCTTTCTGGCTCACGGCTGTCGACGGTTTCGGTGAATTCCAGCAGTTGCACGCGCTGATCCCGGCTGAGCACGACCATGGCATCCCCCAGATAGCGGCCGTCCAGGTCTACCCTCACGGCCAACGGCACTTCATAAAAGTGCGCTTCAAACTCACTGGGCAGACCTTCGATGCTACCCAGCGCCGCGGTCGCAGCATGACCCGTCAGGGGTACTGCGGCCAGGCAGGCTGCCAACGGCAAGCTCAGGTACAGCGCGGAAAGGGGAAATTGTAGGGTCATGGGCGTCGCTTGCGGGCAATACCTGCCCGCCCTGCGGCAAGCGCCGAGGGCAGGAACAGGCAACAACGGATGAACGATGGGGGGGTGAATCAAGGCGTGCCAGTTTCGAAGATCATGCTCACCAGGCCTTGGTAGTTGCCTGGCTCATAACCCGCGGCGGGGGCTGGCTGGGCTGCAATTTCGAAGCCGACGATCGCCCCCGGTGCGGCCTGGGTGGCGCTGACCACTTCGACTGGAGTGGTCTGCAACACGGTGTCGCCAACCTTCACATCCAGGCCAATGTTGTGGGAACCGCTGGCAATGACGGCGGGCGAGACCAGGTAGGCATTGATAGCGCCAACGGTGCTCTTGACCTGCAGCTCCTTGCGGACCGGGTCGAGCTTGGCCTGATTGGGGTTCCAACCCAGCTCTTGCGGGTCGTTCATCCAGTTGCCGCCCACCGGCTCGACGAAGAACGCATCGGTCGGCACCTGGGCAGTGACCTGCACTTGCTTTTCGATCGGGTCCAAGGCGTGGGCGGCACCGGCAAACAGCATGGCCAGAGGGAGGGCAAGCAGCATACGTTTCACGATCAAATCTCCTTGAGGGAATCACTGGCTGAGGGGCGACTGCCCGATCAGTAGTGGCGATTATTCGTGAACGCTGGCGATTGGAAGTTAGGACCGTTCCGAGCGGATTTAGGAAATTTCCCAAGGGATGCAGTTTGCCAGTATTGCCGGGCCGGCCCCGGAAAGCACAACGCCCCGGCTGGCGGGGCGTTGTGCGTTTCAGCGCATCAAGGCTACTGGATCAGTGGGAAACCGCCCCGCTGGCACCCAGGCCAGTTTGCGAACGCACGAACTGCGGGAAGAACTTCGCACGCTCGTCATCCGCTGCGGTGGACTTGTCGGTAATCGAGAAGAACCAGATGCTGACGAAGGCAATCGCCATCGAGAACAGTGCCGGGTACTCGTACGGGTAGATCGGTTTCTCGTGGCCGAGAATCTGCACCCAGATGGTCGGGCCGAGGATCATCAGCGTTACCGCACTCACCAGGCCCAGCCAGCCGCCGATCATGGCGCCGCGGGTGGTCAGTTTCTTCCAGTACATCGAAAGCAGCAGGACCGGGAAGTTGCAGCTGGCGGCAATGGAGAACGCCAGGCCGACCATGAAGGCGATGTTCTGCTTCTCGAACAGGATACCCAGGCCGATCGCCAGCACGCCAAGGGCGACGGTGGTGATCTTCGACACGCGGATCTCGTCCTTGTCGTTGGCCTTGCCTTTACGCCAGACACTGGCGTAAAGGTCGTGGGACACCGCCGAAGCACCGGCCAGGGTCAGGCCGGCAACCACCGCCAGGATGGTGGCGAAGGCCACAGCCGAGATGAAGCCGAGGAACACGCTGCCACCCACCGCATTGGCCAGGTGCACCGCCGCCATGTTGTTGCCACCCAGCAGGGCACCGGCGGCGTCCTTGAAGGCCGGGTTGGTGCTGACCAGCAAGATGGCGCCAAAGCCGATGATGAAGGTGAGGATGTAGAAGTAGCCGATGAAGCCGGTGGCGTACAGCACGCTCTTGCGCGCTTCCTTGGCGTCACTGACGGTGAAGAAGCGCATCAGGATGTGCGGCAGGCCGGCTGTGCCGAACATCAGCGCCAGGCCCAGCGAGAAGGCCGAGATCGGGTCCTTGACCAGGCCGCCCGGGCTCATGATCGCTTCGCCCTTGGCGTGTACCTTGATCGCTTCGGAGAACAGGGTGTTGAAGTCGAAGCCGACGTGCTTCATCACCATCAGCGCCATGAAGCTGGCACCCGACAGCAGCAGTACCGCCTTGATGATCTGTACCCAAGTGGTGGCCAGCATGCCGCCGAACAGCACGTACAGGCACATCAGGATACCCACCAGGATCACCGCCACGTGGTAATCCAGGCCGAACAGCAGCTCGATCAGCTTGCCGGCACCGACCATCTGCGCGATCAGGTAGAACGCCACCACCACCAACGAACCGGAGGCCGACAGGGTGCGGATTTGCTTTTGCCCGAGGCGGTACGAGGCAACGTCGGCAAAGGTGTACTTGCCCAGGTTGCGCAGGCGTTCGGCGATCAGGAACAGAATGATCGGCCAGCCCACCAGGAAGCCGATCGAGTAGATCAGGCCGTCGTAGCCAGAGGTGAACACCAGTGCGGAAATGCCCAGGAACGAGGCGGCCGACATGTAGTCGCCGGCAATTGCCAGGCCGTTCTGGAAGCCGGTGATCTTGCCACCGGCAGCGTAGTAGTCCGATGCCGACTTGTTGCGCTTGGAGGCCCAGTAGGTGATGCCGAGGGTAAAGGCGACGAAGGCCACGAACATGGCGATGGCGGAAACGTTCAGCGGTTGTTTCTGCACCTCGCCGGTCAGGGCATCGGCGGCCCACACGGCGGGTGCAAAGGCTCCGCAGGCCAGGACGGCCAGGGCTTTGGCGTGGCGGATCATTGTTGCGCCTCCTTCAGGATGGCCTTGTTCAGCTCATCGAATTCGCCGTTGGCGCGGCGCACGTAGATGGCGGTCAGGACGAATGCCGAAACGATCAGACCGACGCCCAGGGGGATACCCCAGGTGATCGATGACTCAGGGCTGAGCTTGGCGCCGAGCACTTGAGGACCGTAGGCGATAAGGAGGATGAAAGCGCAGTACAGGCCGAGCATGATCGCCGAGAGGATCCAGGCGAAGCGTTCGCGTTTGCTGACCAGCTCCTTGAAGCGGGGGCTGTTTTGTATCGAGAGGTAAATGCTGTCGTTCATTGTTTTTGTCCTAGCAGCACAGGTAGGGGATGGAACCCACACCCTTACTTTATGCTGCCGATGAACGCCAACCAGACGACCTTAGTCTTAGATGCAACGGTGTTTTACCGATTGCGTAACAAAGAAAAGATTGGGCCAGGGCGGGAAAGGGACCGGCTTCGGTTTAGCGGTCGGGCATAAAACGAGCGCCGCGCGGGCGGCGCTCGATCCAACTGGCGCTAAAAAACCAACGGCAAACGCCCTCAGTTACTTGCCAGTCCACTCCTTCACGCGATCAGGGTGCTTGGCCACCCAGTCCTTGGCTGCCGCGTCAGGCTTGGCGCCTTCCTGGATCGCCAACATCACTTCACCGATCTCGTCCTTCGACTGCCAGCTGAACTTCTTCAGGAACTCGGCCACTTCCGGCGCCTTGGTCGCCAGTTCCTTGCTGCCGATGCTGTTTACGGTTTCCGCCGCGCCATACACCCCTTTCGGGTCTTCGAGGAACTTCAGCTTCCACTTGGCGAACATCCAGTGCGGCACCCAGCCGGTCACCGCAATCGACTGCTGCTTGGCATAGGCACGGCCCAGTTCTGCGGTCATTGCCGCACCCGAACTTGCCTGCAACTTGTAACCGGTCAGGTCGTAGTCCTTGATCGCCTGGTCAGTCTTGAGCATTACGCCCGAGCCTGCGTCGATGCCGACGATCTTCTGCTTGAAGCTGGTGTCGGTCTTGAGGTCGGCGATGCTCGCCGCCTTGACGTACTCGGGGACGATAAGGCCGATCTTGGCATCCTTGAAGTTGGCGCCGTAGTCGACCACGTTGTCCTTGTTCTTGGTCCAGTACTCGCCATGGGTCACCGGCAACCAGGCCGACAACATGGCATCGAGCTTGCCGGTGGCCACGCCCTGCCACATGATCCCGGTGGCCACGGCCTGAAGCTTCACGTCGTAGCCGAGTTTCTGCTTGATCACTTCGGCGGCCACGTTGGTGGTCGCCACGCTATCGGCCCAACCATCCACGTAACCGATGCTGACTTCCTTGGCCATTGCCTGTGCTGCGCTCATTGCCAGTACCAGGGCGGTACCTACACCCAGGAAACGTCGCATTTTTTTCAAAGTTGCCATCAAAGCATCCCCTCGTCAGGTCTTGGAGATTGCATCATCTTCCTGCAACACCGGGCGACCTGATCCAGCTGCGACCTGTACCCGCCCCATATGCGACAGCACTGTGCCATTAGCGCCATCGGCCTACAGCGGTCTACGTGATCCTTGCATGCCAAAGCTTTGGCGCCGGGCTACTATCTACCCTTTTGCGCCTGACGATGGACCGCCCGATGCCCAGTTCTGCCCGCCTGCTGCTGCCGTTGTACCTGCTTGCCTGCCTGTTGGCCCTGCTCGGCCTGGGGGCGCTCTGGTACGGGCTTGGCAAGCCGGTACACCTGCCCGACGCGGCCAGCCCCACGCACAAGTTGCAGTGCGCCTCGTACACCCCGTTCGACAAGGACCAGTCACCCTACGACCAGCCGTTTCGCCTGCGCCCGCAACGCATGGACGCCGACCTGGCGCTGCTCGCCGAGCGATTCCAGTGCATACGTACCTATTCCATGAGCGGTCTTGAGGCCATTCCGGCGCTGGCGCGCAAGCATGGCCTGAAGGTGATGCTTGGGGCCTGGGTGAACAGCCACCCGGCCGATACCGACAGAGAGATCGACCTGCTGATCGCTGCTGCCAACGCCAACCCCGATGTTGTCAGCGCGGTGATCGTCGGCAACGAGACCCTGCTACGCAAGGAAGTTACCGGTGCACATCTGGCCAAACTTATCGCCCGGGTGAAAAGCCAGGTAAAGGTGCCGGTGACCTACGCGGATGTCTGGGAGTTCTGGCTGCAACACCCGCAGATAGCCCCGGCGGTGGACTTCCTGACCATCCACCTGCTGCCCTACTGGGAAGACGACCCACGCGGCATCGACGATGCCCTGGCGCATGTCGCCGATGTACGCCAGGTGTTCGGCACGCGCTTTGCGCCCAAGGACATCCTGATCGGCGAGACCGGCTGGCCCAGCGAAGGCCGCCAGCGCGAGACAGCGGTGCCCAGCCGGGTCAATGAGGCACGCTTCATTCGGGGCTTCGTGGCCATGGCCGAGCGCAACGGCTGGCACTACAACCTGATCGAGGCGTTCGACCAGCCATGGAAACGTGCCAATGAGGGCGCGGTGGGGGGCTACTGGGGGCTGTATGACGCCGACCGGCAGGACAAGGGCGTGCTCGAAGGGCCGGTGAGCAACCTGCACTACTGGCCGCAGTGGTTGCTGGCCAGTGCCCTGCTGATGCTCGTCATGCTGGTGCTGGCCGGGCGCCCTGCCACACCGCTGGCGGCTGTGCTGCTGCCGTTGCTGGCAGCGTTTGGCGCAGGTTGCCTGGGCTTGTGGGGCGAATTGATGCGTACCCATGCGCGTTTTGCCGGGGAATGGCTGTGGGCGCTGGCGCTGGCCGGGTTGAACCTGCTGGTGCTGGCGCATGCCCTGTTGGCGCTGGCGCGCCGGGCGGGCTGGCGTGAGCGGCTGTTCGCCTGGCTACAGGCACGGGCTGGCTGGCTGCTGCTGGCGGCGGGCTTCGCCGCAGCGGTAAGCATGCTGGCCATGGTGTTCGACCCGCGTTACCGCAGCTTCCCCAGCGCAGCGCTGGCATTGCCGGCGCTGGTCTATGTGCTGTGGCCGGTGCGCGCACGGCGGGCGGAGGTGGCGTTGCTGGCGTTTATCGTCGGGGCCGGGGTGGCGCCGCAATTGTTTGTCGAAGGGCTGGAGAACCGGCAGGCCTGGGGCTGGGCGGTGGTGAGTGTGCTGATGACGGCTGCGTTGTGGCGGAGTTTGCGGATGCGCAAGGTTTGAGATCCGGGGGCCGCTATGCGCCCCATCGCAGGTGTGTGCAGCGCTTTCTGTGGGGGATTCTATGGTTCCTGGCAATGGGATCAGGGTTGCCAGGTGCTCGCCATGGCATCTTCAGCGCCTGTGAGATCGAGCGCCGCGCGGGCGGCGCTCGATCTCATAGGCGCTGCATACTTTGTGGCCAACACCTATCAGCCTTGATGCGATTGAGGGATCTTGAGCGGAGATCGTGTGAACTTTCAAGGCCCCTATCAGATTCGCCATGGGTCACCTGACCAACCGCAACCCCGCCAGCACCAGCGCAAACACTGCAATGCTGGCGGTGTACAGCACCAGCGCCGGCACCGCGAACACCAGGGCCAGCACCGCCAGCCACCAGCTAGCGCGGCCGGGAGCCACCTGCGCCAGCAGCGCCAGGCCCAGCCCACCCCAGGCCAGCACCTGGTGGTGAATGCCCAGCCCCAACAGCGAGCGCACCTCGCACTGCCAATAGGCCGCCGGCGACGTGCACAACCCTACCCACTGCCCGTCTTCCATCAGCCCATAACGCACGCCATAACTGGCCGCGAGCCACAGCCCGACAAACAGCACCAGCAGTGCAACCGGCAGCGAACGAGACATCCTGTTCTCCAATAGCGGTAATCGAAAGCATCCATGATCGCTTATGGGCTGTTGTAAGGCAAAATCACAACCCTGCAGCTATGTTGCAGATAACAAGCACACCAAAGGCCACCGCGACTGGCAACTTTGCCCGGTCGGCTGTGGTCCTAGCCTGCACACTGCTCGACCTTGCGTTCTTTTGGGGGATTACATGCTTCGATCTTTGCGCCTCGCTGCCCTGCTCGGCAGCCTGCTCATGGCTGTGGCCGCTTCTGCGCGGGATATCGACGCGGCAAGCTACGGCTACCCCTTGACCAACCCGTTCGAGGCGACCATCGCCACCACGCCGCCCGAGCAACGCCCGACCCTGCCCGGCGACGACGAAATCAACCAGTCCGACTACAGCCTGAACCTGCGCCCGGAGCGCGAGTTCACCCTGCCCGACAACTTCTGGGCAGTGAAGAAGCTCAAGTACCGCCTGGCCCGCCAGGACCGTGAGGCGCCGCTGATCTTCATCATCGCCGGCACCGGTGCCCCCTACACCAGCACCATCAACGAATACCTGAAGAAGCTGTTCTACCAGGCCGGCTTCCACGTGGTGCAACTGTCGTCGCCCACCAGCTACGACTTCATGAGCGCCGCCTCGCGCTTCGCCACCCCCGGCATCAGCCAGGAAGACGCCGAAGACATGTACCGGGTCATGCAGGCCGTGCGTGCCCAGCACCCCCGCCTGCCGGTCAGTGATTTCTACCTCACCGGCTACAGCCTGGGTGCGCTTGATGCCGCCTTCGTCAGCCACCTGGACGAAACCCGCCGCAGCTTCAACTTCAAGCGCGTGCTGCTGCTGAACCCGCCGGTCAACCTTTACACCTCGATCAACAACCTCGACAAATTGGTACAAACCCAGGTCAAGGGCATCGACCGCAGCACCACCTTCTACGAGCTGATGCTGGAAAAGCTCACCCGCTACTTCCAGGACAAGGGCTACATCGACCTCAATGACGCCTTGCTGTACGACTTCCAGCAGTCCAGGCAGCACCTGTCCAATGAACAGATGGCCATGCTCATCGGCACCTCGTTCCGCTTTTCGGCGGCCGACATCGCCTTTACATCCGACCTGATCAACCGCCGCGGCCTGATCATTCCGCCGAAGTTCCCGATCACCGAGGGCAGCAGCCTCACGCCGTTCTTCAAGCGCGCCCTGCAGTGCGACTTCGACTGCTACATGACCGAGCAGGTGATCCCGATGTGGCGCGCCCGCACTGACGGCAACAGCATCCTGCAACTGGTCAACCAGGTGAGCCTGTATGCCTTGGAGGACTACCTGCGCAGCAGCGACAAGATCGCCGTGATGCACAACGCCGACGACGTCATCCTCGGCCCTGGCGATATCGGTTTCCTGCGCAAGGTGTTCGGTGACCGCCTGACGCTTTACCCCCATGGCGGCCATTGCGGCAACCTCAACTACCGCGTCAACAGTGACGCCATGCTGGAGTTCTTCCGTGGTTAACAAACTCCTCTTCGCCACTGCCCTGCTTGCCGCCGGCCACGCCCTGGCCGCCGAAACCGCCCCACGGGCAAGCGTTGTCGAAGCCGACCCGCAGGTGGTCGGCACCGCCCCGCTGGTGCCTGAAGCCGATGGGTTCATCGACCCGCTGCGCGAGCTCAAATTCAACCCGGGGCTGGACCAGCGCGAGTTCGAGCGCTCCACCCTGGAGGCGCTGAACGTGTACGACCCGCTGGAGTCGATCAACCGGCGCATCTACCACTTCAACTACCGGCTGGACCAGTGGGTGCTGCTGCCGCTGGTAAGCGGCTACCAGTACGTAACACCGCGCTTCGTGCGCACCGGGGTGAGCAACTTCTTCAACAACCTTGGCGATGTGCCGAACCTGTTCAACAGTGTGTTGCAGTTGAAGGCCAAGCGCTCGGCAGAGATCACCGCACGGCTGATGTTCAACACCATCATCGGGGTGGGTGGGCTGTGGGATCCGGCGACCAGCATGGGCCTGCCACGGCAGAGCGAAGACTTTGGCCAGACCCTGGGCTTTTACGGCGTGCCGAACGGCCCGTACCTGATGCTGCCGGTGCTGGGGCCATCGAACCTGCGTGATACCACCGGGTTGGTGGTGGACTATGCGGGTGAGCAGGCGGTCAACTACCTGAACGTGGCAGAAGCCAGCACCGACCACCCGGAGATCTTCGCCCTGCGCGTGGTGGACAAGCGCTACACCACCAACTTCCGCTACGGCCAGCTGAACTCGCCGTTCGAGTACGAGAAGGTGCGGTACGTGTACACCCAGGCGCGCAAGTTGCAGATAGCCGAGTAAACCTGCTTCGGCCTGGGGGTTTGGCTTGCTGGAGTTGAGGCCGGAACCGGCGGCATCAAACCCCCAGGAATTGGCACAACTCGCGCTTCTTCGCCAAAGCGTCCCGCCGCCCCAGGTCGATCAGTTCGCTGCAATAACTTGCCTCGAAAAGCAAATAGCTCAACACCCCCGCCCCGCTGGTACGCGTTGCCCCCGGCCCACGCAGGAACAGGCGCAGCGCTGCCGGCAACTCGCGCCGGTGCCGCGCGGCAATCTCGTCCAGCGGCTGGCTGGGCGCAACCACCAGCACCTCGATCGGCGCCAGGCCCAGGCGCCGTGCATCCAGGTGCGCCGGCAACAGCCGGCTGAGGTGATTGAGCCGCTGCAATAGCTCGATGTCATCTTCCAGGCTATCGATGAAAGTGCTGTTGAGCATGTGCCCACCAATCTGCGCCAGGCTCGGTTGCTGCCCGCTGAACACGCGCTGGGTGGGCAACGGTGGCGCCGGCCGCTGCGGGTTGCCGCTGACGCCGACCACCAGCACCCGGCTGGCGCCCAGGTGCAGGGCCGGGCTGATCGGTGCCGACTGGCGGACCGCACCGTCACCGTAATACTCGTCGCCCAACTGTACCGGGGCGAACAACAGCGGGATCGCCGCGCTGGCCAGCAGGTGGTCGATGGTCAACGCGGTGGGCACGCCGATGCGACGGTGGCGCAACCAGGCTTCGATGGTGCCGCGGCCTTGGTAGAAAGTTACCGCCTGGCCAGACTCGTAACCGAAAGCGGTCACCGCTACGGCGCGCAACTGGTCGGCCGCCAGGGAACGGGCGATGCCATCCAGGTTCAGGTGCGCCTCCAGCAAACCGCGCAACGGGCTGCTGTCGAGCAAGGCCACCGGTGCCTGGCCGCCCAGGCCGAGCAGGTTGTGGCTGACGAAGCGGCTGGCCTGACGCACCACCCCTGGCCAGTCGCTACGGATCACAAGGTGGCTGCTAAAGTTCTGCCAGAAGGCCGTAAGCCGTTGCACGGTCTGGTTGAACTGGCTGGCGCCGCTGGCCAGGGTTACGGCGTTGATGGCCCCGGCGGAGGTGCCGACGATGACCGGAAACGGGTTGCGGGCGCCCGCGGGCAGCAGCTCGGCGATGCCGGCCAGCACGCCGACCTGATAGGCGGCGCGGGCACCACCGCCAGAAAGGATAAGACCGGTTACCGGGGGTGGTGCCATGGCGTCCTTCCTGGGGTTGAGGTGCCTACATGCCCGACCGCTTCGCGGGCCCATCCGCTACCACGGGCCCCGCAACATTCAGAACCCGTGGTAATCCTGTGACAGCGGGTTTACCCGCGAAGCAGCCAGACCGGCTGACACAGGGTTCAGCGCTTTTTCTTGTCATACAGCCGCGGCGCCCCTTCGGGCCGCGACTTGAACCGGCGGTGCGCCCACAGGTACTGCTCGGGGCACTCGCGCAACACACGTTCGACCCACTGGTTGATGCGCAGGCAGTCAGCTTCTTCGCTCTCGCCGGGGAAATCCGCCAGCGGCGGGTGGATGACCAGACGATAGCCGCTGCCATCCTCCAGGCGCTTCTGGGTGAACGGAATCACCTGCGCCTTGCCCAGCCGGGCAAACTTGGTGGTAGCGGTGACCGTCGCCGCCGGGATGCCGAACAACGGTACGAAGATGCTCTGCTTGGCGCCGTAGTCCTGGTCCGGTGCGTACCAGATCGCCCGACCAGAGCGCAGCAGCTTGAGCATGCCACGCACGTCCTCGCGCTCCACCGCCAGCGAATCAAGGTTATGGCGTTCGCGGCCGCTGCGCTGGATGAAGTCGAACAGCGCGTTACCGTGCTCGCGGTACATGCCGTCGATGGTGTGCTGCTGGCCAAGCAGCGCGGCGCCGATTTCCAGGGTGGTGAAATGCACCGCCATGAGGATCGCGCCCTGCCCCGCCTGCTGGGCGGCCTGCAGGTGCTCCAGCCCTTCGATGTGGGCCAGGCGCGCCAGCCTGGCCTTGGGCCACCACCAGCTCATGGCCATTTCGAAGAAGGCGATGCCGGTGGAGGCAAAGTTGGCCTTGAGCAAACGCTGCCGTTCGTCGATCGACAGCTCCGGGAAGCACAGTTCGAGATTGCGCGCGGCGATGCGCCGCCGCTCGCCGGCGAAGTGATACATCAGCGCGCCCAGCGCGGCACCGATTTTCAACAGCACCCGGTACGGCAGCTGGACCACCAGCCACAGCAGGCCCAGGCCCAGCCACAGGCCCCAGAACCTGGGATGAAGGTAATAGCGACGAAAACGCGGGCGTTCCATTGAAGCATCCGGAAAGACAAAGGCCGCGCATTCTACAACGGATCAGTGCATGTTGCGGGCAACCGGTGTTCTCGTTATAAGTCAGGGCACTTTTTTCGCAACAAGCCGTCTATGCAGACCATGAGCCCAAACCACACACCCGACACCGCCTCCGTGTTCCAGCTCAAGGGCAGCATGCTCGCCATCACGGTACTGGAACTGGCGCGCAATGACCTTGAAGCCCTCGACCGCCAGCTGGCGGCCAAAGTCGCCCAGGCACCTAACTTTTTCAGCAACACGCCGCTGGTGCTGGCGCTGGACAAGTTGCCGGCCGACGAAGGGGCAATCGACCTGCCCGGCTTGATGCGGATCTGCCGCCACCACGGCCTGCGTACCCTGGCCATCCGCGCCAACCGCATCGAGGACATCGCCGCCGCCATCGCCATCGACCTGCCGGTGCTGCCACCGTCCGGCGCCCGTGAGCGACCGCTGGAGCCTGAACCCGAAGTGGTGCGCAAACCGCAACCGGCACCGGCGCCAGCCCCGGCCGCCGAACCCGAAGTTCGCCCGACCCGCATCATTACCGCGCCGGTACGGGGTGGCCAGCAAATCTACGCCCAGGGTGGCGACCTGATCGTTACCGCCTCGGTCAGCCCGGGTGCGGAACTTCTCGCCGATGGCAACATCCATGTGTACGGCCCCATGCGCGGCCGCGCCCTGGCCGGCATCAAGGGCAATACCAAGGCGCGTATCTTCTGCCAGCAGATGACCGCCGAAATGGTTTCCATCGCCGGCCAGTACAAGGTCTGCGAAGACCTGCGCCGCGACCCGCTGTGGGGGACCGGCGTGCAAGTCAGCCTGTCTGGTGACGTGTTGAACATCACCCGTCTTTAACGGATACTTGCCAGCATTTTTAGAGCAACTTTTTCACTGTTGCCGTTATTTAAGCTATTTCAGTTATTTGCAGGGACCCGTGTCCCGACTATTTTAGGGGTGAAACACCTTGGCCAAGATTCTCGTGGTTACTTCCGGCAAGGGGGGTGTGGGCAAGACCACCACCAGCGCCGCCATTGGTACCGGCCTCGCACTGCGCGGCCACAAGACCGTCATCGTCGACTTCGACGTGGGCTTGCGTAACCTCGACCTGATCATGGGCTGCGAGCGCCGCGTGGTGTATGACTTCGTCAACGTGGTCAACGGCGAAGCCAACCTGCAGCAGGCCCTGATCAAGGACAAGCGCCTCGAGAACCTGTACGTGCTGGCCGCCAGCCAGACCCGTGACAAGGACGCGCTGACCCAGGAAGGCGTGGAAAAAGTACTGATGGACCTGAAAAAGGACTTCGAGTACGTCATCTGCGACTCCCCGGCCGGTATCGAAAAAGGCGCGCACCTGGCGATGTACTTCGCCGATGAAGCGATTGTCGTGACCAACCCGGAGGTGTCTTCGGTACGTGACTCCGACCGCATGCTGGGTATCCTGTCGAGCAAATCGCGCCGCTCCGAGAACGGCGAAGAGCCGATCAAGGAACACCTGCTGATCACCCGCTACCATCCCGAGCGCGTGGTGAAGGGCGAGATGCTCAGCGTCGCCGACGTCGAAGAAATCCTGTCGATCAAGCTCAAAGGCGTCATTCCGGAGTCCCAGGCTGTGCTCAAGGCGTCCAACCAGGGTATCCCGGTCATCCTCGATGACCAGAGCGACGCCGGGCAGGCCTACAGCGACGCCGTCGATCGCCTGCTGGGCAAAGAGAAGCCAATGCGCTTCATCGATGTACAGAAGAAAGGATTCTTCGAGCGCATTTTCGGGAGCAAATAAACCATGAACCTTTTTGACTTCTTTCGTGGCAGGCAGAAACAGACCAGCGCGTCGGTAGCGAAAGAGCGTCTACAGATCATCGTGGCGCACGAGCGCGGCCAGCGCAGCGAGCCGGACTACCTGCCGGCACTGCAGAAAGAGCTGCTGGAAGTGATCCGCAAGTATGTGAACATCGGCAATGACGACGTGCATATCGAGCTGGAAAACCAGGGCAGCTGCTCGATTCTGGAGCTGAACATCACCCTGCCGGATCGCTGATCCGCGCCAAAAGCCGGGGCTGCCTTGCAGCCCTTTCGCCACAGAAGGCCGCTCCCACAAGGGTTACTCATGACCCTGTGAGAGCGGCCTTGTGTTGCGAAAGGGGGGCAAAGCGGCCCCAGCGTTTTCTGCTATTTTCGTGAGAACTGCAATGCCGCTGTCGAATGTCCAGATCCTCTTCGAAGACGCCGCCATCCTGGTGATCAACAAACCGACCCTGCTGCTGTCGGTGCCTGGCCGCGCCGAGGACAACAAGGACTGCCTGATCACCCGCCTGCAGGAAAACGGCTACCCGGATGCACTGATCGTGCACCGCCTGGACTGGGAAACCTCCGGCATCATCCTGCTGGCGCGCGATGCCGACAGCCACCGCGAACTGTCACGCCAGTTCCATGACCGCGAGACCGAAAAGGCCTACACCGCATTGTGCTGGGGCCAGCCGACACTGGACAGCGGCAGCATCGATTTGCCGCTGCGTTACGACCCGCCCACCAAACCGCGACACGTCGTGGACCATGAGCAGGGCAAGCATGCCCTGACCTTCTGGCGGATCGTCGAGCGTTGTGGGGATCACTGCCGGGTCGAGCTGACGCCGATCACCGGCCGCTCGCACCAGTTGCGCGTGCACATGCTGTCGATCGGCCACCCGCTGCTGGGTGACCGGCTGTATGCCAACCCCGAAGCGCTGGCTGCCCATGAGCGGCTGTGCC
This sequence comes from Pseudomonas sp. DCB_BI, assembly GCF_026240995.1. Lineage (NCBI taxonomy): Bacteria > Pseudomonadati > Pseudomonadota > Gammaproteobacteria > Pseudomonadales > Pseudomonadaceae > Pseudomonas > Pseudomonas sp. DCB_BI. The sequence continues at coordinate 93,738 of NZ_JAPFCG010000013.1, read as the reverse complement.
TGCATGCCTCCATGTTGAGCTTTACCCACCCAGTGTCCGGGGAGCGGTTGAAGTTCGAGTGCCCGGCACCGTTCTGATCTTGCAGGGTCGGTACCGGCCTCTTCGCGGCTAAAGCCCCACAGTGATTGCGCTTGATTATAGAAACTGAGCAAGCCAGTTGTTTCCCCCACGTACTGCATCAGCCTCAAGCCAGCGGGGGTACCTGTGGGAGCGGGCTTGCCCCGCGAAGAATTCAACACGGTGCATGGCACGGGCTTCGCCCGTGTTCGCGGGACAAGCCCGCTCCCACAGTCCAATTGCGCTAGATTCTAGAAATTGAGCAAGCCAGTTGTTTCTCCAGGTACTGCATCAGCCTCAAGCCTGCGGGGTACCTGTGGGAGCGGGCTTGCCCCGCGAAGAATCCAACACGGTGGATGGCACGGGCTTCGCCCGTGTTCGCGGGACAAGCCCGCTCCCACAGTCCAATTGCGCTAGATTCTAGAAATTGAGCACGCCAGTTGTTTCTCCAGGTACTGCATCAGCCTCAAGCCCACAGGGATCGCGCTAGATTCTAGAAATCGAGCAAGCCAGTTGTTTCCCCAGGTACTGCATCAGCCTCAAGCCTGCGGGGTTGGACTGTGGGAGCGGGCTTGCCCCGCGAAGAATCCAACATGGTGCATGGCACCGGCTCCGCCGGTGTTCTCGGCTGAAGCCACTCCCACAGGGACCGCGCTGCTCTCAGGGGCTGTGCAATACCTGTGGGAGTGGCTATAGCCACGACACAAATTGTCGACATTGTGCGTTAAACTCGCGCCACTGCTGTCTGGAGTGAGCTATGCGCGACGCACTGAATTCTGGCCTTATCGACTTCCTCAAGGCCTCCCCAACGCCCTTCCACGCCACCGCCAGCCTGGCCCAGCGCCTGGAGGCGGCCGGCTACCAGCGCCTTGACGAGCGCGACAGCTGGCTCACCGAGCTTGGCGGCCGCTACTACGTCACCCGTAACGATTCTTCGATCATCGCCATTCAGTTGGGCAAGCAAGACCCGCTGCTCAACGGTATTCGCATGGTCGGCGCGCACACCGACAGCCCGTGCCTGCGGGTCAAGCCGCAGCCCGAGCTGCAGCGCCATGGCTTCCTGCAACTGGGGGTGGAAGTCTATGGCGGCGCCCTGCTGGCACCGTGGTTCGACCGCGATCTGTCGCTGGCCGGGCGCGTCACCTACCGCCGTGACGGCAAGGTCGAAAGCCAGCTGATCGACTTCAAGCTGCCGATCGCGATCATCCCCAACCTGGCGATCCACTTGAACCGCACCGCCAACGAAGGCTGGCAGATCAATCCGCAGAACGAATTGCCGCCCATCCTCGCCCAGGTGGCTGGTGACGAACGCGTCGACTTCCGCGCCCTGCTCACCGAACAACTGGCCCGCGAACACGAACTGATCGCCGACGTGGTGCTGGACTACGAACTGAGCTTCTACGACACCCAGAGTGCCGCCCTGATCGGCCTGAACGGTGACTTCATCGCCGGCGCCCGCCTGGACAACCTGCTGTCGTGCTATGCCGGCCTGCAAGCGCTGCTGGCCGCCGATAGCCATGAAACCTGCGTGCTGGTGTGCAACGACCACGAAGAAGTCGGCAGCTGCTCGGCCTGCGGTGCCGATGGCCCGATGCTGGAGCAGACCTTGCAGCGCTTGCTGCCAGACGGCGACGCCTACGTGCGTACCATCCAGCGCTCGCTGATGGTGTCGGCCGACAATGCCCACGGGGTGCACCCCAACTACGCCGACAAGCACGACGGCAACCACGGCCCCAAGCTCAACGCGGGGCCGGTGATCAAGGTGAACAACAACCAGCGCTACGCCACCAATAGTGAAACCGCCGGGTTCTTCCGCCACCTGTGCATGGCCGAGGAAGTGCCGGTGCAAAGCTTTGTGGTGCGCAGCGACATGGGCTGTGGCTCGACCATCGGGCCGATCACGGCAAGCCACCTGGGCGTGCGCACGGTGGATATCGGCTTGCCGACCTTTGCCATGCATTCCATTCGCGAGCTGTGCGGCAGCCATGACCTGGCGCACCTGGTGAAGGTGCTGACCGCCTTCTACCGTAGCCGCGAGCTGCCTTGATGTAGCCAGGCCGGCCTCTTCGCGGGCCAGCCCGCGAAGAGGCCAAACCTGCTCAAGGTCAATCCCGCTTCGCTTGCAAAGGGCTATGCTTATTACATGGCCCCACTGCAAAAGGATTGCTGTCCATGTCCCCGTTTCTGTCGCTGTTCGTGCCGGTGTTCCTGTTCCTGTTGCTGCTGACCATTGGCTTCAGCATGCGCGAACGCAATATTGGGGTACTGATGATGTGGATCGGCACCTTGGGCATTTTTGGCCTCACCTGCTGGAAGATCCTCGAGAAACTGCCGACGTAAACCTCTACACTCGGTCAATCGTTTGACCTGAGGTAGATTTGCCAGTGCCTGCCCTCCTGCGTTACCTGTTCCTGCTGCTGTTGCTGTTCATCCCACCGACCCAGGCGGCCGGCCTGCCGAGCCTGCTGGGCGGTAGTGCGCCCGCACAACCAGAGGCCACCGAGCCGCTGGGCAAGTCGCTGGACGAGGTGATCAAGAACCTCGAAAACGACCAGCAACGGGCCAAGCTGCTGGCGGACCTGAAAAAGCTGCGCGACGCCACCAAACAGTCACAACCCAGTGTCGAACAGGGCGTGCTCGGCCTGATCGGCGGCGCCCTGCATGACTTCGAGAAACAGTTCAGCGGCGACGCCAGCCCGTTCCACCGCTGGGCCGCGGAAATCGAGCTGGCGCAAACCGAACTGACCGAACTGATGGTACCGGTGCACCAGTGGCCGGCCATCCTGTTCGGCTTTGCCGCAGTGATTGCCGTGTGGAGCATGCTGGCCTATGCCTTCAACTGGGTCGGGCACCGGATACGCCTGCGCTTCGGCCTGAGCGAAGAATTGCCACAGCACCCGCGCACCTGGGATCTGGTGCGCTTTGCCTTGCGCAAGCTGGGCCCGTGGCTGGTAGCGCTGGTGTTCACCGTGTACCTGAGCTTCGTACTGCCACCGTCGCTGGGTAAATCACTGGCCATGGTGCTGGCCTACGCCCTGGTGGTCGGCACCTGCTTCTCGGCCATCTGTGTCATCGCCTTCTCGTTGCTCGATGGCCCGCACCGCCATCGCGCCCTGCACATCCTGCGCCACCAGGCGTTCCGCCCGCTGTGGCTGATCGGCAGCTTCGCCGCATTTGGCGAGGCGATGAGCGACCCGCGCATGCTGGTGGCTCTCGGCACCCACCTTGCCCACGCCCTCGCGACCCTGGCCAACGTCATCGCCGCGCTGTGCACCGGGTTGTTCATCCTGCGCTTCCGCCGTCCGATCGCCCACCTGATCCGCAACCAGCCGTTGTCGCGGCGCCTGACGCGGCGCACGCTCAGCGACACCATCGAGATTCTCGGCAGCTTCTGGTTCATCCCGGCGCTGATCCTGGTGGCGATCTCGCTGTTTGCCACCTTCGTGTCTGCCGGCGACACCAGCACCGCGCTGCGCCAGTCGCTGATGTGCACCGTGCTGGTGGTGGTGTGCATGGTGCTCAACGGCCTGGTACGCCGCCACGCAGCCAACCCCAAGCGCGCCAGCAAACGCCAGGCGGTGTACGCCGAGCGCCTGCGCAACTTCGGCTACCTGCTGGTGCACCTGCTCATCTGGCTGCTGTTCATCGAGCTAGGCTTGCGCGTATGGGGCCTGTCGATGATCAGCTTCGCCGAAGGCGACGGCCACGACATCAGCGTGCGCCTGCTGGGCCTGGCCGGGACGCTGATCGTCGCCTGGCTGGTGTGGATCCTCGCCGACACCGCCGTGCACCATGCCCTGGTGCGCTCGCGCCGGGGCTTGGCCAATGCCCGCGCGCAAACCATGATGCCGTTGATCCGCAACGTGATGTTCGTGGTCATTTTCATCATTGCGGTAATCGTCGCCCTGGCCAACATGGGCATGAACGTCACCCCGCTGCTGGCCGGTGCCGGCGTGATCGGCCTGGCCATCGGTTTTGGCGCACAGTCGCTGGTGGCCGACCTGATCACCGGGCTGTTCATCATCATCGAGGACTCGCTGGCCATAGACGACTATGTGGATGTGGGCGGCCACCTTGGCACGGTGGAGGGGCTGACCATTCGCACCGTGCGCCTGCGCGATATCGACGGCATCGTGCATACCATCCCATTCAGCGAGATCAAGAGCATCAAGAACTACTCGCGCGAGTTCGGCTACGCGATCTTCCGCGTCGCGATCCCGCACAGCATGAACATCGACCAGGCCATCACGCTGATTCGCGAGGTGGGGCAGAAACTGCGCAACGACCCGCTGATGCGCCGCAACATCTGGTCGCCGCTGGAGTTGCAGGGGGTGGAAAGTTTCGAGTCAGGGTCGGCGATCTTGCGGGCGCGGTTCAAGACAGCGCCGATCAAGCAATGGGAAGTGTCGCGGGCATTCAACCTGGCGCTGAAGCGGCAGCTGGACGAGGCTGGGCTGGACCTGGCGACGCCGCGGCTGTCGGTGCAGGTGGTGACCGCCGGGGGTGGCGGGATGGCAGAAACCGGTTCATCCAGCTAGGGCCCTGTCGCGGGCAACCCCTGGGAAGCAATCGTCGCGCTAGCCCACCTGGGCGCGGATGCGGATTGCATCATGCCGCCAAAACTCCAGGTCACAGTCGATCAGGTGCCCATGCTGGTCACTGTTGACCCGGGTGATGTGCAACCCCGGGCTGCCCGCCGACATTTTGAGTGCACTGGCTGCCGCCACCGGCAATGCCGTGGGCAAAATCTCGAAGCACACCTGCCCATAGCGGATGCCGTACACCCGCCCATAGATCTCGGTCAGCGACTGCGCCAGGTCCTGTTCGAGAATATCCGGAAAATACCGGGGGTTGAGGTAATGCTCGGCGTACAGCACCGCTCGCCCATCGATACGGCGTAACCGGCAGATCTGCACCACACTCGACAACGCCGGCAACTGCAGGCGCGCACAGATGGCCGCCGAGGCTGGCTGCAGCCGCGCCGACAACAGCTCGGTGCTGGCCACTCGCCCCTGTTCACGCACCATGGCATGGAAGTGGCTGCGCTGGATCAGGTCGTAGGTCAGCCGCTGCGGTGCAACAAACCAACCGCGGCGTTCTTCGCGGTAGATCAAGCCTTGGGCTTCCAACTGCACCAGCGCCTCGCGCAGGGTAATGCGGGTGGTATCGAACACCTCGCTGAGCCGGCGCTCGGCCGGCAGCTTGCCGCCCGGCGCCAGCAGGCCGTGCTCGATCTGCTCCTGCAAGGCATGGCAGATGGCTGTTACCGCACGCGGTGGCGTCGACTGCATCAAAAGGTTACCTATCTGGACTAGTCCAGCCCCACGAAGGGGCCTGTGAAGATTAGTGCAGCCTAGGCAGGGCTGATGAACATCCTGTGACAAAGGCCAGCAGCAAGCACTGCCAAAAACGCGCCAGCCCAGCAGAACCGGGCCAGTCAGGTGGTCTACGCTGTAGTCTCAGGGCCGTTTCAGGTGTAGCCCTACATCAAATTGTCACGCAAGCGGCCTACCTTGGCTCAAGCTTTGCTGACCTAGACCAACGGTCACCAGACAACCGCTTCACTCAAAACAACGATCGCTAAAGGCACCCATACCAAGGAGCTTCGGATGAAAAAGTTGTTCATGGCGTCACTGCTCGGCTCGGCCATCACCTTGTGCACCTCGGCCATGGCCGCCGGCCCTGATCTCAAGGCTTTGGAAGACGCCGCCCGCAAGGAAGGTACCGTCAACAGCGTGGGCATGCCTGATGCCTGGGCCAACTGGAAAGGCACATGGGAAGACCTTGCCAGCAAATATGGCCTCAAGCACAGCGACACCGACATGACCTCGGCCCAGGAGCTGGCCAAGTTCGAGGCAGAGAAGGACAACGCCAGCGCCGACATTGGCGATGTGGGTGCCGCCTTCGGCCCGATCGCGGTGACCAAGGGCGTGAGCCAGCCGTACAAGCCAAGCACGTGGGACCAGGTGCCGGAGTGGGCCAAGGACAAGGATGGCCACTGGGCGCTGGCCTATACCGGCACCATCGCCTTCATTATCAACAAGGACCTGGTCAAGGAAGAAGAACGGCCGAAAACCTGGCATGACCTGGAAAAAGGCAAGTACAAGGTTGCCATCGGTGACGTCGGTACCGCCGCCCAGGCTGCCAACGGCGTGCTGGCTGCGGCCATTGCCTACAAAGGTGATGAAACCAACGTAGCACCAGGCCTGCAGCTGTTCACCAAGCTGGCCCAGCAGAAGCGCCTGTCGCTGGCCAACCCGACCATCCAGACCTTGGAAAAAGGTGAAGTGGAAGTCGGCGTGGTCTGGGACTTCAACGGCCTGAGCTACCGTGAACAGATCGACCCCAAGCGCTTTGAAGTGCTGATCCCCTCCGATGGTTCGGTGATCTCCGGCTATACCACGGTCATCAACAAGTACGCCAAGCACCCCAACGCGGCCAAGCTGACCCGGGAATACATCTTCAGCGATGCCGGGCAGATCAACCTGGCCAAGGGGCATGCTCGGCCAATCCGTGCCGAGCACCTGAAGCTGCCGGCGGATGTGCAGGCCAAGTTGCTGCCTAACGAACAGTACGGTGCAGCCCAGCCGATCAAGAATGCCGAAGCCTGGGAAGCCACTTCGAAGAAACTGCCGCAGATGTGGCAGGAGCAGGTGATCATCGAGATGGAGTAACAGGCCAGCTTGTCTAGTGCCTGGACGGGCCCTTTCGCGGGGTAAACCCGCTCCCACAGGGACAGCACAGGTCTTGAGCCTTGTGCAGTACGTGTGGGAGCGGGTTCACCCGCGAAGAAGCCAACGCGGTTTATGACTGGAGCCACCATGCAACACAACGTCATCCTGGTCTTGCTCGACGGCCTCAACTACCAGGTCGCCCACCACGCCATGGGCCACCTGCACGCCTACGTCGAGGCCGACCGCGCCGCGCTGTACCGCGTGGAATGCGAACTGCCATCGCTGTCGCGGCCGCTGTACGAGTGCATCCTCACCGGCGTACCCCCCATCGACAGTGGCATCGTGCACAACAACGTCAACCGCCTGTCCAACCAGCGCAGCGTCTTCCACTACGCGCGCGAGGCCAACCTGGGCACTGCAGCGGCGGCCTATCACTGGATGAGCGAACTGTACAACCGCTCGCCCTTCGACCCGCAGCGCGACCGCCATACCCACGCGCCCAAGCTGCCGATCCAGCACGGGCTGTTTTACTGGGACGACCGTTACCCCGATTCGCACCTGCTGGCCGACGGCGAATACCTGCGCCGCCGCCATGCACCGAACTTCCTGCTGGTACACCCGATGAGCATCGACGACGTCGGCCATCACCATGGCCTGGACAGCAGCCAGTACCGCAACGCCGCGCGCAGCGTCGATATCCTGCTGGCTGACTACCTGCCGGGTTGGCTCGAGGAGGGCTACCAGGTACTGGTGACCGCCGACCATGGCATGAACAACGACCGCTCGCACAACGGCCTGCTGGCTGAAGAACGTGAAGTGCCGTTGTTCGTGTTTGGCGACGCCTTCAGCCTCGACCCGGCAGCCAAGCCACTGCAGACCGAGCTGTGCGGGACCATCTGCGAACTGCTGGGCGCTGCCCACGACAAGACGGTGTGCCGGGAGTTGCTCAAGTGAACCGTGGCCGCTACCTGGCCCTGCTCTGCCTGCTGCCGTTCGCCGTGTTCTTCGTCATCTTCCAGGTCGCGCCACTGGGCTGGGTGGCGATCAACAGCCTGCAATCGGATGCCGGTTGGGGCGTGGCCAACTTCAGCAAGGTGTTCGCCTCGAAGTTTTACCTGCAGGCGCTGCAACGCAGCCTGGAGATCAGCTTCTGGTCGAGCCTGTTCGGCATCATCATCGCCACCCTCGGTGCCTATTCGCTGCGTCAGGTGGATTCCAGACTGCGCGATTTCGTCAGCGCCTTCGCCAACATGACCAGTAACTTTGCCGGGGTGCCGCTGGCCTTTGCCTTCATCATCCTGCTCGGTTTCAACGGCGCGCTGACCCTGCTGCTGAAGCAGGTCGGCCTGCTGGAAGACTTCAGCATCTATTCCAAGAGCGGCCTGATTCTGGTGTACACCTACTTCCAGATCCCGTTGGGCGTGTTGCTGCTGTACCCGGCGTTCGACGCCCTGCGTGAAGACTGGCGCGAATCGGCCGCGCTGCTGGGCGCCAACCACTGGCAATTCTGGCGGCACATCGGCCTGCCAGTGCTGACCCCGGCCCTGCTTGGCACCTTCGTCATCCTGCTGGCCAACGCCCTGGGCGCCTACGCCACCGTGTACGCGTTGACCACCGGCAACTTCAACGTACTGCCGATCCGCATCGCTGGCCTGGTGGCCGGTGACATCAGCCTCGACCCCAACCTGGCCAGCGCCCTGGCGATGGTACTGGTCGGGCTGATGACGCTGGTCACGGTGGTGCACCAATGGCTACTGAAACGGAGCTACCATGCGCGCTGACACCCGTTCCGGCGGCTGGTACCACCGCGCCGTGGTCTACCTGCTGTTCCTGATCCTGCTGCTGCCTCTGGCCGGCACCCTGCTCTACTCGCTGGCCACCAGCTGGTCAGCCAGCCTGCTGCCCAGCGGCCTGACCTTCAAGTGGTACATCGCACTGTGGAGCGAGCCACGCTTCCTCGCCGCCTTCGGCCAGTCGCTGCTGGTGTGCGTGGGCGCGCTGCTGCTGTCGGTGGTGCTGATCCTGCCGCTGCTGTTCGTGGTCCACTACCACTTCCCCAGGCTCGACGCGCTGATGAACATCCTCATCCTGTTGCCGTTCGCGGTACCGCCGGTGGTGTCGTCGGTGGGTCTGCTGCAGCTGTATGGGAGCGGGCCGATGGCCATGGTCGGCACGCCGTGGATCCTGATTGGCTGCTACTTCACCATTGCCCTGCCGTTCATGTACCGGGCCATTACCAACAACCTGCAGGCCATCAACCTGCGCGACCTGATGGACGCCGCCCAGCTGCTCGGCGCCAGCACCTGGCAGGCCGCATTGCTGGTGGTGCTGCCAAACCTGCGCAAGGGCCTGATGGTGGCACTGCTGCTGTCGTTCTCGTTCCTGTTCGGCGAGTTCGTGTTCGCCAACCTGCTGGTCGGCACCCGCTACGAGACCCTGCAGGTGTACCTGAACAACATGCGCAACAGCAGCGGCCACTTCAACAGCGCACTGGTTATCTCTTACTTCGCCTTCGTGCTGGTACTGACCTGGGTCGCCAACCGCCTGAACAAGGACAAGACCTGACATGAGCTTCGTCAGCGTACAGAAACTGCACAAGAGCTATGCCGGCAGCCCGGTGTTCGAGAGCATCGACTGCCACATCGACCGCGGCGAGTTCGTGACCCTGCTCGGCCCCTCGGGCTGCGGCAAGTCCACCCTGCTGCGCTGCATTGCCGGGCTGACCCCGGTGGACAGCGGGCAGATCCTGCTGGACGGCCACGACATCGTGCCGCTGAGCCCGCAAAAGCGTGGCATCGGCATGGTGTTCCAGAGCTACGCGCTGTTCCCCAACATGACCGTGGAGCAGAACGTCGCCTTCGGCCTGCGCATGCAGAAGGTTAAGGCCGACGAAAGCCAGCTGCGGGTGCGCGAGGCACTGGAGCTGGTGGAGCTGGGCAAGTTTGCCGGGCGCTACCCGCACCAGTTGTCAGGCGGCCAGTGCCAGCGCGTGGCCCTGGCCCGCTCGCTGGTCACTCGCCCGCGCCTGTTGCTGCTCGACGAGCCGCTGTCGGCGCTGGATGCGCGCATTCGCAAGCACCTGCGCGAGCAGATTCGCGCCATCCAGCGCGACTTGGGGCTGACCACCATCTTCGTCACCCACGACCAGGAAGAGGCACTGACCATGTCCGACCGCATCTTCCTGATGAACCAGGGGCGCATTGTCCAGAGCGGCGATGCCGAAACCCTCTACACCGCGCCGGTGGACCTGTTTGCCGCCGGCTTCATCGGCAACTACAACCTGCTCGACGCCGACAGCGCCAGCCGCCTGCTGCAACGCCCGGTGGCCAGCCGCCTGGCGATCCGCCCGGAGTCGATCAGCCTGGGCCTCGACGGCGAACTGGACGCCGAGGTACGCAGCCATAGCCTGCTGGGCAACGTGATCCGCTACCGGGTGCAGGTGCGCGGCGTGGAACTGGTGGTCGACGTGCTCAACCGCTCGCCAGCCGACCTGCATGCTGACGGGCAGCGGGTAAGCTTGTCGATCGACCCCACGGCGCTACGCGAAGTGGCTTAAGGAGATTCATCACGATGGCACTGGCAATTTTCGATCTGGACGAAACCCTGATCCACGGCGACTGCGCGTCGCTGTGGAGCGAGCAGATGGCCCGGCTGGGCTGGGTCGATGGCAAGGAGTTCCTGCGCCGCGACCACGAACTGATGGAGGCTTACGGCAAGGGTCACCTGCGGATGGAGGAGTACATGGCCTTCAGCCTGGAGCCTATCGCCGGGCGCACCCTGGAAGAGGTCGAGCACCTGGTCGAACCGTGGGTTGAAGAGGTGATCGAGCCGATCATCTACGGTGACGCCTGCCGTTACATCGCCAAGCACCGCAAGCGCGGCGACCGTATCCTGATCATTTCTGCTTCTGGCACGCACCTGGTCGGGCCGATTGCAGCGCGGCTGGGGGTAGATGAGTACCTGGCGATCGAGCTGGAGGCGGTGAATGGGGTGTACACCGGCAAGACCCGTGGGGTACTGACCTACCGCGAAGGCAAGATCACCCGTTTGCTGGAATGGCTGGACCAGGAGCAGGAGAATCTGGAGGGGGCGAGTTTCTATTCCGACTCGCGCAACGACTTGCCGTTGTTACTGAAGGTGGATCACCCGCACGTTGTGAACCCCGATGCGGTGTTGCGCGAGCATGCCGAGACCAACGGCTGGCCGATTCTCAGCTGGAACTGAAGATTCGTGTGGCCCTTTCGCGGGCAAAGCCGCGAAAGGGCCAGGCCTGCTTACACCAGGCTTGGGTCTATGACCATGACCAGCTTGCCCGACACCTGATTGGTCTCAAGCTCGGCATACGCGGCCTGGGCAAACTCCACCGGGTAGGTATCGACCAGTTGCGGCGACAGGCGCCCTTCGGCGAACAGCGGCCACACCTGCTGCTGCAACTCGCGGAGCAGCTCGGCCTTGAAGCTGTCATCGCGGTTACGCAGGGTGGAGCCGGTGATTTCCAGGCGTTTGCCCAGCACCTGCGCCAGGTCCAGTTCGAACTTGCGCCCGCCCATCAGGCCGATGATCACCCAGCGCCCATCACGCGCCAGCAGCCTGAGGTTGAGTTCACCGTAGCTGGCCCCTACCGGGTCGAGAATCACATCGAACGGGCCGAACCCTTCCAGTGCTTCGAGGTTTGCGTTACGTACCACGCCACCCGCTGCACCCAGTGCTTCGCAGTAGGCCAGCCGGTCCTGCGAACCGACGCTGACCCACACCGGGCTGCCAAAGGCCTTGCACAGCTGGATGGCAGCCGAGCCCACGCCACTGGCACCCGCGTGTACCAACACTTTCTCACCCGCCTTCACCGCACCCAGCTGGAAGATGTTCAGCCAGGCGGTGGCATACACTTCCGGCAACCCTGCCGCTTCATGCAGGCTCAGGCCCTCCGGCACCGGCAACACATGGCGGGCATCGACCACCACTTCCTCGGCCATGGCGCCGCTGGCCAGCAGCGCGCACACGCGGTCGCCCACGCGCCAGTCGGCACCAGCCCCCACCTCTGCGATCACCCCGGCACACTCCAGGCCCATGTAAGGGCTGGCGCCTGGCGGTGGTGGGTACAAACCTTTCATCTGCAGCAGATCGGCGCGGTTCAGCCCGGCTGCAGCCACGCGAATGCGCACTTGGCCCGCGTCACAGGCCGGGCGTTCCGCCTCGACCCAGGCCACATGTCCGTCAACGCCTTGCAATGCCTTCACAGTGCCTCCATAGTTGAATCATATGACCGAGCCTGGGATCGTTGTGCCCAGGCTTTTTGCAGTATGCGCCCGGCTCCCCTGGAACCGGCGAACGGAATAGACGGCCTACTATGCGTGATCAAATGCCCCCACGTCGAATCAGCATGAAGCATTTCCTTCCAAGCACCGCGCTGGCCCTGATGGTTGGCCTGGGCAGCCTCACGCTCGGCGGCAATGCGGCGGCCGCCAACAAGTGGGACAGCCTGCAGCCGGACCGCGACGAGATCGTCGCCAGCCTCAACGTGGTGGAACTGCTCAAGCGCCACCACTACAGCAAGCCGCCGCTGGACGACGCCCGTTCGGTCATCATCTACGACAGCTACATCAAGCTGCTGGACCCGGCGCGCAGCTACTTCACCGCGGCCGACATTGCCGAATTCGACAAGTGGAAAACGCAATTCGACGATTTTCTCAAGAGCGGCAACCTTGACCCGGGCTTCACCATCTACAAACGCTACCTCGACCGCGTCAAGCAGCGCCTGGACTTTGCCCTGGCCGAGCTGAACAAGGGCGTGGACAAGATCGATTTCAACACCAAGGAAACCTTGCTGATCGACCGCAAGGATGCTCCGTGGCTGAAGAATCAGGCCGAGCTCGACGACCTGTGGCGCAAACGCGTCAAGGACGAAGTGCTGCGCCAGAAGATCGCCGGCAAGGAACCCAAGCAGATCCAGGAAACCCTGACCAAGCGCTACAAGAACCAACTGGCGCGCCTGGACCAGACCCGTGCCGAGGATATCTTCCAGGCCTACATCAACACGTTTGCCCAGTCCTACGACCCGCACACCAACTACCTGTCGCCGGACAACGCGGAAAACTTCGACATCAACATGAGCCTGTCGCTGGAAGGTATCGGCGCCGTGCTGCAAAGCGACAACGACCAGGTCAAGATCGTGCGCCTGGTGCCGGCAGGCCCGGCAGCCAAGACCAAGCAGGTGGCTCCGGCCGACAAGATCATCGGTGTGGCCCAGGGCAACAAGGAAATGGTCGACGTGGTCGGCTGGCGCCTGGACGAAGTGGTCAAGCTGATCCGCGGCCCGAAAGGCTCGGTGGTGCGCCTGGAAATCATCCCGGCCAGCAATGCGCCAAGCGACCAGACCAGCAAGATCGTCTCGATCACCCGTGAAGCAGTGAAGCTCGAAGAGCAAGCGGCGAAAAAGTCGGTGCTCAAGCTCAAGCAGGACGGGCGTGACTACAAACTGGGCATCATCGAGATCCCGGCCTTCTACCTCGACTTCAAGGCCTACCGCGCCGGTGACCCGGAGTACAAGAGCACCACGCGTGACGTGAAGAAGCTGCTCACCGAACTGCAAAAAGAGAAAGTCGACGGCGTGGTCATCGACCTGCGCAACAACGGCGGTGGCTCGCTGCAGGAAGCCACCGAACTGACCAGCCTGTTCATCGAGAAAGGCCCGACTGTACTGGTGCGCAACAGCGACGGCCGTGTCGACGTGCTTGAAGACGAAAACCCAGGCGCCTTCTACAAAGGCCCGCTGGCGCTGCTGGTCAACCGCCTGTCCGCCTCGGCGTCGGAGATCTTTGCCGGCGCCATGCAGGACTACCACCGCGCGCTGATCATCGGTGGTCAGACCTTCGGCAAAGGCACCGTGCAGACCATCCAGCCGCTCAACCATGGCGAACTGAAGCTGACCCTGGCCAAGTTCTACCGGGTTTCCGGGCAGAGCACCCAGCACCAGGGCGTGCTGCCGGACATCGACTACCCGTCGATCATCGACACCAAGGAAATCGGCGAGAGCGCACTGCCAGAAGCCATGCCATGGGACACCATCCGCCCGGTGGTCAAGCCGGCAGCCGACCCGTTCAAGCCGTTCCTGGCCCAGCTGAGGGCGCAGCATGAGGCACGTAGCGACAAGGATGCCGAGTTCACCTACATCCGCGACCGCCTGGCCCTGACCAAAAAGCTGATGGACGAGAAGACTGTCAGCCTCAACGAGCAGGACCGCCGCGCGCGCCACGATGACATCGAGGCCAAGCAACTGGCGCTGGAAAACATTCGCCGCAAGGCCAAGGGTGAAGAGCCGCTCAAGGAGTTGAAGAAGGAAGACGAAGACGCGCTGCCGACCGAGGATGAAAACACCAAGCCGGAAGACGACGCCTACCTGTCGGAAACCGGTCGCATCCTGATCGACTACCTCAGCGCCAGCACCAAGGTGGCCAAGAAGTAAGGCACCAAGTGCGATGATGGCAGATTAATGTGACCTGTCATCAAACAGTCATCGCGCTGTCGTGAAATACGGGGGCCGGGCATGCAGATGCCCGGCCCTTTCATTTTCAGGAATACGTCATGACCGTTGCCGAACAGCTCGATGCCTTGGGTGCCATCCTGGCTCAACCCAGTATTCACAGCCTGTTTCAGCCGATCATGTGCCTGAGCGAACAACGGGTGTTCGGCCATGAGGCGTTGAGCCGTGGTCCGTCCAACAGCCCCCTGCATGCGCCGCTGAACCTGTTCACCATCGCTCGACAGGCGGGCCGCCTGACCGAGCTGGAGGCAGCCTGCCGAGAAAGCGCCTGCCGCCGCTTCAGCGAGCAACAGCTGCAGGGCAAGTTGTTTCTCAACATCTCTCCGGAGTCGCTGCTGGAACCCCACTACCCGTCCGGCCTCACCCTCAAACTGCTCGAACAGGTCGGCTTGCCGCCCAGCCGGGTGGTGATCGAACTGACCGAGCACACCCCGACCGACGACTTCCAGCTGTTATCCAACGCCCTGCACCATTATCGCGACATGGGTTTCTCGATTGCCATCGACGACCTGGGCGCGGGTTATTCCAGCCTGCGCCTATGGTCGGAACTTCGCCCCGAATACGTGAAGATCGACCGGCACTTCATCGATGGCATTCACCGCGACCCGCTCAAGCGCGAGTTCGTGGGTTCGATCTTGCAGATTGCCCGGGCGTCGAAGGCCCGAGTGATTGCCGAAGGCATCGAGTTGGTCGAAGAGCTGGTGGTGCTGAAAGAGATGGGCGTGGACCTGGTGCAGGGGTACCTGCTGGGGCGGCCACAGGAGCTGGGGGTGCGTGAGAGCCGGCCATTGCCCATGCTGATGAACATACCGCCGGCCGAGCAGCCGACGGTGCGGCTCAATGCCACGATCGGGCAGTTGCTGGAGTTGTTTGGCCGCCATCAGCACCTGGATGCATTGGAGGTTGTTGACGCTGATGGCAGGGCTTGTGGGCTGATTCACAGGGATGCGCTGCCGGTCATGGCCCTATCGCCGGCCAGCAGGATTCCGCCGTTACGGCACGGGGCTGGCCTGCCGGCAACAGCGCCGTGACAGGCTAGGAGTCAGGCCGTTTCGGGGTAGCTGTACTCGAACACCCGCACCACCTCTGAGGCATGCCACGACGCCGCCTCCATGCCATCCACCGGACCAGAAAAACGCCCCAGGCGCTCCACGCATTCGAAAAAGCCGGTGCGCGGCAAACGGCTAGCGCCCTGGCTGATCACCAGCGAGCTGCGCAGGGGCTGCTCGGCACGGGCATCCAGCACCGCCAGGTATTCCAGCGCGGCAGTCAGTGTCTGCATGGCCGGGCTGGGCAGTTGCAAGCGCTCGATCAGCGCTCGGTAGGTCAGCAGGTGACGTTGACGACGGGCCAGGTCAAGCTCGCCCAGCAGGTTATCCCAATGCTGACGGCTGATCCTGACCTGGCTCATGATGGCTCGCTCCAGCCAGCCACCCCAAGGTGCCAGGCCAAGGCACGGCGGATAGCCGCATCGGGCTGGCGTTCGCCCGATTCGATCATGGCCAGATACGCCGGGCTTACCCCGACATTGCGCGCCAGTTGCTCGGGTGCGATGCCCTTGGCCTGGCGAATTTGGCCAACCTCACTGAACGCCGGCAACGGCGCTGCGGCAGTCGCAGCCGGCTCGCTGGCAACCGCCTCGGCGGGTGCCTGGCCGGCTGCCTTGAGCAGCGCTTGATACTGTTCCCAGGGAACAACGGCGTACTCGGGTTGACCGTCCCGGCTGATGACCTGAATACCCATTACAAACCCCTTTAAAAAGGATTACAGCATGTAATCCGTAGGCATAACCCTTATGCCAATTATATTACCAACTCTGGGGTCTGTGCAGTTGCGCTGCAGTTGTGCTCGGTTTTACGGGGTATTGCGTTCGAGCCGCAGCGCTTCCGGGGTATCGGGCAGGCGCTCGACCACCCGCAGTCGCTCGGGCGCCTGGCTGTCGCGCCAGGCCTTGAAGCGCGCCAGTTCGTCGGCCACGGTCTTCAACACCCAGCCCAGCACCGCGATGTCATCGAGGAAACCCACACCCAGCAACCAGTCGGGGATGGCATCGATGGGGCTGACGAAATACAGCAGGCCAGCGACGATGGTGACCAGCGCCTTAGGGCTGATGGCGCGGTATTCGCCACGCCACCAGGCCAGGCACAGGGACTGCAACAGCTTCACGTCTTCACGCAATTGGCCAAGGCGCGGGCCTTTGCGCGCCACGGCGAACAGCAATGCCGGCAATCGGCCGCGACTGAGCAGGCGCTCGGCCAGCGGCAGGAAACGGGCGAAATTCCAGGGTGCGCTCATGGAGCCTCCGAGAGGGAAAAGGTTATCCACATTTATTGTGGATAACCTTGTGAACAGGGCGAAGATTCTGACCCGGGGTGCCTGCCGGGCAAGGGCCCCGGTCAGATCGGGCGTTTTTTACACAGTCGTTTCACGCGGCAGCTACCTGCAGCGCAAACGATTTGCGTCAGCAGCGTCCTGCTTCTTCACATTGCCTTTGCTGGGACAGTACCAGCACTTGCAGGTTCGTCCAATCGCCCAAACAAAAACGCCCCGTCAGGACGGGGCGCTTTCAACAATCAGCCAGTTACTTGGCAGGTGCTTCAGCTGGGGCTTCAGCAGGTGCTTCGGCCGGGGCCGCGGCTTCCGGCTCGCCGCCCTGCAGCTGGGCCGGGTCCTTGATGGCGATCAGTTCCAGGTCGAACACCAGTACCGAGTTGGCCGGGATCAGCGGGCTTGGGCTTTGCGCGCCGTAGGCCAGTTCAGCCGGGATGAACAGCTTGTACTTCTCGCCAACGTGCATCAGTTGCAGGCCTTCGACCCAACCCGGGATGACGCCGCTGACCGGCAGGTCGATCGGGCTGCCGCGCTCGACCGAGCTGTCGAATACCTTGCCATCGATCAGCTTGCCTTCGTAGTGAACAGTGACTACGTCGGTCGGCTTGGGCTGCGGGCCGTCGGCCTTCTTGACCACTTCGTACTGCAGGCCCGAGGCGGTGGTGACCACGCCTGGCTTTTTGGCGTTTTCTTCGAGGAACTTCTTGCCAGCCGAAGCGGCTTCTTCACTGGCCTTGGCCAGGCGTTCTTCGGCACGCTTCTGCAGCGCGGTGAAGGCTTCTACCAGCTCTTCGTCCTTGAGGCGCTGTTCTTTCTTGCCAACGGCGTCTTCGATGCCGAGGGCGACTGCTTTCGAATCAAGGTCTTCCATGCCTTCCTGAGCCAGGCTCTTGCCCATGTTCAGGCCGATACCGTAGGAGGCTTTCTGTGCCGGAGTCTTCAGCTCGGGGCTGCTGGCTTGTTGATCACAGCCAGCCAGTACCAGGCCTACCAGGGCAACCGCAGCCGCCAAACGATGCTGTTTCATGCTATTTCCTTGTTCATGCGCCATAAGGGCAATCAGGGTAAAGCCGCGAGCTTAGCAGGCGGCCATGACCAATGGCTACCGGCATAGGAGCGGGTTTTCGTAAGGAAGTTCAGTAGTTAAAAGCTTCTTCATCGAAGCTTTGCAGCCAATGGCCAGTATTGACCCTTCGTGCCGTGTTTGCAGGGCGTTTGTGGCTTTTTATTTCTGCGGGTTCTGAAGCAGGTAAAGTGAGCCCAAAAGCCTCAAGGATACCGGCCATCCCGATATTCCCCCGCCACCTCCCGCAGCACCTCACCCACCCACTGCCCCGGCAAACTCAACGGCAAGGCCGCATTGCGGCAAATCCCCACCGACCCTCCCGGCTCACGCACGCCAAGGTCAAGCTCAGCCAACTCGCCCCGGCGCAAATCGAGCAGCACCGCATCCCGTGGGGCCACCCACAGCCCATCGCTGCCCAGCAGGTACCGCCGGCTCAGCGCCAGCGACAAGGTCTCCAGGCGCTGCGCCGGCATCTGGATGCCGCACTGCACGAACAGGCTGTCAGCGTGCTGGCGAATGGTGGTGCCGGGCGGTGGCAGCACCAGCGGATACTGCCCTACCCGCTGCCGCTCTACAGGAGCGCTCCCCAGCAAAGGATGGCCTGGGCGCACGACCAGGGCCATGGACTCGCTGTACAGGTGCTCGAACGACAACCCCTGGATCTGCGGGCTGTCGGTCATGCGCCCAACCACCAGTTCCAGTTCACCCAGGTGCAACTGGCTCAGCAACTGCGCACTGACCCCGGTCACCACGCTGATCACCAACGCCTCGTGGCGCTGATGCAGGCGGCACAGCACCTCTGGCATCAGCAACCCCTCGACCGTCGACAGCACGCCAATGCGCACCTGCGACGGCGCCCGCGCTTCACCGCGCAGGCTGCTGACGCCATCACGCAGCGCCTGCACGCTGGGCCCGGCATAACGCATGAAGCGGGTGCCGGCCGGGGTCAGCTCGACACCCTGGCGGCTGCGCTCGAACAGGCGCGTCTCGAGCAGGTCTTCAAGCTCCTTGAGGGTCTTGGAAATCGCCGGCTGGCTGATCGACAGGATATCGGCCGCCCTGGCCAGGCTGCCCTGCCGGGCAATCTCCAGGAAGCACAGCAGGTGACGGTACTTGATGCGGGTGTCGAGGTTCATGGCAGCAAGCTTAACGCATCGCTACCTGCGGCGTATCCGGGTCGCGCTGCTGGCGGCGAAATTGCCCGGGCGGCAGGCCATGGATCTGCCGGAAGCGCCGGGAAAAGTAGGCTTCATCAGCAAAGCCACAGAGCCGCGCCACCTCGCCCACCGGGCGGCTGCCATTGAGCAGGTAGTTGCGCGCGGTGTGCATGCGCCGCTCCAGCACCAGCTCGCTGAAAGTCTTGCCAATTTCCTTGCGCAGCCAGTGGGTCAGGTAGGTGGGCGACAGGTAGGTGGCGGCGGCGACCTTTTGCAGGTTCAGGTCGGGGTCATCGATATGCCGGCGCAGGTATTCACTCATGCGACCCAGCGCGGCCCGGCGGCTGAGCTGGGCAGCGTTGCTGTCGGCCAGTTCGCGCAGCGGCTCGGCGTACAGGCCGCAGACCTGGCCGATCAGCTGCAGCAACAGGCCCTTGAGCATTTCGCGGGTACCAAAGCGGCGGTTGGCATCCAGTTCACGCAAGCGATCGAGGATTTGCCGCGCCTCGGCAAAGTCGGCGTCACCCAGGCAAAAGTCGAGATGCTCCTGAAAGCGGAACGGTGACAGCTCCGGCGCCTGCAGGATCGACACTTCTTCCAGGTCCATCGGGTCGCAGGCCAGGTGCGGCAGCAGGAACGTCTGGGAGAAATTGATCACCACGAAGTCGCTGTCCGCCGGATGTGGGATCACGTGCACCCGGTGCGGCAGGATGAAAGCCAGGGTGTTGCGCCTGAACGGGCGCTGCACGCTGCCGATGTGTTGCACCGTGTCGCCGCCTAAATTGACCTGGATCTGAAAATACTCGTGACGGTGCGGCGCGGTCTCGGCGGGGCGCCCGCGCTGGTCGCGGATGTAGAAATCCATCAGCTCGCTGCGCTGCTGCATGACGTAGGTCGGAACCTCGCGCTTGGGGGGCATTGGGTTGGCTCCAGTCTTCAAGGATGGCGCTGTCTGGCCCCTTCACGGGCAAGGCCGCGAAGAGACCAGGGGCAGGCACAGCAGGTTGTACGATGTCTAAAGTCATCAAATTAAACCTGTCTGCAAAAACTCGCGCAACCCTAACCGTCCACAACCCGCTGAGAATGCGACATACAGCTGAAAATACGCGCAAAACCCCACCTTCTGATTTTCTTGGACAGCACAGCCCTCCCCCGCCTCCAGCGAAAAAAACGGTCTAAAACCGCCGTTGCATTCAATACGTCATACGACCACTGTAGGAACGGGACTGCAGCCCAACCTCTACCAACAACAACAAACGAGGTCGACTCATGTCGAGCACGCCTACCCCCCGCGCCGCGTCGTCGTACGCGCTGGACGCGGCCCCTGCCCAGCGCCTGCCCTCCCGCCGCCGCTGGTTCATGCTGTCGCTGCTGCTGGTGGCGACCATCATCAACTACGTCGACCGGGTGAACATTTCCATCGCAGCGCCGTTCATGGCCAAGGACCTGGGCCTGGACAAGGTCGAGATGGGCCTGATCTTCTCCGCCTTCGCCTGGACCTACGCATTGGCACTGGTGCCGGCCGGCTTCATCGCCGACCGTTTCGGCTCGCGCCTGACCTACGGCGTGTCGCTGATCAGCTGGTCGGCAGTCACCGTGGCCCAGGGCCTGGCCAGCGGCTTCGCCTCACTGTTCGGCCTGCGCCTGGCGGTCGGCGCCATGGAGGCCCCGGCTTTCCCGGCCAACAGCCGTGCGGTCACGGTGTGGTTCCCCGCCCGCGAGCGCGGGATGGCCAGCAGCATCTACGTATGTGGCCAGTACCTGGGCACCGCGCTGTTCACCGGCGCGCTGCTGTGGCTGGCGACCACCTATGACTGGCGCCACGTGTTCTACAGCACCGGCATGGTGGGCATCCTGTTCGGCGTCGTGTGGCTGGTGCTGTACCGCGACCCGCTGAACTGCAAGAAGGTCAGCAAGGAGGAACTGGCCTACATCGAGAACGGCGGTGGCCTGGTGAAGAGCAGCCAGCAACGTACCCGCTTCGACTGGCGGCAGGTTGCCGAACTGTTCCGCTATCGCCAGGTCTGGGCGATCTGCCTGGGCAAGTTCGCCAGCACCTCGGCACTGTACTTCTTCCTTACCTGGTTCCCCACCTACCTGATCGAAGAACGCCAGCTGACGCTGATCAAGGTCGGCATCTTCGCGGTCATGCCGTTCATTGGTGCCACGGTCGGCATCCTCCTGGCGGGCATTGTCTCCGACCTGCTGATCCGCAAGGGCTACTCGCTGTCGTTTGCCCGCAAGCTGCCGCTGGTGGTGGGCTCGATGCTGGGGATGTCGATCGTGCTGGTGAACTTCACCGACTCCAATGTGCTGTGCATCGCCGTGCTGACCCTGGCGTTCTTCGCCCAGGGCATCGCCTCGTCGTCGTGGGCTGCCGTGTCGGAAGTGGCGCCAAAGGAGCTGATCGGCCTGACCGGCGGCATCACCAGCCTGGCGGCGAACATCGGCGGCATCGTCACACCGATCGTGATCGGCGCCATCGTGCACGCCAGTGGCTCGTTCGCCATGGCGTTCTGGTTCATCGGCGGCGTGGCGTTGATGGGCACGCTGTCTTACTCGCTGCTGCTTGGGAAGCTGTATCGCATCGAGCTGAAAACAACTGCTTGAGATTGCACTGCCTGTGCTGGCGATTGGGCCGGTACAGGTTACTTGGATAATCCAACCCAACCCCGCTTTCGTCCAACTTTGCCGGCCAGCCGCTGGATACGCTGGCCACTCCAGTACGGAGGATCCACCCATGACCTACCTGTTCAACCCGCCGGCCATCGTCAGCCTGCCGATCCGCGGCAGCGATGCGCGCTTCCCCGTCGGCCGGGTGTTCTGCCTCGGCCGCAACTACCCGTGGCCGGAATCCTACGGCGCGGCGCCGCAGGAGCCGGTGTTTTTCATGAAGCCGGCGAGCAACGTCGTCGAGGCATCGGGCGAGCTGCCCTTCCCGCCGCAGACCGAGGAGTTCTGCCATGAAATCGAGCTGGTCGCGGCCATTGCCAAGGGCGGTGCCGACATTGCCCCGGAACACGCCCTGGAGCACGTGTTCGGCTTTGCCGCCGGCCTGGACATGACCCGTCGCGATCACCAGCGCAAGGCCAAGGCCGAGGGCCTGCTGTGGGAAGGCGCCAAGGTGTTCGAGGCTTCGGCACCGATGACCGCCATCGTCCCCGCCAGCGAATGCGACTGGCCGCTGGATACGTCGCTGTGGCTGCAGGTCAATGGCGAGGAGCGCCAGCGTGCCCACCTGAGCCAGCAGACCTGGGCATTGGCCGAAGTGATCAGCCGGCTGTCACGCCAGCTGCCGCTGCGCCCGGGCGACCTGATCATGACCGGCAGCCCGCCCGGCGTGGCCCCGCTGAAACCGGGAGACACGATACACGCCGGCATCGACGGTATCGGCGAACTGCACCTGCGTGTCGGCCCCCGCCCTGCCGGGCAAACAGCCAACGCAGCCTGAACCTGACGGAGACCCGACATGACCCAGAACAAGAAAATCGCCCTGGTCACCGGTGCCGGTAGCGGCATCGGCCGCGCCGTCGCCCTCGCCCTGCTGGATGACGGCTTCAGCCTGGTGCTCGCCGGGCGCCGCGCCGAACCCCTGCAAGCCGTGGTTGCACAGGCGCTGGCAGCAGGCGGTGAGGCGCTGGCCGTGCCCACCGATGTACGCGACGAGCAGAGCGTCGCGCAGCTGTTCGCCACCATCGAAGAAGTGCACGGCCGGCTCGATGTGATCTTCAACAATGCCGGCATCAACGCGCCCGCCATGCCGGTCGACGAGCTGCCGCTGGAGAACTGGCGCAACGTCATCGCCACCAATGTCGACGGGGTGTTCCTGTGCGCCCGCGCTGCCTTCGGCCTGATGCGCCGCCAGCAACCGCAAGGTGGGCGAATCATCAACAACGGCTCGATCTCGGCGCACACCCCACGCCCGTTCACTGCCCCCTACACGGCCAGCAAGCATGCGGTGCTTGGCCTGACCAAGGCGCTGGCGCTGGATGGCCGGCCGTACAACATCGTGTGTAGCCAGGTGGACATCGGCAACGCCCTGACCGAGTTGTCCGAGCGCATGACCCGGGGGGTACGCCAGGCCAATGGCGAGATCGCAGCCGAGCCGATGCTGGACGTGCGCCATGTGGCCGATGCGGTGCGCTACATCGCGGCGCTGCCGCTGGACGCCAACGTACTGAACATGACCGTGATGGCCAGCAACATGCCGTTCGTTGGCCGTGGCTGATCCCTGTTTATGATGGAGTGACCGATGAAACCCGAAGTCCTGCAACTGAGCCCTATCCTGATCCCGCAGATCCGTGAGCGCCTGGAACAGCTGTTCACCGTGCACCGCTACTACGAACAGGCCGACAAGGAGGCCTACGTCAGCCAGCATGCCGGCACTATTCGCGGCGTGATCACCGGCGGCCACACCGGTATCAGCCAGGCGCTGATGGCACGCTTGCCCCACCTTGAAGTGATCGCGGTCAATGGTGTCGGTACCGACGCGGTAGACCTGGCCTATGCTCGCGATCGTGGCATCCAGGTAACGGCAACCATCGGTGCCCTCACCGAGGACGTCGCCGATCTTGCGATTGGCCTGCTGATCGGCTTGTGCCGGGGTATCTGCACCGGTGACCGCTTCGTTCGCGCCGGCCATTGGGCCACCAGTGCCACGCCGCTGGCACCGTTGCCACTGGCCCGGCAGGTGTCGGGCATGCGCGTGGGCATCGTCGGCATGGGGCGCGTCGGCCGCGCAGTCGCGCAGCGGGCGGCAGCGTTCGGGTGCCCGATTCGCTACACCGACCTGCAAGCGCTGGACGTGCCTTACGGCTTTGAGGCAGACCTGCTGCAGCTGGCCAAGGACAGTGATGCACTGATCCTGGCGGCGGCGGCCGACAAGGGCGAGGCGCTGATCGATCGCCAAGTGCTGCGGGCGTTAGGTGCAGAGGGATACTTGATCAACATCGCACGCGGCAAGCTGGTGGATGAGCCGGCATTGATCGCGGCCCTGCAGGCTGGGGAGATCGCTGGCGCGGCGCTGGATGTGTTTGCCGACGAACCCCGCGCGCCCGAGGCATTGTTCGAGCGTGAGGATGTGGTGCTGCAGCCGCATCGAGCCAGCGCCACGGTGCAGACCCGCACGCGCATGGGCGAGATGGTGGTGGCCAGCCTGGTGGATGTATTTGCCGGGCGCACGCCGCAGGGCTTGGTGATCTAGCCGGCTGGTGCCGACCTGTTCGCGGGCTTGCCCCCGCGAAGCATCCAACACGGTGTATGGCACCGGCTCCGCCGGTGTTCGCGGGACAAGCCCGCTCCCACAGGGATCACGCTAGATTCTAGAAATTGAGCAAGCCAGTTGTTTCCCCAGGTACTGCATCAGCCTCAAGCCCACAGAGGTCGCGCTAGATTCAAGAAATTGAGCAAGCCAGTTGTTTCCCCGGGTACTGCATCAGCCTCAAGCCTGCGGGGTACTTGTGGGAGCGGGCTTGTCCCGCGAAGAATCCAACACGGTGCATGGCACCGGCTCCGCCGGTGTTCGCGGGACAAGCCCGCTCCCACAGGGGATTGCGCTAGATTCTAGAAATTGAGCAAGCCAGTTGTTTCCCCGGGTACTGCATCAGCCTCAAGCCCACAGGGGGCGCGCTAGATTCAAGAAATTGAGCAAGCCAGTTGTTTCCCCAGGTACTGCATCAGCCTCAAGCCCACAGGGGGCGCGCTAGATTCAAGAAATTGAGCAAGCCAGTTGTTTCCCCAGGTACTGCATCAGCCTCAAGCCCACAGGGGTCGCGCTAGATTCAAGAAATTGAGCAAGCCAGTTGTTTCCCCAGATACTGCATCAGCCGCAAGCCTGCGGGGTACTTGTGGGAGCGGGCTTGTCCCGCGAAGAATCCAACATGGTGCATGGCCCGGGCTGCGCCCGTGTTCGCGGGACAAGCCCGCTCCCACAGGGATTGCGCTAGATGCTTAAATTGAGCAAGCCAGTTAATTCCCCAGGTGCTGCATCAGCCTCAAGCCTGCGGGGTACCTGTGGGAGCGCGCTAGATGCTCATGCCCGCGTAGTGGGGGGCAGGCGGCAAATGGTGATCAGGCCACAGCCAGCTCCACGGCCTCCCCCTTCAACCGCACCGGCCACACCCGCAACCTCTGCCCGGCATCCTCCAGGCACTCCCCACTCAGCAGGCTGAAGTGCTGCTTGTAGAGCGGCGCTGCCACCACCAACTCACCTTGCACGCTGCCCACCAGCCCGCGACCGATGATGTTGGCGCCGGAGCGTGGGTCGCGGTTGTCCACCGCATACAGCGGCTGAGCCTGACCAGGCAGGTAGAACAGCGCCACCTGGGCGCCGTCGAGCCACACCACCACCCCGGAGTCGGCCACCAGATCGTGCGCCTGGCATACCGCCTGCCAGTTTTCTTGAGTGTTCACAGCAGCATTGGCCAGGTTCATCAGACAGCCTCCTCGACAGTTGGGATCAGGTGCAGCGGCGCCGCTGGCCGGCGTTGTTCGCGTTCACGCACGAAGTGCACGTCCGGGTCAGCGCGGCGATCGTTGACAAAGGTACGGAAGCGCTTGAGCTTCTCGGGGTCGTTGAGGGCGTTGGCCCATTCGCATTCATACTGGTCGACCACATGCTGCATCTGGCTTTCCAGCTCGCTGGCCAGCCCCAGGCTGTCGTCGATCACGACCTGCTTCAGGTAGTCCAGGCCGCCTTCAAGGTTCTCGCGCCACACCGAGGTGCGCTGCAACTTGTCGGCCGTACGGATGTAGAACATCAGGACGCGGTCGATCAGGCGTACCAGCGTTTCGTCGTCAAGGTCGGTGGCGAACAGTTCGGCATGCCGCGGGCGCATGCCGCCGTTACCGCACACGTACAGGTTCCAACCCTTGTCGGTAGCGATGACGCCAATGTCCTTGCTTTGCGCCTCGGCACACTCGCGGGTGCACCCAGACACCGCGAACTTGAGCTTGTGCGGGCTGCGCAGGCCCTTGTAGCGATCTTCCAGGCGCAGGGCCATGGCGACGCTGTCTTGTACGCCGTAACGGCACCAGGTGCTACCCACGCACGATTTCACCGTACGGGTCGACTTGCCGTAGGCATGGCCGGTTTCGAAGCCGGCCTCGATCAGTTCGCCCCAGATCAGCGGCAGCTCGTGCAACTGGGCACCGAACAGGTCGATGCGCTGGCCGCCGGTGATCTTGGTGTACAGGTCGTATTTCTTGGCGACCTGGCCGATGACGATGAGCTTGTCCGGGGTGATTTCACCCCCCGGGATGCGTGGCACCACCGAGTAGGTACCGTTTTTCTGCATGTTGGCCATGAACGTGTCGTTGGTGTCCTGCAGCGGTACCAGCGCCGGGTCCATGATCGGCTGGTTCCAGCATGAAGCGAGGATATTGCCCACCGCCGGCTTGCAGATGTCACAGCCTGTGTGGCCTTTGCCATGACGTTCGAGCAGCTCGCTGAACGTGCGGATGCCTTCTACCCGCACCAGCCCGTACAGCTCCTGACGGGTGTAGGCGAAGTGCTCGCACAGGCTCTTGTCCACTGCCACACCGCGGGCGCTCAGTTCGTGCTCGAAGACCTGCTTGAGCAGGGCCGCGCAACCGCCACAACCGGTCGCGGCCTTGGTGCAACCTTTGACGGCGGCCAGGTCGCTGCAGCCGTTGTCAATTGCGGCGCATACCGCGCCCTTGCTGACGTTGTGGCAGGAGCAGATGGTCGCGCTGTCGGGCAGCGCATCAGCACCCAAGGCCGGCGCGCCGCTGCCTTGCGGCAGGATCAGCGCTGCCGGGTCGGCCGGCAGGGCGATGCCGTTCTGGGCGTACTGCAGCAGGGCGTCGTAATAGCTGTTGTCTCCGACCAGCACCGCGCCGAGCACGTGCTTGCCGCTGGCATCCACCACCAGCCGGCGGTAGGCACTGTTGGCTTCGTCGATGAAGCGGTAGCTGCGCGAACCCGGCGTGGCACCATGGGCATCGCCGATCGAGCCAACATCCACGCCCAGCAGCTTGAGCTTGGTCGACATGTCTGCACCGGTGAAGGCCACTGCCGCCTCGCCCATCAGCAAGGCCGCCAGATTGCGCGCCATGCTGTAGCCTGGCGCGACCAGGCCGAACACGCTGCCGTTCCACGAAGCGCACTCGCCGATGGCAAAGATGCGCGGGTCGCTGCTGCGGCAGTGGTTATCGATCACCACGCCACCGCGTGTGGCGATATCAAGGCCGCAGGCACGGCCCAGGGCGTCCTGCGGGCGGATACCGGCAGAGAATACGATCAGGTCGGTTTCCAGGTGCTCGCCGCCGTCGAAGTTCATGCGGTAACGGTAGGCCTCGCCTTCGCTGATCGACTGGGTCGCGCGTGACAGGTGCACCCCCACACCCAACGCTTCGATCTGCGCCTTGAGCGCAGCACCGCCCTCGGCGTCCAGCTGCACCGGCATCAGCCGTGGGGCAAACTCCACCACGTGGGCCTCCAGGCCCAATGACTTGAGGGCGTTGGCCGCTTCCAGGCCAAGCAGGCCACCGCCGACCACCACGCCACGGCGGGCACTGGCTGCAGCCGCCCGAATGCCATCGAGGTCGTCCAGCGTGCGGTAGACCAGGCGGGCGTTACCGCTGGAGCCTTCGATCGGCGGCACGAAGGGGTAGGAGCCGGTGGCCAGCACCAGCTGGTCGTAGCCATAGCGGCCTTCGGCAGTGACCACCTCACAGCGTTCGCGATCGATTTCCAGCACCGCCTCACCGAGGTGCAGGTGCACACCGCTGGTGGTGTAGAAATCGTGTTCACACAGGGCCAGGGTTTCGGCACAGCTGCCGCCGAAGTATTCGGACAGGTGCACGCGGTCGTAGGCGCGTTGGCGTTCTTCGCCGAACACCCTCACTTCGAAGCGCTGCAGGGCGCCGCGGCTGACCAGTTGTTCGACGCAATGGTGGCCGACCATGCCGTTGCCGACGATGACCAGTCGCTCTCGTTGCCCGCTGCTCGCTGTTGCCTTCATAAGCCGATCCTCGATCAAAAAAAAAGCGCCTGGAGCCGAAGCTCCAGGCGCCTTTGCCTGTATTCATCACGGTGTGCCCCTGGGTTGATCGCCGTTGATCAGCGGGGCTTGTTGTATCGAAGATAAAGCAGGGACTGTGCCAGTTGCTTTACCTGTATCGGTCTCTTCGCGGGTGAACCCGCTCCCACAAGGGTTTGCATCGGTCTTCAGGCTTGCACGGTGCCTGTGAGAGCGGGTTCACCCGCGAAGAAGCCCCCGCAGGCATGCACATTCACAGTGCACCTCAGCCCATCCCGGTGCACTCAATACACATCCCGGCGATAACGTTTGGCCTTGCTCAAACGTTCGACATATGCAGCCGCCTGCACTGCATCCATCCCGCCATGCTCAGCCACGATTGCGCGCAACGCCGCATCCACATCCTTCGCCATGCGCTGCGCATCGCCACAGACATAGAAATACGCCCCCGCCTCCAACCACTGCCACAGCTGCGCGCCCTGCTCGAGCATGCGTTGCTGCACATAGACCTTTTGCGCCTGGTCGCGCGAGAACGCCGTATCGAGCCGCAAGTGGCCTGCTTTTTCCCAAGCCTGCAACTGGTCCCGGTAATAAAAGTCGGTGGCGGCGTACTGCTCGCCAAAGAACAGCCAGTTACCGCCTGTGGCCCCCCGTGCCTCACGTTCTTCCAGGAAGGCGCGGAACGGCGCAATACCGGTGCCAGGGCCGACCATGATCACCGGCAGGCTGTCGTCCTCCGGCAGGCGAAAGTGCTTCGTCGCCTGCGGAAAAATCGCCACTTTCAGCGCCTGCGCACGGTCGGCAAGGAAGCTTGAGCACACCCCTTTGCGTACCCCGTAACGCACCGTGGATACCGTGAGGTGCACCTGATCCGGGTTCACCAGCGGGCTGGAACTGATCGAGTAGAGCCGTGGCTGCAACGGCTTGAGCAGGTCGAGCCAGCTGGCCAGGGGCAGTTGCTGAGGGAAGGCGCGCAGCACATCGACCAGTTGCCGTCCCCACAACCAGTCCTGCAGTTCAGCCTTGCACTCGGGTTGCAGCAGCCGTTGCAGGTCAGGTGCGCTGCGGGCGAACACCTGCAGCTGCTGCGGGGTGACCTTGGCGATTTCAAGATGCGCCTGCAGGGCTTCGGCCAGAGGCATGGCGGGCTGGCCTTTCAGCTCGACCATGGCCTGGCCATCAAGCTGTATCAGTGCCAGCAGTTCATTGACCAGCGCCGGGCAGTTGCGCGGCCAAACGCCCAAGGCGTCACCGGCGGCGTAGGTCAAGCCGCTGCCCTTCAGGTCGAAGACCAGCTGGCGGGTTTCCTTGCTGGCACCGGGGCCGTTGAGCAGGCGGTTTTCCAGTAGGCTGGCAGCCCAGGGCTGCTGCTTGCTGAAGGCTGCCACGGGCGCAAATTCAGGCGCCTGCTGCGGCGCCGCGCTGGCCAGCGTGGGCAGCAACGCGTCGAGCCAGCCGGCGAAGGCTTGGTCGAAGTCCGGCTCGCAGTCCACCCGTTGCAACAGGCGCCGCCCACCCAGCTCGGCCAGACGCTGGTCAAGCTTACGTCCAAAGCCGCAGAACTGGTCGTAGCTGGAGTCGCCCAGGGCCAGCACGGCATAGGGCAGTTCGGCGCAATGGCCGCCCTCCTCGGCCTGCAACGCCTGCCAGAACGTCGCCGCGCTGTCGGGAGCATCGCCGTCACCAAAGGTGCTGGCAATCAACACTACGCTGGCAGCACCCTGCAATTGGCGCGGGGTGACCGCCTCCATACAGCTGAGCTGCACGTCGAGGCCAGCACTGCGCAAGCGCTCCGCACAGCGCTCAGCCAGCAGTTCACCATTGCCCGTCTGCGAGGCCCACAGCACGTGGTGCCTTGGGGCGGGCAAGGCTGCGCCGGGCAGTGCCGCAGGCTGGGCGAACAGCCCGGCCAGCAGCCCGTCGACAAACAGCCGGTGGTGGGCGACCAGCGGTGCAGTGGCCGGCAGGCTGGGCACCCCCTCGGCGCGCGCCTGGTCCAGGCCCAACAGAAAACCTTGCAGGTAATGGCGTTCTTCGTCGGCCAGCACCGGGGCCGGCAATGTGTCCAGGCCAAGCAGGCGGGACAGGGTGGCAGTCGGCATGCTGGCGGGCTCCGGCGTAGCAGTATTCAGGTCCAGGGCATCGATGCGCTCACCGGCGACCCGCTCCAGGGCCACGGCGCAGTGCTTGAAGGCGGGTTGCAACGACAGCGGGTCGACGGCGTCACAGGTCACGGCATTGATTGCCAGCTGATCGCCGATCAGGTCGTTCCAATGAAAAGGTGCAAAGCAGTTGCCAGGCATCACCCGATCACTGACGCGCACCGGCAGCACGGCTTGGCCGCGGCGCGAGCGAATGGCCACCTGGTCTTTTTCGGCCAGACCCAACCGGGCCGCATCTTCTGGATGCACTTCAACGAAGGGGCCTGGCTCCAGCTTGTTCAGCGCCGGCACCTTGCTGGTCTTGGTCAGGGTGTGCCACTGGTGCTGCACGCGGCCGGTGTTCAGCACCATGGGGAAGGTCTCATCCGGCAATTCAGCGGCAGGTAACCAAGGCCGCGCGAAGAAGCGCGCCTTGCCACTGGCCGTCGGGAAGGCCAGCGCTGGGCGCTCACCTTGGGCATCGAGCAGTAACGCCTGGCTGCTGCCATCGTTGATGTAGCGCAGCGGACTGCGGGCGTGTTCGCGGCCCGGTGCGCTGGGCCACTGGTGCGGTTGCTGGCGCAGTTCGGCATAACCGATGCCGCGCAGGTCATAGCCCGTGGCCGGGTTATGAAAGCGGCGGATTTCCTCGTACACGGCTTCGGCGTCGGGGTAGTCGAAAGCGTCGCCATAACCCATGGCGCAGGCCACACGGGCAATGATCTGCCAGTCAGGCAGGCTCTGCCCTGGCGGCTCGACGGCGCGTGGCATCAGGGTAAGGTTGCGCTCGCTGTTGATCATCACGCCCTCGCCTTCCGCCCACAGCGCAGCGGGCAGGAGAATGTCGGCATACCGGTTGGTTTCGGTATCGAGGAAGGCGTCCTGGGTAATGACCAGCTCGGCCTGGCGCAGGCCGTCGATCACTTGCTGGCGGTTGGCGACACTGGCCACCGGGTTGCTGCAGATGATCCAGCAGGCTTTCACTTCGCCGGCTTTCATCTGACCGAACAGCGCCACCGTACCGTCACCGCCTTCACTGCGCAGGCTGCCCGGCGCCAACTGCCATTGTTGCTCGACGAAGGCGCGGTCGGCGGCCACCAGGGCCGAGCGCTGGCCTGGCAGGCCCGGGCCCATGTAACCCATCTCGCGGCCACCCATGGCATTGGGCTGGCCAGTCAGCGAGAACGGCCCGCTGCCGGGGCGGCAGATGGCACCGGTGGCCAGGTGCAGGTTGCAGATCGCGTTGCTGTGCCAGGTGCCGTGGATGCTCTGGTTCAGGCCCATGGTCCAGCAACTCATCCAGTTGCCGGCGCTGCCGATCCATTCGGCCGCCTTGATGATATCGGCCTCGGCCAGCCCGGTGATGGCGGCCACACGCCCGGGGCTGTAGTCGTCGAGGAAGGCTGGCAGGTCATCCCAGCCTTCGGTGTGGCGGGCGATGAAGGCAGGGTTGGTGTGGCCGTTGATGTGCAGCAGATGCAACAAGCCGTTGAGCAAGGCCATGTCAGTGCCCGGGCGTACCTGCAGGAACAGGTCGGCTTTGTCGGCGGTGGCGCTGCGCCGTGGGTCGACGACGATCAGCTTCGCACCGGCCTTCACCCGGTCGAGCAGGCGCAGGAACAGGATGGGGTGGCAGTCGGCCATGTTGGCGCCGATCACCAGAAACACGTCGGCATGCTCGAAATCCTGATAGCTGCCGGGCGGGCCGTCGGCACCCAGCGACAGCTTGTAGCCGCTGCTGGCGCTGGCCATGCACAGCCGCGAATTGGACTCGATGTGGCGGGTGCGGATAAAGCCCTTGGCCAGTTTGTTGGCCAGGTACTGGGCCTCGAGTGACATCTGCCCGGACACGTACAGCGCCACGGCGTCGGGCCCATGTTGGTCGATGATGGCACGCAGGCGCGCGGCGCTGTCGGCGATGGCCTGGTCCATGCTCGCGCGCACCGGCTGCTGGCTGCGGTGCGGGCGCACATAGGCATCCTCCATACGCCCGGCGGCCGTCAGCGGCACATGTGCGGTGAGGCCTTTGGTGCACAGCCGGCCGAAGTTGCTGGGGTGCTGCTTGTCGCCGCTGATCTTGCCGACCTTGCCATCGGCAACGCTCATGACGATGCCGCAACCGACGCCGCAGTAGGGGCAGACACTGCGTACTTCGCTATTGGCCATGGGCGGGCTCCTGTAGGAACGCAAAAAGGCGCCGGCTGCCCCGGCATGCTGATGCAAGCGGGACAACACGGCGCCTTTGTCGTGAAGTTGTGTGGGCTGTCGACGTTGATAGCCCGGGATTGAGGTGGATGAGCAATTAGTGGGCCAGCTGACCGGCCCCTTCGCGGGTAAACCCGCTCCCACAGGGATCTCACAGGGCCTGAGGGTGGTGATGGACCTGTGGAGTGGGCCTGGCCCGCGAAGAGGCCGGTACAGATTACGCACCATGCGGTGGCAACCTCACGGTCCCTGGCGCTATGCTGGGGCAATTTTCAGCATGAGCAACTACCCTCCCCCCATGTCCCAGGTGATCCTCAAGACCCCCGCTCAACTCGACCTGATGCGCCGCGCCGGCCAGCTGCTGGCCCAGGTATTCGCCGAACTCGACAGGTTCATCCGCCCCGGCGTGACCACCATGCAGATCAACGACCATGCCGAGGCGTTCATCGTCGAAACGCTCAGGGCGCGGCCGGCGAGCAAAGGGCAGTATGGTTTTCCCTACTCGCTGAATACCTCTGTGGACCACGTGGTGTGCCACGGCATGCCCAAGGTTGACGAGGTGCTTCAGGAGGGCTCGATCGTCAACGTCGACATCACCCTGGAACAGGGCGGGTACATTGCCGACTCTTCGAAGATGTACAGCATCGGCAAGGTCAGCGATGAAGCCCGGCGCCTGGTCGACACCACCTATGAGGCGTTGTGGAAAGGCATCGAGCAGGTGCGCCCTGGGGCAACGCTGGGTGATATCGGCCATGCCGTGCAGGCCCATGCCGAGGCAGCTGGCTACAGCGTGGTGCGCGAATACTGCGGGCATGGCATTGGCCAACAGATGCATGAAGCGCCAGAGGTGCTGCACATCGGCCAGCGCGGCATGGGCATGAAGCTGAAACCGGGGATGGTGTTTACCATCGAGCCGATGATCAACCAGGGTGGCCGCGGCACGCGCGAGTTGAAGGATGGCTGGACGGTGATCACCCGGGACCACAGCTTGTCCGCGCAGTGGGAACATACCGTGGCAGTGACCGAGGGTGGGTACGAGGTGCTGACATTGCGGGAGGAGGAACGTCGTGGCTGAAGCTGCGGCAAACGCCTGCAGGTATGGGTACAACATTCAGGCACAAAAAAAGCGACCCTAAGGTCGCTTTCTTTGTTACTTCCGGGTGTTCAGTGGGCCCTGGAAGTGGAATATGGCGCAGCGGACGGGACTCGAACCCGCGACCCCCGGCGTGACAGGCCGGTATTCTAACCGACTGAACTACCGCTGCGCTATACATCGAGTGGTGGGTGATGACGGGATCGAACCGCCGACCCTCTGCTTGTAAGGCAGATGCTCTCCCGGCTGAGCTAATCACCCTTCGTCTCGGTGTGGCGCGCATTCTACGTACGCCCCCACAGCCTGGCAAGCATTTTTTAAACTTTTTTCAAAAAAAACCTCTGGCCTTTCAAGGACCTAGCGTTACCGGGCGTTTTATTTCGGCATAAACAACTGCTGGCCCTCTGACAGGGTTGGCCTCAGAGCGCTGCTCGGAGAATAATGCCCGCCTTATGCATTAAGGAGAGATTGCCCCTCATGTGGTTCAAGAACCTGCTGACCTACCGCCTGACCCAGGAAGTACCGTTCGAGCCTGAAGCGCTGGAAGCCGCCCTGGCCAGCAAGCCGGCCCGCCCTTGCGCCAGCCAGGAGCTGACCACCTATGGGTTCGTCGCACCGTTCGGCAAAGGCGAAGACGCTCCCCTGGTGCACGTCAGCGGCGAATACCTGCTGATTGCCGCCCGTAAAGAAGAACGCATCCTGCCGAGCAGCGTGGTCAACGACGCGGTCAAGGAAAAGGTCGAAGAGATCGAGACCGAGCAGATGCGCAAGGTCTATAAAAAGGAACGCGACCAGATCAAGGACGAGATCATCCAGGCCTTCCTGCCGCGTGCATTCATCCGCCGCTCGATGATCTTCGCTGCCATTGCCCCGCGTCAGGGCGTGATCCTGGTCAACTCGGCCAGCGCCAAGCGTGCCGAAGACCTGTTGTCGACCCTGCGTGAAGTGATGGGCTCGCTGCCGGTACGCCCGGCCACGGTAAAAATCGCGCCGGTTGCCACCATGACCGATTGGGTCAAGTCGCAGCAGGCTGCCGAAGGTTTCTACGTGCTGGACGAATGCGAACTGCGCGACACCGCCGAAGACGGTGGCATCGTGCGTTGCAAGCGCCAGGACCTGACCAGCGAGGAAATCCAGCTGCACCTGAGCACTGGCAAGGTGGTCACCCAGCTGGCCTTGGCCTGGCAAGACAAGCTGTCGTTCATTCTTGACGACAAAATGGTGATCAAGCGCCTGAAGTTCGAAGAGTTGCTGCAGGAGCAGGCCGAGCAGGATGGTGGTGATGAGGCTGCGCAGCAGTTCGATGCCAGCTTCCAGCTGATGATGATGACCTTCGCCGAATTCCTGCCGGTGCTGTTCGAGGCGCTGGGTGGCGAGGAGATTCCGCAAGGGGTCTGAGGTAATGGATGAACCGCTGCAGGCCTGAACGGTGTTGTTCGCCTGCACGGCCCTAGTGCCTCGAAACGCTTCAAGTCATAACTAAAAAAGGAATTGCCCCCCATGCGTGCCCTCGCCGCCCTCAGCCGCTTCGTCGGTAATACCTTCGCCCTTTGGGTGCTGGTGTTCGCCGTGCTGGCCTTTCTGCAACCGCAATGGTTCATCGCCCTCAAGGTGGCCATCGTGCCGCTGCTGGGGCTGGTGATGTTCGGCATGGGCCTTACCCTCAAGCTCGACGACTTCGCCGCCCTCGCCCGCCAGCCCTGGCGGGTGATGCTGGGGGTGGTCGCACACTTCGTGATCATGCCGGGTATGGCGTGGCTGCTGTGCCAACTGTTCCACCTGCCCGCGGAAATTGCCGTGGGCGTTATTTTGGTTGGCTGCTGCCCGAGTGGCACCGCGTCGAACGTGATGGTGTGGCTGTCGCGTGGCGACCTGGCGCTGGCAGTGGCCATCGCCGCCGTCACTACCCTGCTGGCGCCACTGCTCACCCCTGCGCTGATCTGGTTCCTGGCCTCGGCCTGGTTACCGGTGTCCTTCATGGACATGTTCTGGTCGATCCTGCAGTTGGTGATGTTGCCGATTGTGCTCGGCGTGCTGGCCCAGCGCTTGCTCGGTGCTCGCGTGCAGGCAGCGGTGCAGGTGCTGCCGCTGGTATCGGTGGTGAGCATCGTGATGATCGTGTGTGCAGTGGTGGCGGCCAGCCAGGCGAAGATTGCCGAGTCGGGGCTGCTGATCATGGCGGTGGTGATGCTGCACAACAGCTTTGGCTATCTGCTTGGGTTCCTGACCGGCAAGCTGTGCAAGCTGCCGCTGGCCCAGCGCAAGTCGCTGGCGCTGGAGGTGGGCATGCAGAACTCCGGGTTGGGGGCGGCACTGGCGGCGGCGCACTTCTCGCCGCTGGCGGCGGTGCCAAGTGCGTTGTTCAGCGTTTGGCACAATATTTCCGGGGCGTTACTGTCGACCTGGTTTCGGCGGATGGATGAGCCTGAGCCTGTGCCTGAGACTGAAGGGATCGAACCGGCCAAGCATTGATATCTGCCTCTTAGGGCCTCTTCGCGGGTGAACCCGCTCCCACAGGGATTGCACATGTATCAAGCCGTGTGCAGTCGCTGTGGGAGCGGGTTCACCCGCGAAGAGGGCCGCACAGGCTTGCCCTGAAACCTTCAGGTGTGCACTATATTGCCCACTGTGAGGACGACCTCACGACGCACCGCGTGACCATTCCGGGGACGGCCCCATCATTCAAACGATGGAGACACTCTTATGTCCTGGATCATCCTGTTCTTCGCCGGCCTGTTCGAGGTCGGCTGGGCCGTTGGCCTGAAATACACCGACGGCTTCAGCAAACCGATTCCCACCGTACTCACCGTCGGCGCCATGGTCATCAGCCTGGGCCTGCTGGGGCTGGCCATGAAAGAGCTACCGCTGGGCACCGCCTATGCCATCTGGACGGGTGTTGGCGCGGTCGGCACAGTCATCGCTGGGATCATCCTGTTCGGCGAGTCCATGGCCCTGGTACGGCTGGTCAGTGTGGCGCTGATCGTCTGCGGCCTTATCGGCCTGAAAGTCAGCGCCAGCTGACCACGCCCGTTTAACGCAGGTCGCCGCGCAGGCGGCTGACCTGCTCACGCAGCAGCTCAGGCTGCGCGACCTCCACCGGAATGGCGGCGCCCGCCACGATGGTTACCCGCGACCACAGGCGCTTGAAAAAGCCCTTGGCCGGGTCACGGCTGAAGAAACTGCCCCACAAGCCCTGCAGGGCCAGCGGGATCACCGGTACCGGCGTTTCTTCGAGGATGCGGTTGACACCGCCTTTGAACACATCGATCTCGCCATCGCCCGTCAACTTGCCCTCCGGGAAGATGCACACCAGCTCACCCTCGGCCAGGTATTCGGCTATGCGCGCGAAAGCCCGCTCGTAGGTGCCCGGGTCCTCGTTGCGCCCGGCAATCGGGATGGCACCGGCTGTGCGGAAGACGAAGTTGAGTACCGGCAGGTTGTAGATCTTGTAATACATGACAAAGCGAATCGGCCGGCGGATGGCGCCGCCCAGCAGCAGGGCATCGACGAACGACACGTGGTTGCACACCAGCAGTGCCGCGCCTTCGTCGGGGATGCGCTCAAGGTCGCGATGCTGCACCCGGTACATCGAATGGCTGAGCAACCAGATCAGGAAGCGCATGGTGAACTCGGGCACGATCCTGAAAATATAGGCATTGACCGCAATGTTCAGTAGCGACACCACCAGAAACAGCTGCGGGATGCTCAGCTCGGCCACGCCCAGCAGGATGATGGTGAGCACCGCTGACACCACCATGAACAAGGCATTGAGGATGTTGTTGGCTGCAATGACCCGGGCACGCTGGTCTTGGGCCGTGCGCGCCTGGATCAGGGCATACAGCGGGACGATATAGAAGCCGCCGAATACACCCAGGCCAACGATCGACAGCAGTATCCACCAGGCCTGGCTCAGGCCCAGCAACGCCAGCCAGTCGTGCGGCGTCGCCGCAGCCGGTACATCGCCGGAGTGCCACCACCACAGCAGGCCGAACAGGGTCAGGCCGAACGAGCCGAACGGCACCAGGCCGATTTCCACCTTGCGCCCGCTCAGGCGTTCGCACAGCAGCGACCCCAGCGCGATCCCCACCGAGAACAGCGTCAGCACCAGCGTTACCACTGTGCCGTCACCGTGCAGCCAGTCCTTGGCGTAGGCAGGAATCTGCGTCAGGTAGATGGCACCAACAAACCAGAACCACGAGTTGCCGACGATCGAACGCGATACCGCAGGCGGCTGGCCGAGGCCCATGCGCAGGATCGCCCACGACTGCTTGAAGATGTTCCAGTCCAGCGGCATGTTCGGCGAAGCGGCAGCCGCGCGCGGGATCCAGCGGCTGGCCAGGTAGCCGAGCACTGCAGTGCCTACCACCCCGCCAGCCACCACCGTGGCGTAGCTATCGGCCGACATCATCACCCCGGCGCCGATGGTGCCGGCGAGGATGGCAAGGAAGGTACCGGTTTCTACCAGCCCGTTGCCGCCGACCAGCTCTTCCTCGCGCAGGGCCTGCGGCAGGATCGAGTACTTCACCGGGCCGAACAGCGCCGAGTGGGTACCCATGCCGAACAGCGCCACCAGCATCAGCGCCAGGTGGTTGGTGATGAAGCCCAGTGCACCAATCGCCATGATGGCGATTTCGGCCAGTTTGATCGCGCGGATCAACGCGTCCTTGGCGAACTTCTCGCCAAACTGCCCGCCCAGCGCCGAGAACAGAAAGAACGGCAGAATGAACAGCAACGCGCAGAGGTTGACCCAGATCGACCGGTCGCCTTCGCCCAGGCTGAGTTTGAACAGGATCGCCAGAATCAGCGACTGCTTGAACAGGTTGTCGTTGAAGGCACCCAGCGACTGGGTGATGAAAAACGGCAGGAAGCGCCGCTTGCCGAGCAAGGTGAATTGCGAGGAGTGACTCATCGTCCTTGGTCCTGAGGGCTTTTCAATTGGAGGCGCACCGTGCGCTTCAGGCCACAAATCTGCATGGGAAATGCACCCGCTGGCAAGCACCGGCACAGGCGCTACCTCATTCGAAGCCGAACAGCACCCGCGCAGTATCCACCAACAGCGCCTGGCGCAACTCCGCCGAGCAGCCCAGCGCCTCGAACTGTTGCACTGCAGTGCCGAAGCTTACTGCCGATTCATGCTGGGTATGCGGCCAGTCACTGCCCCACATCAGCCGCTCGGCACCGTAGTGCGCTTCCAGTGCACACAGCGCCGAACGGGCAAAGGCCAGGTTTTCTTCAGGCTCACCTTCCAGCCGGTAGATACCCGACACCTTCACCCACACCTTACCCTGCCCACCCAGGGTCAGCAGCTCGGCAAACCCAGGCTGCCCCAACCCACGGCGGGCATCGGGGCGGCCGAAATGGTCGATGACGATGTCCAGGCCATAGGGCTGCAACGCCCGCACCAGCGTCGGTATATCCGCCACCTGCCGATGCAGCTCCAAATGCCAGCCCAGCTCGCCAATACGTTCCAGCAGCGGCCGCCATTCGGCGCCGGCCAGGTTGGGCAGCGCCTGGCCCATGAGGTTAAGGCGTACACCGCGTACCCCCAGACGCGCCATGTGCTCAAGGGTTTCCCGCTCGACCTCACGCTCCAGCATCACCACCCCGCGCAGTTGCCCCGGCACGGTCTGCAGGGCACTGAGCAGGTAGCGGTTGTCGGTACCGAGGAAGCTGGGCTGCACCAGCACACCATGGCTGAAACCATGGACCAGCAACTGGCCCAGGTAGTCACCCAGCGGCGCGTCGTAGCCGGGCGCATAACGCCGTTCGCTGGCCAGGTTCAGCCCACGGCTGAACACGTGGGCGTGGCTGTCGATGGCGGTCAGGGGTAAATCGGAAGCGTCAGGCATGGTTCTCATACAAGCAAAGTCAGGTTACTTTGCAGCCGCGCCGGCCATTTCCGGTGCGGGTGCAGTTTCAAGGTTGCGGCCTCGGGTTTCCGGCAGGCACAAGGCGGCGATCACGGCCACGCCGTAGGCGATGCCGGCGTCGATGCCGATGGCACTGCCCAGCGACATCGACTCGCTCATGTGGCCGACCAGGAACGGGAATACCGCCGACAGCACACGGCCGAAGTTGTAGCAGAAGCCCACACCGGCGCCGCGCACTTCGGCCGGGTACAGTTCGTTGAAGAACGCGCCCAGGCTGGCCGGGATACCGGCAGCGAAGAAGCCCAGCGGGAAGCCCAGGAACAGCATCTGGGTATTGCTCAGCGGGAAGAACACATAGGCCTGCACGGTCAGTACGCAGCACAGGGCGAACAGCAAGATGTTCTTGCGCCGGCCGATTCGGTCGATCAGCATGCCGCTGACCACGCAGCCGCACCAGAAGGCCAGGATGATCACTGCCAGGTAGCCGCCGGAGTTAAGCACCGACAGGTTGCGCTCGGTTTTGAGGAACGTCGGCAGCCAGGTCATTACCGCGTGGTAACCGCCGTGGGCACCCAGGCCGAGCAAGCCGCCAAGCAGGGTTACGCGCAGCAGTTCTGGGCGGAAGATGCCAGCCATCGACTGGAGGAAGCTGGTGGGGATGGCGTTTTCCTTCTGCAGGCGCTGGAAGCTATCCGGCTCAGGCACATTGCGGCGCACCCAGATGATCAGCAGCGACGGCAGCAGACCAACGAAGAACATCACCCGCCAGGCGAACTCCTGCGGCACCAGCGAGTAAATCAGCGTGAACAGCGCCACCGCCAAGCCCCAACCCACGGCCCAGGCACTCTGCACCGTACCCATGACCTTGCCGCGGTATTTCGGGTTGATGGTCTCGGCCATCAGCACCGCGCCGGCGGCCCATTCGCCACCAATGCCGAAACCTTGCATGGCCTTGACGAACAGCAGCGGGTAGAAGCCGGTGACGAATGCCGAAAGAAAGGTGAAGAACGAGAACCAGAGGATCATCCATTGCAGGGTCCGCACGCGGCCGTAGCGGTCGGACAAGGTGCCACCCAGCCAGCCGCCGATTGCCGAGGTCACCAGGGTCAGGCCACTGATCAGGCCCGCGTCGCCCTTGGTCAGGGAGAACGCAGCGATCAGCGCGGGGATGGCCAGGCCGAACATCTGTACTTCCAGCGCGTCGAGCGACCAGCCGCCGAAGCAGGCCCAGAACGTCTTGCGTTCCCGTGAGGTGATCTGGCGATACCAGCTGAACATGATTGTTATCCTTCTAGTCGTGGGTGTAACGGGCAGGCGAAGCCACTGCGCCGTGGCAGCACGGCGCAGGC
The DNA here is from genome assembly GCF_026240995.1 of Pseudomonas sp. DCB_BI. Taxonomy (NCBI): domain Bacteria; kingdom Pseudomonadati; phylum Pseudomonadota; class Gammaproteobacteria; order Pseudomonadales; family Pseudomonadaceae; genus Pseudomonas; species Pseudomonas sp. DCB_BI. Next base: position 53,253 of record NZ_JAPFCG010000013.1, on the reverse strand, counting down.
AGGTAAAAGGGTGACGCGACCGGTTTAGCGAATGTCGATGCGGTAGCGGAAGTGCTGCGCATGCCCGCGCGAGCGGCGCCATTCCAACGGTTTGCCGGCGTAGTCCCGGGCCAGGCGCTCGATCACCACCACCGGGCTGTCGGCCGGCAGTTGCAACAAGCGGCCATGCACCGCGTCGACCGCTTCGGCGGTCAGGGTCTCTTCGGCGTAGGCGACCACCTGACCGCACAGCGCTTCGTAGATCGGGTACAGCAGTGGGCCCTTGCTGTTCAGATCCACGTCCAGCAGCGGCTGGAAGGTTTGGCGCGGCAGCCAGATTTCTTCAGCCAGCACCGGCTGGGCGCCGAGCAGACGGGTGCGAACGATGCGGATCACTTCTGCCTCCCCCGCCAGGCCCAATGCCTCGGCCACCGCCGAAGGCGCCGGAAGCGACTCGATGGAGAGAATGCGGCTTTCCGGCACTATGCGCTCGCCATTGGCGGCCTCGAAACGGAAGAAGCGGAACAGCGACGACTGGAACTGTGGGCGGCGAATGAAGGTGCCTCGGCCCTGCTGGCGCTCCAGCACGCCTTCGGCCACCAGTACATCGACGGCCTTGCGCACGGTGCCGATCGACATGTCGAACTCGGTAGCCAGGGCTGCTTCGGTCGGGATCGCTTCCCCCGGACGCCAGCGATTGTTGGCAATTTGCCCGACCATGTGGTCGCGCAGTTGTTGGTAGCGGGGCAGTCGAGCATCACCGGTCAATGGGTGCATGGGTCTCGCTCTCGTCTTGTTATATAAACATATATATGAATTTTTCGTGAGTATTCCCCGAGCCTGACGGGCTGTCAATCCTCCGCCTGTCGCCCATTTGCCCGTGAGGCGGCCTGGTGTCGCGAGTGGCTGCCCCGGTGCTGCTGCAATTACCGCATGTGGCTTATGCTTGTGCTCGGCAAACCCGCACAACAAGGACGTGGCAATGCTCGCCGCCATAAAACGCTACCCGCACACCGTTCGCCTGCTGCTCACCACCACCTTCACGCTTACCGTCGCCCGCGCCCTCACCCTGCCCTACCTGGTGGTTTACCTGGCTGACAATTTCCAGCTGCCGATCAGCCAGATCGGCCTGCTGATCGGTGGCGCGCTGATCGTCGCCTCGCTATTGAGTCTGTATGGTGGCCATCTGGTCGACAGCTTGAGCAACCACACGCTGGTCAGCGCCAGTACCCTGCTGTTCGCCCTGGCCTTCGTCGGCGCGGTCGCCAGCCGTTCGGCGCTGCCGTTCTTCTTTTGCCTGGTGTTGATCAACCTGGCCCTGGCGGTGGTCGACATCGCCGCCAAAGCGGGCTTCTGCGCGTTACTGCCGGTCGGTGAGCGGGCCGAGGTATTCGCCATCAAGTACACCCTCAGCAACGTCGGCTATGCCGCCGGCCCGTTGCTGGGCGTGGTCATGCTTGAACTGAACGACCATGTGCCGTTCCTCGCCTCTGCCCTGCTTGGCCTGGCCATGTGCCTGGCTTATTGGCGCCTTGGTGATCGCAGCCTGCAGGCAAGCGCGCCGGACAAACCCGCGGCCGGCTTCGGCCAAGTGGCGCTGGGGCTGATGCGGGATCGTCGGCTGGTGTGCTTTACCGTGGGTGGGGTGCTGAGCGCGGTGGTGTTCGGCCAGTTCACCGCCTACCTGTCCCAGTACCTGGTGGTGACCAGCAACCCAACCGAAGCCGCACGGCTGATCGGCTATCTGGTCACCACCAACGCCGTGACGGTCATTGCCTTGCAGTACCTGATTGGCCGGCGTATCAGCCGCCAGCGTCTGATGCCGTGGCTGTTGGCCGGCATGGGCCTGTTCATCGCCGGCTTGCTGGGTTTTGCGCTGGCGGGCTCGGTGCTGGCCTGGTGCCTGGCGATGCTGGTGTTCACCTTGGGCGAAATCATCGTGATCCCAGCCGAGTACATGTTCATCGACCTGATCGCACCGGAGCACTTGCGCGGGGTGTATTACGGCGCGCAGAACCTGTCCAACCTGGGGGCGGCACTGGGGCCGGTGATGGTGGGGTTCGCACTGGTACACCTGTGGCCAGGGGCGGTCTTCTACCTGCTGGTGTTGTCGGTGATACTGGCAGGGGTGTTCTATTGGTTGGGGACCCGCAGGGGTTGATGTTGCCTGTTCCGGCCTATTCGCGGGTGAACCCGCTCCTACAACCATCGTCGGCGCTGACGAAGCGGCACGCGCGTGCCAGACTGACTGATCGGGACCGCGTTATCTTTTTGCTTCGGAGTCTTCATGTCGTTGTCCAGCGGGCTGATCGCCGTGGTCGCCCTGGCCTATATGGCCGTCATGTTCGCCATCGCCTTCTATGGCGACCGCCGCAGCACGCCGTTGCCGCCGAAGCTGCGTGCCTGGGTGTACAGCCTTTCGCTGGCCGTGTACTGCACCAGCTGGACCTTCTTCGGCGCTGTCGGCCAGGCCGCCGAACAGCTGTGGGCGTTTCTGCCGATCTACCTGGGCCCGGTGCTGCTGATGGTCTTCGCACCTTGGGTGCTGCAGAAGATGGTGCTGATCAGCAAGCAGCAGAACATCACCTCGATCGCTGACTTCATCGCTGCGCGCTACGGCAAGTCGCAAAGCCTGGCCGTGGTGGTGGCGCTGATCTGCCTGGTCGGCGTGCTGCCGTACATCGCCCTGCAGCTCAAGGGCATCGTGCTGGGCGTGAACCTGCTGATCGGCGCCAACGCCGATGCCACCGGCACCCGTGTTCAGGACACCGCACTGGTGGTGTCGCTGGTGCTGGCGCTGTTCGCCATCGTCTTCGGTACCCGCAGCCTCGACGTGACCGAGCACCACCGCGGCATGGTCCTGGCAATTGCCTTCGAATCGCTGATCAAGCTGCTGGCGTTCCTTGCCGTGGGCATTTTCATCGTCTTCAACCTGTATGACGGTTTCGATGACCTGTTCAGCCAGGCGCGCCAGTCGATCCACTTGCAGGACTACTGGCAGGAAACCATCAACTGGCCGTCGATGGTGGTGCAGACCGCCGTGGCGATGATGGCGATCATCTGCCTGCCGCGGCAGTTCCACGTCACCGTGGTGGAGAACATCGAAGCGCAGGACATGCGCCTGGCGCGTTGGGTATTCCCGATGTACCTGGCGCTGGCCGCGCTGTTCGTGGTGCCGATTGCCCTGGCCGGGCAGATGCTGCTGCCGGGCACGGTGATTTCCGATTCGTTCGTCATCAGCCTGCCGCTGGCCGAGGCACACCCTAGCCTGGCCCTGCTGGCGTTCATCGGCGGCGCCTCGGCGGCCACCGGCATGGTTATCGTCGAAGCCGTGGCGCTATCGACCATGGTCTCCAACGACATGCTGCTGCCCTGGTTGCTGCGCCGCAATAACGCCGAGCGGCCGTTCGAAGCGTTCCGCCACTGGATGCTCTCGGTACGCCGGGTAACCATCGTGGTGATCTTGCTGCTGGCGTATGTCAGTTACCGCTTGCTGGGTTCCACCGCCAGCCTGGCGACCATCGGCCAGATCGCCTTTGCCGCCGTGACCCAATTGACCCCGGCCATGCTCGGCGCGCTGTACTGGAAACAGGCCAACCGCCGTGGTGTGTTCGCTGGCCTGGCCGCTGGCATTTTCCTCTGGTTCTACACCCTGGTACTGCCGATTGCAGCACACAGCCTGGGCTGGTCGCTGCAGCTGTTCCCAGGGCTGGCGTGGTTGCACGGCAACCCGCTGAATCTGCCGATCAGCCCGCTGACACAGGGCGTGGTGCTGTCGCTGGCGGGCAATTTCACCCTGTTCGCCTGGGTGTCGGTGCTGTCACGCACACGGGTTTCCGAGCATTGGCAGGCCGGCCGCTTCATCGGCCAGCAAACCAGCGCGCGGCCCAGCAGCAAGCCGCTGCTGGCGGTGCAGATCGACGACCTGCTGACCCTGGCTTCGCGCTTTGTCGGCGAGGAGCGCGCACGGCAGAGTTTCATCCGCTTCGCCTACCGGCAGGGCAAGGGTTTCAACCCTAACCAGAACGCCGACGGCGACTGGATCGAACACACCGAACGCCTGCTGGCCGGGGTGCTCGGCACTTCATCGACCCGCGCCGTGGTCAAGGCTGCCATCGAAGGCCGCGACATGCAGCTGGAGGACGTTGTCCGCATCGCAGACGAAGCCAGCGAAGTGCTGCAGTTCAACCGCGCCTTGCTGCAAGGGGCCATCGAAAACATCAACCAGGGCATCAGCGTGGTCGACCAGAACCTGCATTTGGTGGCCTGGAACCGCCGCTACCTGGAACTGTTCAACTATCCGGACGGGCTGATCAGCGTGGGCCGGCCCATTGCCGACATCATCCGCTACAACGCTGAACGCGGGCTGTGCGGCCCGGGCGAGGCCCAGGTGCACGTGGCGCGGCGCCTGCACTGGATGCGCCAGGGGCGCGCACACTCTTCGGAGCGCCTGTTCCCCAACGGCCGGGTGATCGAACTGATCGGCAACCCGATGCCCGGCGGCGGCTTCGTCATGAGCTTTACCGACATCACCCCGTTCCGCGAGGCCGAACAGGCCCTGCGTGATTCCAACGAAGGCCTGGAGCAACGGGTGGCAGAGCGCACCCACGAGCTGTCGCAACTGAACCAGGCATTGTCCGAAGCCAAGAGCCAGGCCGAAGCGGTGAGCAAGTCCAAGACCCGCTTCCTGGCCGCAGTCAGCCATGACCTGATGCAGCCGCTGAACGCCGCGCGGCTGTTCTCCGCGGCCTTGTCGCAACAGGCCGAGGGCATGAACGAAGAGGCCCAGCAGTTGGTGCAGCACATGGACAGTTCGCTGCGCTCGGCCGAAGAGCTGATCAGCGACCTGCTGGACATCTCGCGCCTGGAGAACGGCAAGATCACCCCGGATGCCAAGCCATTCGCCCTCAACGAACTGTTCGACACCCTGGGCGCCGAGTTCAAGCTGCTGGCTGCCGAGAAGGGCCTGGAATTCCGCCTGCGTGGCAGCCGCCTGCGGGTGGACAGCGACATGAAACTGCTGCGCCGGGTGTTGCAGAACTTCCTCACCAACGCCCTGCGCTACGGCAAGAGCCCGATTCTGCTAGGGGTGCGCCGCCAGGGCGAACGCCTGTGGCTGGAGGTATGGGACCGTGGCCCAGGCATCGCCGACGACAAGCTGCAGGTGATCTTCCAGGAGTTCAAGCGCCTGGACAGCCACCAGACCCGCGCCGAAAAAGGCCTGGGCCTGGGCCTGGCGATCGCCGATGGCCTGTGCCGGGTGCTCGGCCACCCACTGGAAGTGCGTTCGTGGCCAGGCAAGGGCACAGTGTTCCGTGTCAGCGTGCCGATTGCCCGCCAGGCGGCCCCGGCACCGAGCGCGCCGGTAGAGCAAGTCGGCCAGCCGCTGGCCGGGTTGCAGGTGCTGTGCGTGGACAACGAAGACAGCATCCTGATCGGCATGAACAGCCTGCTCAGCCGCTGGGGCTGCCAGGTGTGGACCGCGCGCAACCAGGCCGAATGCGAAGCCTTGCTGGCCAAGGGCATGCGCCCGCACCTGGCGCTGGTGGACTATCACCTGGACGACGGGGAGACTGGCACCGGGCTGATGGGCTGGTTGCGGGCACGGCTGGGTGAGCCAGTGCCAGGGGTGGTGATCAGTGCCGACGGCAGCAAGGAAACCATCGCCCTGGTGCACGCATCAGGCCTGGATTACCTCGCCAAGCCGGTCAAGCCTGCGGCCCTGCGCGCCATGCTCAACCGCCATCTGAGCCTGGCTCAGTAACCGCTTCGTCGGGCAGCGCCTCGTCGGATAGCGCCCGCTCCAGCAGGTCGGCCGGCAGGCTCTTGCTGGCTCGGGCGCCCAGCAACTTCAGTTGTTCACTGCGGCTGACCAGGTTGCCGCGCCCTTCACAGAGCTTGTTGCGCGCCGCAGCGTAGGCCTTGTCCACCTGTTGCAGGCGACTGCCCAGCTCGTCCAGGTCCTGGATGAACAGCACGAACTTGTCGTACAGCCAACCGGCGCGCTCGGCGATTTCCCGGGCGTTCTGGCCCTGGCGTTCCTGCTTCCACAAGCTGTCGATCACCCGCAAGGTGGCGAGCAAGGTGGTCGGGCTGACAATCACGATCTGCCGGTCGAAGGCTTCCTGGAACAGGTTCGGCTCGGCCTGCAAGGCTGCCGAGAAGGCTGCCTCGATTGGCACGAACAGCAGCACGAAGTCCAGGCTGTGCAGCCCTTCGAGGCGGTTATAGTCCTTGCTCGAAAGGCCTTTGACGTGGCTGCGCAGCGATTGCACATGCTGCTTCAGCGCGGCCTCGTCGTTACCGGCAACGAACTGCTGGTACGCGGTAAGGCTGACCTTCGCGTCCACCACCACCTGCTTGTCACCAGGCAGCATGATCAGCACATCGGGCTGGAAACGCTCACCATCGGCGCTCTTCAGGCTGACCTGGGTCTGGTACTCGCGCCCTTTTTCAAGGCCGGCATGCTCAAGCACCCGCTCAAGGATCAGCTCGCCCCAGTTGCCCTGGGTTTTCTGACCTTTCAGGGCCTGAGTGAGGTTGGTGGCTTCGTCGGACAGGCGCAGGTTGAGCTGTTGCAGGCGCTCGAGCTCCTTGCCCAACGAAAAGCGCTCGCGGGCTTCCTGCTGGTAGCTCTCCTCCACGCGTTTCTCGAACGACTGGATGCGTTCTTTGAGCGGGTCCAGCAGCTGGCCGAGGTGCTGTTGGCTGGTCTGGGCGAAGCGCTGCTCACGCTCGTCGAAGATCTTGGTGGCCATGTCGGCGAACTGGGCACGCAGCGTGTCACGTGCCTCCTGCAGGTCTTCCAGGCGCTGCTGGTGGCTTTCCTGTTGCTCGCGCAGTTCGGCGTCCAGGCGAGCGGTTTGGGCCTCCAGGCGGCGCAGCTCGGCTTCACGGTTGGCGCGCTCAAGGTGCCAGGCGTGTGCGGCATCACGGGCGTTGTCGCGGTCGATCTGCAGCAGCTCCAGTTCACGGCCCTGGGCGGCCAGCTGGGCCTGCTTGACGGCGTTGGCCTCACTGAGGTCGCTGACTTCATCGCGGCTGGCATCCAGTTGCGCCTGCAAGCCGGCTTGGGCCAACTGGGCAGCGTTGAGGCGTTCCTCAAGCAAGGCCTGCTCGCCTTGCCGGGCGCCCTGGCGGCGCTGCACCTGCATGATCCAACCCAGGCAGGGTAATGCGCCTGCCACCAAGCCCAGCAGTATGCTGGCCAGATCCACTGTCATGCTTACCCCGATGCTCTGATGCGAATTGAGTGCAGCTTATCAGCCTGACGGGTGTGTTGCCTGTAGCTACCTTAGCCAGGAAACCACTGCCGCAGCAGCCGCCGCGCGTCCTGCGAGCCCTGCCCTGCCGCCAGTTCCAGCCAGTAGCGGGCCTGTTCAGGCTCGCTCTGCTGGCACAGCTGCGCATATTCCAGCTGCGCCCGCCAGTCACCGGCACGGGCCGCCTGGCGTAGCAACTCATGACCAATGCGCCGGTCGCGGGCATTGCCGCAATCACGGCACAGCATCTGCCCAAGGCGGCTTTGCGCCACCACCACGCCCTGGCGAGCGGGTTGCTTCAACAGGCGCCCAGCCAAGTGCTTGACTTGCGGCTTGTCACCCAGGCGCGGGCTGTCGAGCAGCCACAAGGCTACCTTCAATGAAAAACGCTTCGCGGGAGGGGCATGGGTCGATACAGCGGGACTGGCGAGGTGTTTACTGCGGAACTTCATGAGCAACAGGTTTGGCGACTCGAAAGGCGCGCCACTCTACTCTTTTTTTTTCGCCCTGACCTGTCGATTTCTGGGGGATTGAAAAAAAATTTCGATGATCTTTTCTTGACGTTTCCAGGTGGATGACCAACCGGTCCGTTAGCGCATGTCGATTGTCGGACAGTTCCCTCGGCTGCTGGCACGCCCGTGCTAGAGCAAGTGCCAGGGACAATCCACAGTTCCTGTGGATAACTCGGTGGACAACCCCCTCGCATACCCCGCAAACCCCCGTGAAATGGGGGCCTTGGTCAAACTGACGATTTTTTCACCAGCTGAAAATAGTGTTTTTTTTCATTGACTTAACCACCCAGTCAAGGCATTGGCGAGACCGACCTGGGGTGTTGCCAAGCCGTTACAAGCGCCGCCCCAAATGTGAACAAGTGCACCAATAACATTCAGTTGAGTGCACGAACAGGGCACATCAGCGCGGATATGGGCCATTTGCCCCTCTTCCCAGCGGCGCAGATACGCGCCATACTGCGCGGCTACCCTCTACGAACGTAGCGCTTGCCAACCACCTGCATTTAAGGTAAGGTGCGCCTCGTTAGTACCAAGCTGAAAGTCAATTCTGGCCCCAATGTCCTTGCAGACGCCCTCCCCCCAAGAGTGGCCCTGCTGAAATCCGGACCGGCCCTTTCGATGATTCACTCGCCAGCCTTGCGCTGTTCAAGCACGAATCACCTTACAGATTGATCAGGATCCCACCCGACGGCCTAGAACCTTGGCCCCGGCGTGCTGCCTGCCCTCTGAAGTACCTACCAGTCAGCCCAGGCGCAAACCTTTGATCGCGCTCCCTCTGGCTGCCCTGTTCCAGTCAGGTTCGTTCGTCCCTTAATAAAGGCGTCACTGGAACGTTTCTATCATGCACGGATCATAACCCCCGTGTTTAAAGCAGGAACCTCCAACAATATGCAAACTCATCATCAAATTCAGGCTGCCATTGGCACCCTCTCCCAGGCCTTCTCGCCGCTGAAGTGCCTTATCGTTGCCCCACGCAAGGGCAGCTTCAGCTTCACCCTGGTAGACGAACACGGCGTCGCCTGCCACACCGAGCGCCTGTACCCTGAACAGTACAGCCGCACCGAACCGCTGCAGGCGGTGATCGCCCGGACCCGCCAGTCGCTCACCGCGTGAGTGGCGAATACCGCGGTATTCAAGCGCTGAATCGAGCCGTCTCGAGCCTGCCTGAACGTTCTTGGCGTAATTGCCTTAAGGCATATAGCCAAGGGCGTCCGGCAGCAATCGATTTAAAAACAGCCTTTTACACCACGATTATCACACTACACTTCAACTCGAGCGGTGCTTGCCGCTTCCGGCGGGCCTGATCATTCACCAGCTGCCAAGCTCCAGCGCCCGTCCGGCCCTTACTTGCTCGAGGGCATCATGGGTATTGCGGCGAATGAATTGTGTCAGTATGTGATCCGACCCACCCTGGTCTACCTGAACCGTCACTGCGCCAGCGCCGAAGCTTTGTTGCTGGGCATCGCCGCCAGCCAGTCGGCACTCGGCTCTGCCTTGCACGACCGGCGAGGGCACGGCCTTTACCGCATTGGCGAACATCGTCACCAGGCGCTCTGGGACGACTACTTGGCCCGTGACCCCGACCTGGCCAGCATGATCCGCGGCCTGGCCAGCCAGCACGCCTTCCTGGGCGGCCCGCATCTAGAGCTGACCGTCAACCTTCGCTACTCCACTGCCATTGCCTGGATGCTCGTCGAGGAGCAGTCCACGCCCTTGCCTGCGGCTGACGATTTGTTGGCGCTTGCGCGGATCTGGCGACAGATTTTCAACCCCCAAGGTCGCCTGCGCGACTTCATCAACGCTTGGCATACCTGCATAGATCGGAGATTGCCACAGGCATCTTAAGACGCGTCCTACAATAAAACCGGAAAAAAGGGAATTTTGGTCGGATTGTCCTACAAAAGCGCGCTAACTCCTGCGATTGAGGCTATAGCGCAGCGCGTGATTTGTTGGTAGCTTTTCGCCCCGGAGATCCCAAGGAGTTTTCTAATAATGAAAAAAGTAATGCTCAAAACCTCCCTCGGCGTAGCGATTGCGCTTGCTTCCAGCCAACTACTCGCCAGCGGCTTCGCGCTCAACGAACAGAGCATCAGCAGCATGGGGACAGGTTTCGCGGGACGTTCTTCTTCTGCCGATGATGCCAGCACCGTGTTTGGCAACCCGGCTGGCATGTCCCGCCTCAAGCGCGAACAGTTCACCGTGGGCGGCGCCGCCGTCATTGCCAAGTCCGACATCTCGGGCCCAGGCAGCAACCTCGGGGGGGAAACCGATGGTGACATGGTGCCTGTGGTTGGCGTGCCCATGGGCTACTACGTCAAGCCGATCGATGACCACTGGAGCGTAGGCTTCGGTGTCTATGTACCGTTCGGCCTGGTAACCGACTACGGCAGTGATGACGCCGCACGTTACTGGGGCAAGAAAAGCCACGTACAGGTTGTCACTTTCCAGCCGACTGTCAGCTATGCCTTCAACGACAAGGTCTCGATTGGTTTCGGCCCGACCATCAACCGCATCGAGGGCGAACTGGGCTCAAGCCTGATCAACCCGTTCAGCCCGGGCAGTAACGACGGCGAAGTCAAGATCAAGGGTGATGACACTGCCATTGGCTACAACATCGGTATCCTGGTCCAGGCCACCGACCGTACCCGCGTCGGCCTGACCTACCACTCGATGGTCGACTACAAGCTGGAGGGCAAGACCCGTGTCAGCACCCCGCTGATCGGGCCGTTCGACGGCGACAAGTTCGACGCCACGCTGAAGATCAAGACGCCGGAGTCTGTCGACCTTTCGGTTACCCACGAACTGGACGACCAGTGGACCCTGTACGCAGGCAGCACCTGGACGCGCTGGAGCCGCCTGGAGAACATCACCGTCCAGAACGATGTACCGGCACCATTGGCTGGTTCGGCGTTCGAGACCATCACCGAAGAGCAGAACTGGCATGACACCTGGGCCCACGCCATTGGTGCATCCTACAAGGTGAACAAGGAGTGGGTGCTGCGCACCGGCTTCACCGTCGACCAGTCGCCAACCAACAACCACGACCGTTCGCCACGCATCCCGACCGGTGACCGCAAGATCTTCAGCCTGGGTGCCGGCTGGAGCCCGAACGACGACATGACCATCGACGTGGCCTATTCCTATCTGTGGGAAGAGGACACCAAGGTCAATCAGGTCAGCGCAACCAAGGGTAGCTACCAGGCCAAGTACGAGAACAGCGCTCACGGTATCGGTGCATCCCTCACCTACCGTTTCTGATTCTTGTGCGTTGCAAGAAAAACCGCCTTCGTGGCGGTTTTTTCATTCCTGCACCTGCCAGCTATCACCCAGGCATTCGCGCAGGTAGTCCATGAACACTCGCACTTTCGTCGTCATGGCAAAACGGTCAGCCAAGCACAGATAGATGTCCATGGGTTCAGTCTGGGCGTAGGCCTGGCCACTGTCACTGAATTCGAACAATGGCACCAAGGCGCCAGAAGCCAAGTGCGGCCGCACGATGAACTCGGCCAGCCGGGTTATGCCTCCATCGTGGAGGGCCATCTGGGTAAGGGCGTCGATGTCATCGCTTATCAGCACGTTGCCAAATACTGGCTCAAAGCGCAGTCCGTCGCGCATGAATCCCCATCGCAGGAAGCGGCCGTCCACGGGGTAGCGGAACACCAGGCAGCGATGATCGCGCAAGGCCTCCGGTGTGGCCGGCTCACCGGCATTTTGCAGGTACCCGGGCGATGCACAGCAAATGAACGGGATGCGGGCGATGTGCCGGGCCAACAGCTGGTCTTCCAGTTGCGGTGCGATGCGCAAGCTCACGTCAACGTCTTCACGCGCATGGTTGACCCGGCGATCAGTCGTTACCAATTCTATCGAAAGCAGCGGATAGCGGGCGCTGAATGCGGGGATCAGTGGCGCCAGCACATGGCGGCCGAAGGCTGTCGTCGAGGCAATACAAAGCCGCCCCTGAGGTTCACTGTCCGGGGTGGTGACGGCTTGCTCGGCGAGGGCGAGGTCACGCTCTATATGGCTGACCCGCTGGTAATACTGAGTGCCAGCGGGTGTCAGGGCCATACTGCGTGTACTGCGGCTGAGCAGGCGCACCTGCAGGTGGCCTTCCAACCGGGCCAGGTTCTGGCTGACCGCCGCCGGGGTGAGACCCAGGTTGCGGGCGCCAGCGACGATGCTGCCGGCTTCAACCACCTTGATGAAGCAACGGATGGCGTTGAGCAGGTCCATGGGAAGGCTCGTGGATTCGTAAGAATTTCTTTATAAAGTACTCAATCCTGCTGGTCTACAGCTGCGACTACGCGCGTTGCTAACCTGCAGCTCCATCCATTTTCAGGAGCTTGCATGAACAACCTTTCCCAAGCGCGCAGCCGACGCAAATTGCACCCAGCCGCCACGCCCTACGTTTTCGCTTTTTACATGTCGTCGATCATGGCGCTGTTGATGTGTTTCGTGATCACTGCGGCGAATGCGGGGATTACCCCGGAGTACCTGAGCAATGTGCTGAAGGCTTATCAGTTGGCGATGCCGGTGGCGTTTGTTTGCGTGTTGGTGGTGCGGCCAGTGGTGGTGAGGCTGGTGGCGTGTACGGTGCATACGAAGTAACACAGCCCGCAAGAAACGCCGCTGTCTCGATCTCGATCTCGATCTCGATCTTGATCTTGATCTTGATCTTGATCTTGATCTTGATCTTGATCTTGATCTTGATCTTGATCTTCGCGACTTCAGGAGGCCGAACGCAGGCATTGCGGAGGCAGGTGACGGGCATGGATGCCCGTCAAGCGCTGAGGCCCCAGGATGGGGCCTTCGGCGCGGTCCTGCCGGGAGCAATGCCGGAGTGAGGGAACCCCGGAGCGCAGCGCAGGGGCCGGATGATGGGAGCGCAGCGTTTTTTGGTTACTTTTTGTCGCGTTTGACAAAAAGTGACTCGCCGTAAGGGCGAAAAGGTGAGTCAGAGTCGCCATCGCAACCGGCCTATGCGCGCCATCAAAACCAGCGCTTTCCGCTTTTCGCTTTCCGCTTTCCGCTTTTCGCTTTTCGCTTTCCGCCTCAAGGCGTGGGCATCAACATCACAGTCAACATTCATTTTCAAAGGCGGCGCGCAGTCACCTTTCCGCCCTTACGGCGGGTCACTTTTTGTCAAACGCGACAAAAAGTAACCAAAAAACGCTGGCTCCCATCATCCGGCCCCTACGCTACGCTCCGGGGTCCCCTCGCTACGGGCATGCTCCCGGGAGTACGCGCCGAAGGCCCCATCCATGGGGCCTCAGCGCTTGACGGGCATCCATGCCCGTCACCTCCCTCCGCATGCCCTTCGCTCGGCCTACTGAAGTCGCAACCTGTGTCGCCTGAACTATCGCGCACTTAGAAGCAGAATCAAAAACCGGAGCAAGAGCTAGAGCCAAAGCAAGCACCAGTAACCGGCAACCGGCAACCGGCAACCAGCAACCAGCAACCAGCAACCAGCAACCAGGTTACTGCTTCGAGGCGATAGCCTTTTCAATCGCTGCCCGGAACGCTGGATCATCCGGCTTGGTGAGGCTGGAGAAATTTCCGATCACCTTGCCCTTGCGATCCACAACATACTTGTAGAAATTCCACTTCGGCGCACTACTCTGGTTGGCCAGCTCGGCGAACAGCGGTATCGCATCTTTACCCCGCACCGGCTGGGTCTTGGTCATGGTGAAAGTAACGCCATAGTTGGCATAACAGACCTTCGCGGTCTTCTCGCTGTCGGCGTCTTCCTGCTTGAAGTCATTGGACGGCACGCCGAGCATCTCCAGGCCCTGCTCGTGATAGTGCTTGTAAGTCGCCTCAAGCCCCTCGAACTGCGGCGCAAACCCGCAGTAACTCGCAGTATTCACCACCACCAGCGGCTTGCCCGCAAACCGTTCGCACAGCTCGACCTGGCCCTTGCCCCGCAACTCCGGCAAGCTGCCCTGCAACAACGCCGGGCAATCGGCAGCCCAGCTCGATGCGCTGGCAAGTAACGCTAGCACCGGCACCGCAAACCCATGTGCACGCATGGTTCGTTCTCCCGCATTGAATCCTTGAACCTGCAGGGTAGCGCCAGAAGCACGCGAATGCCCACTTTGCGTTACGAACCCATAGCCGACGCATCGAGACATGTGGCCCGCACCACAACACTGAATGAGCGCTACCTCCGAGCAAAAGACCCGCTTCCGGGAGCCATGAAAAGGCGGCCCTATCGCCTAACAAACCCCCATGCCCAGTTGCATCAACGCCATCCCACCCCGGTGCCACCCCCACCACACCAGCGCCAATAGCGCCAGCGCAGCGACGGCCAGCAAGCCACGGGTCAGGTAGCGGTTCATGCGGCCTGTGCCTGCAGGCGGGCAACCGGGCGTTCGCGCACGGGCCAATTAAGGGCTGCAGCCAACAGGCTAAGCAGGATGGAAATTTGCCAGACCAAGTCGTAGCTGCCGGTACGGTCATACACGACCCCGCCCAGCCAGCCACCCAGGAAGGCACCCAGCTGGTGGAACAGGAACACGATACCGCCCAGCATGGACAAGTTGCGCACGCCGAACACCGTGGCCACGGTGCCATTGGTCAGCGGCACCGTGGAAAGCCACAAAAGGCCCATGGCGATGCCGAACAGATACGCACTGAACTCGCTCACCGGCGCCCACAGGAACAGCACGATCACCACCGCACGCAACAGGTACAGCCCGGTCAGCAAGCGCGGCTTGGACATGCGCCCGCCCAGCCAACCAGCGGTGAAGGTACCAACGATATTGAACAGGCCAACCAACGCCAGCACCGTGGTACCGGTAGTTGCGGCCAGGTGCTGGTCAACCAGGTAGGCCGGCAGGTGCACACCAATGAACACGACCTGGAAGCCACAGACAAAAAAGCCCAGCGCCAGCAACCAGAACCCCGAATGCGAGCAGGCCTCGCGTAGTGCCTGGCCCAGCGTCTGCTCGGTAGCACTACTGGGCAACGGGCGGTCACGCAGCAGGCCGACGAAGGGCACGATGAACGCCACCATCAACCCCAGCACCAGCAACGCTGCCGACCAGCCCAGCCACTGGATCAGGCCCAGGGTACCCGGCAGCATGGCGAACTGACCGAACGAGCCAGCGGCACTGGCGATGCCCATGGCCATGCTGCGCTTCTCGGCAGGCACTGCACGCCCGACTACGCCCAGAATGACCGAGAACGAGGTGCCGGAAAGGCCAATGCCGATCAGCAAGCCGGCACTCAGCGACAACGACCAGGCCGAGTCAGCCATGCCCATCAGGATCAGGCCGCCGGCATACAGAATGCCGCCAATGATCACTACCTTTGCCGCGCCCAGGCGGTCGGCCAGGGCACCCGCGAACGGCTGCGCCAGCCCCCAGATCAGGTTCTGCAAGGCAATTGCGAAGGCGAACACCTCGCGCCCCCAACCGAAATCGGCGCTCATGGGTGCCAGGAACAGGCCAAAGCCGTGCCGCACACCCAGGGACAGCGCCAGGATCAAAGCCGCCCCCAACAATACCCATCCGCTGGTACGCCACACCGAAGTCATTGTCGTTATCTCCAGCACATCACAAGGTTTTTGCGGGTATATACCCGCTCATAGTCGTATCGATTCAGGCCAGTTGGTCCAGCAAACGCACCAGTTCATCCCGCTGCCCTTCCCCCAGCCGCGCCACCAACTCGACCTGGGCCTTTTCCCAGGCGGGGTGGGCTGCCTGCAGCAACTGCACACCCGCATCGGTCAATAGCACCACGCGGTTGCGCTGGTCGTCGCCACCGGCCAGTGCCACCAGCCCCTCGGCCTCCAGCACCCGCAGGTTACGGCCCAAGGTGCTGCGCTCAAGGCCCATGGCCTCGGCGAGGGTGGTAATGCTGGGGCGGTCGAGCCTTTGCAGGTGCCGTAACAGGGAAAACTGCGCGACATTGACCCCGAAGCCGGCAAGGGCCTCGTCGTAATGCCGGCTCACCCCACGGGCGGCCCGACGCAAATGGGTACAGATGCATTCACTGGTCAGCATGGATACGTGTATATACCCGCGTCACCAGTGTTGCAATCAATTTCATGGTCTGGCTTCAAGCCAACCTGGGGCCAAGCGCTTGCGGATGGGCTCGAACTCCACCGTGGCCTTGCGCGGCAGCGGGTCCGGCGCCCCCTGGTCAATCGCCTGCCAATAGCGCCACGGCACCTTGGCCGACCCCAGTTCGTAGTCCATGCCATCCCAGCTGTCTTCGCGGAAGCTATAGAACGCCCAGTGCAACTGATCGCGCTCCATGACTCCGAGCACGTCCTCGAGATACTGCAGGCAACCCGGCAACCGGCGCATGCAGCCGAACTCGCCCACCACCAGGCGTGAACGCGGCACGTTCATGGCCTCTGCCCACGCCATTGGTTGCTGCAGGTACTGCTCCACGCGCTGCCTGTTCCACTGCTGGGTTTGCCCGGCAAACGGTGCGGGGCCGGGATAGGCGATGGGCTGTTTGCGCGCCATGTTGGGCGAGCTGGTCACATGATAAGGCTCGTACATGTGCACGCTGTACAGTACCCGCTGGTCTTCCAGGGCGCTCGGCCAGTATGCGAACGCATCTGCAGCCGCGAACCAGCCGGCATCGACCATGATCGGCGTGTCAGAGTCCTCCTCGCGAATGGCCGCTATCAGTTGCCGGTATAACGCCGGCAGATCACGCGCACCGCCCTGTTCTCGGGCATACCACTGCTGCATCTGCCCAGGGTCAGCATGCTCGGCCAAGTCGCTGTGCTTTTCTGGCGCAGGCTCATTGATCAGGTTGTAGGCGGCGATGGCTGGGTGGCCTTTCAGTTCACGCGCCATGTCCTGCCAGAAACCTGCAGCCTGTAACCAGAAGCGTTTGTCCTGCCACAGACGGTCATCGAACCGGCCCTGGTTGTTTTGCGACCAACGCATGCCGGGCAGCGAGAGCGGCGCGATGACCACCTTCAGCCCCGCCTGGTGCGCACGGTCGAGCGTGGCGCGCAGCGTCGCCAAATCGGCAGCGGGCAGGCCGACATAGGAATCAGCGTTGCCGAGGAGGAAATCACGGTCTGCCGGTTGCCATTTGTCGTAGGAAAGCCGCACCCAGGTGGCACCGTAGCCGCTCAAGGCATCGAAATAGGCTTGGTCGGGTGGCAATCGGTTGAAGCTGTTGCCGCCGTGGCGGGGGGCGTCCCAGAACGCCATGAGGTCAGCTGCAAACACAGCGGGACTCATGGCTATCAACAAGATCGTGAGCACGTAATGACGCATGGGCAGATCCTCCCCTTCGACCAAAACCGGGAGCATAAGCCAACTGAAAGATCTGCGCAGTTTCTGGGTTTTTCCAGACAGTTACCATCCGTTTCTGCTCAGAAACGTCTTACAGAAACCGCCTCACCTTCGACAGTTTGCGCCTGCAGATGCTGCGCAAGGCAACGGTTCAAATGCCCAATGCCAGCGCCAGCACTACGGTCAGTTCGAGCAGCTCCAGCATTGCGCCTGCGGTATCCCCGGTGGTCCCGCCCAAGCGCCGACACATCATCTGCCGCAACCAGGCGAACACCATCAGCGCCAGCAGCACGGCCCATCCGCCCAGGCACAGGCAGAACAGCGCAGTGCCCAGCAACACCCACCCGGCTGCACGTCGGGGCAGGTACTCGGCCAGCGCCTGGCCCAAGCCACCTGGCCGAACATAAGGCGTGCAGAGAAACAACCCCAGCATCGCCGCCCGCCCGATCAGTGGCGCCAGCAGCAACTGCACGCCAACTCCCTGCTCTACCAGTACCCACAGGGCGCAAAACTTCAGCAGCAGCACCACCACCAGGGTGACCACGGCAATGGGCCCACTGCGCGGATCCTTCATGATGCGCAAGGTGCGCTCACGGTCGCCAAAGCCGCCTAGCCAGGCATCGGCGCTGTCCGCCAGGCCATCCAGGTGCAAGGCACCACTGAGCAGCACCCACAGCGTCAGCAGCAACGCCGCATGCAGCGGCGCCGACGTGCCTTGCAGCAGATGGCTCGCCAGCCACAACAGCAGGCCGAACAGCAGCCCGACCAGCGGATAGCACAATAATGAGCGCCCGGTATCACGGGGCGCCGGCATGCCCGGCAGGCTCACCGGCAGGCTGCTGAGAAACTGCAAGGCTATCCAGAAAGGCAACATCTCAAACTTCCTCGACCCACTGCCCGCTGTCATCCGAAACCAGCCGCATCAACGCGCCATGCCCGACTTCGACCTGCAGCAAGTGCTCTCTCGGCAAACCACGAGCACGGGCCAGCAGCAGGCGCATCACTCCACCATGGGTGACCAGCAGCACGCGCTTGCCGGCATGTTGAAGGCGCAAACCCTCGACTGCCGCCAACACCCGCTCGGAGAACGCTTCGACCGGCTCACCATTGGGCGGCGTGAAGGCGTAGGGGTCAGCCCAGAAACGCCCGAGTGCATCCGCCTGGGTTTCCATGATCTGCGCAGCGCTGTGGCCTTCCCAATCGCCAAAATGCAGCTCCTGCAAACGCGGTTCGCGCTGCACCGGCACATCCAGGCGCGCACCCAGCTCATCGGCAAAACGCGCACAACGCTGCAGCGGCGAGCTGACCAGCACCTGCCACGGGCCGGCCTCGGCCACGGCACTGCGCATCTGCGCCCAGCCCTTTTCAGTCAAGGCATCGTCAAGGCTGCCGCGCAGGCCGCCCTGCTCGGTTTCACCGTGGCGCAGCAGATCGAGGATCATGCCGGACGGTCCGCCACCGCGGCCTCGGCAAAGGTCGCCATCTGCCCGTGCAGCGCACAGGCCAGGCGCAACAGTGGCACTGCCAAGGCAGCGCCACTGCCCTCGCCCAGGCGTAGGCCCAGGGCCAGCAACGGCTCAGCCTGCAGCGCAGCGAGCAAGGCCTTGTGCCCAGGCTCGGCCCCTTGATGGGCGAACAGCAACCAGGCCCGACACTGCGGGTTGAGACGTACCGCCACCAGCGCAGCGACGCTGCAGATGAAGCCGTCCACCAGCACCACGACGCCTGCCTGCGCGCAGCCCAGGTAGGCACCGGCCAGCGCGGCAATCTCGAAACCACCTACACAAGCCAACGCTTGCAGCGGCTCCTCGGCACGCAAGCCATGCAGTTGCAACGCCCGCTCGATGACCTCAGCCTTGTGCCGCACCCCGGCGTTGTCCAAGCCGGTGCCCGGCCCGCTCAGTTCTGCTGCCGGGCAGCCCAGCAGGACGCTGGCCAAGGCCGCGGCCGCCGTGGTGTTGCCAATGCCCATTTCGCCACCGATGAACAACTGCGCGCCCTGTTCGGCTGCACGCAGCGCGCTCTCGCGCCCGGCCTGCAAGGCGGCTTGCAGTTGGGCCTCGGTCATCGCCGGCTGGCGGGCAAAGTTGGCGGTGCCGGCGCCGAGGCGCAGATGGCGCACGCCGGGCAGTTCCAGCTGTGGGTCGATGGTGCCGAGATCGACCACGTCCAGGCTGGCCTGCAGTTGCCGCGCCAGCACGCTGATAGCGGCGCCGCCGCCGACGAAGTTGCGCAGCATCTGCCCAGTCACCGCCTGCGGGTAAGCCGAGATGCCCTCCTCGACCACGCCGTGGTCGCCGGCAAAAATGCCGATCGCGGCCTTATCGAGCGAGGGGCGTTCTTGCCCCTGCAAGCCAGCCAGCTGAATGGCCAGGCCTTCGAGCTGGCCCAGCGAGCCGGCAGGTTTGGTCAGCTGTTGCTGACGGGCGCGGGCCTTGTCCATGGCGGCGTTGTCCAGAGGTTGGCAGGCTTCGCGCCACCAGGCTTGAGTCATAGAGCAGGTCCTTTGAGTATCAGGGGCAGGCCGGCCACGGTCAGCACCACGCGCTGACAGCGCTCGGCCACGGCTTGGTGCAGCCAGCCGGCCAGGTCGACATAACGCCGGGTCAGCTCGCCCATGGGCACCACGCCCAGGCCGGTTTCGTTACTGACCAGAATGAGGCTGCCGGGCAACTGTTCCAGGCAAGCCAGCAAGGCATCACGCTCCTCGGCCAGGCGCTGTTCGTCTTCGAGCATCAACAGGTTGGTCAACCACAGGGTCAGGCAATCGACCAGCAAGCAGCGCCCTTCGTCCGCCTCGGCGCGCAGCACGGCAGCCAAGGCCAGAGGCTCTTCAATCAACCCCCAATCAGCAGGGCGACGCTGGCGGTGCAGCTGAACGCGTTCGTTCATTTCACCATCCAGCGGCTGACTGGTGGCAATGTAGGTCACGGGCAGCCCGCTGGCACTGGCCAGCTGTTCGGCCAGGCGGCTCTTGCCGGAACGCGCGCCGCCAAGGATCAGGTTAAGCATTTCAGGCCACCCCACACAGCTGGCGCAGGCGCGCGGTGTCCAGGTGCGTTTCCACCAGGTCGGCCAGGCGCTCGATGTCGCGCTCGCGCAGGGCCTCGTAATCAATCATCTGCACATCCTCCAGGCCAGCCCAGCGCAGCAACGCAGCGCACGACTGGCTACCTTCGAACAGACCATGCAGGTAGGTGGCAAGCACCTGCCCGTCGGCACTGATGGCGCCATCGCAGCGGCCATCTGCCAACTGCATGGCAGGCCGCTCCAGAGCCGGGCCGGTGGTGACTCCGGCATGGATCTCGTAACCGCTGACCGGCGAGGCTTCAAGGTTGAGCGTGCCCGCCACGTTGCGCAGCTGCTTCTCTGCTTCAAGCACCGTGGTGTAATCGAACAGGCCCAGCCCCGCGCTTGAGCCAGCAGCCCCCTCCAGCCCGAGCGGGTCATGCACCGCGCGGCCAAGCATCTGCAGGCCACCGCAAATACCGATCAGCTTGCCGCCATAGCGCAGATGCCGATCGATGGCCTTGTCCCAGCCGCGCTCGCGCAACTGCGCCAGATCGCCCCGCACACTTTTGGAGCCTGGCAGGATGATCAGGTCGGCAGCGGGGATCGGCTGGCCCGCGGCGATGAACTGCAGGTCTACCTGCGGGTGCAGGCGCAGTGGGTCGAAATCGGTGTGGTTACTGATACGCGGCAATACCGGCACGATCACCTTGAGCACGCGTTCGTGCTTCGCGCCCTGGCGCATGTCGATACCGTCTTCGGCCTCCAGGTGCAGGTCGGTGACGTAAGGCAGTACGCCCAGCACCGGTTTGCCGGTGCGCTGCTCCAGCCAATCCAGCCCCGGTTGCAACAGCGCGATGTCGCCACGGAAGCGGTTGATCACAAACCCTTTCACCCGAGCCTGCTCACTGGGCGAAAGCAGCTCCAGGGTGCCCACCAGATGGGCGAACACCCCACCACGGTTGATATCGGCGACCAGGATCACCGGGCAGTCCACTGCTTCGGCAAAGCCCATGTTGGCGATGTCGCCAGCACGCAGGTTGATCTCCGCCGGCGACCCTGCGCCTTCAACCATCACCACCGGCCAGGCGGCACTCAGGCGCTGGTGCGAGGCCAACACTGCCTGCATGGCGATCGCCTTGTAATCGTGGTAGGCCACTGCGTTCATGCTGGTAACGGCGCGGCCTTGGATGATCACCTGGGCGCCGGTATCGCTGTTGGGCTTGAGCAGCACCGGGTTCATGTCGGTATGCGGCGCCAATCGGCAGGCCTGGGCCTGTACCGCCTGGGCGCGGCCGATTTCACCGCCATCGGCGGTCACGGCACTGTTCAACGCCATGTTCTGCGGTTTGAACGGCACCACACCGATACCCTGGCGCAACAGCCAGCGGCACAGCGCGGTCACCAGCGTGCTCTTGCCGGCGTCGGAAGTGGTGCCTTGCACCATGAGGGTGGTCATGCCGTTTCCTTTTGATAGGCCGCCAAGGCCAGCGCCAGGCGCTGCTCATCCACTTCAGAGGCAGGCAGGCCCAGGCGCACCGCCGCAGGGTGTTCGAACAGGCGCACCAGGATGCCGCGGCGGGCGAGAAAGTCGTGCAATCGCGCAGCACGTTCGCTGCGCACGTACTGGAACAGGTCGCAGCCACCACTGGGCGCCAGGCCAGCACCGCTCAGCATCGCTGCGAGCCGGTGGCTGGCCGCGGCACAGCGTTCGATCTGCGTACGCTGCGCAGCCTGATCAGCCAGGCTGGCCTGTGCCAGCACCCGGGTCGGGCCATTCACCGTCCATGGCCCAAGCCATTCGGCCAGCCGCAGCAGCAGGCTGTGCTCGGCAGCGACGAAACCAAGGCGTACCCCGGCCAGGCCGAAGAACTTGCCGAACGAGCGCAGCACAATCAGGCCCGGGCGCTCGGCGCAGTCCATCACGCTGCCTGCCGGGGTGTTGTCCATGAAGGCTTCATCAACTACAAGCCAGCCACCCCGCGCGGCCAGACGAGCATGCCAGGCCAGCAGGCGATCACGCGGCACTCGGTGCCCGGTGGGGTTGTTGGGGTTGACCAGCACCAGCACGTCGAGGCTGTCGAGCGCCGCCTCAACCTGGCTTTCGCCCAGCTCCACCAGCTGATGCCCTGCGCGCTGCCAGGCATACGGATGCTCGGCATAACAGGGTGAAAGCACCCCGACCCGGCAGGCTGCGCGCATCAGCGGCAACGCCTGGATAGCCGCCTGCGAGCCGGCCACCGGCAGCAACTGGCTGGCGCCATAATAGGCACGCGCGCTGTCTTCCAGGCCGTCCTCGGTTTCCGGCAGGCGGGCCCAGGCATCGAGTGGAATTGCCGGAATCGGGAACGGCCAGGGCGCAATGCCGCTGGACAAGTCGAGCCACTGCTCGCGGGCAATTCCGTATTGGCGCACCGCGCGCAGCAGGCGACCACCGTGTTCAAGCATTGATATAAGCCCCCAGGCAGATCACCAGCAGCCACAGCCAGACGCCGCGCTGCACCAGGCCCCAACCGCGTTCGATGGCGTCGGCATCGGCCATCGGCCCTTCACCCAGGCGAGGCCGCTCGTGCAATTCGCCGTGGTAAACCGCCGGGCCGCCGAGCTCCACGCCCAGCGCCCCGGCGCCGGCAGCCATCACCGGCCCGGCGTTGGGGCTGTCCCACAGCGGGCCCTGCCTGCGCCAGCAGGCCAGGGCCAGGCGGGTCTTGCCGAGCAGCGCATAGGTGAGCGCCACCAGCCTTGCGGGAATATAGTTGAGGACGTCGTCGATGCGCGCCGCACACCAGCCAAAGCGCTCGAAGCGTTCGTTGCGGTAACCCCACATGGCATCCAGGGTATTGCTCAGGCGGTACAGCACCACGCCTGGTGCGCCAGCCACGACAAACCAGAACAGCGCAGCGAACACGGCATCACTGCCGTTCTCCAGCACCGACTCGGTGGCCGCCCGGGCCACCGCCGGCTCGTCCAGTTCGCGGGTTTCGCGGCTGACCAAAAAGCCGACCCGGCGCCGCGCTTCCTCCAGGTCACCCTGCCGCAAGGCGTTGGCTACCGGCAGCACATGCTCGCCCAGGCTGCGCAACCCCACCGCACAGTACAACGCCAGCACATCCACCAGCCAGCCGACATACGGCAGCCAGGACAGCACCAGCGCCACCAGGGTCAGCGGTAATACCGCCAGAACCCAGGCGCTCACGCCATGACTGCGCCAACCACGACCGCCAGCATTCAATCGGCGCTCGAGGTTGCTGGCCATCTTGCCGAAGGCCACCAGTGGATGGCGCCGCTGCGGTTCGCCCAGCAATGCATCCAGGGCCACCCCGGCCACGGTCAGCAAGGCCACGCTCATTGCTGCTCTCCCCATTGGTTCTCAAACAGCATTTCACTCAAAGGCCGTGCTTCGGCCCAGTTTTCCTGCACCAGCATCGGCACTGGGTAAAACTCGGTGACCGGGCCCAGGCACAGCACCGCGACCGGCTTGGCACCCGCAGGCATACCCAGCAGCGCCGCCAGTTCAAGCGGGTCGAACAGCGACACCCAGCCCATCCCCAGCCCTTCGCCACGGGCTGCCAGCCACAGGTTCTGGATGGCACAGGCCAGCGAGGCCAGGTCCATTTCCGGCAGGGTGCGGCGGCCGAAAATGTGCGGTTCGCGGTTGTCCATCAAGGCTGCCACCAGCAGTTCGGCACAGTCGTTGATGCCTTCCACCTTCAGCTTCATGAAGTCGTCGGAGCGTTCGCCCAATGCCGCGGCAGTGCGCACGCGCTCCGCCTCAACCAAGGCCTGGATCTGCCCACGCAGCTCGCGCCGGGTAATGCGGATGAAGCGCCAAGGCTGCATGAGCCCGACGCTGGGCGCCTGGTGCGCAGCGGCCAGCAGGCGACCGAGCAAGGCAGGCTCAACCTGGCCGCCAGCGAAGTGGCGCATGTCGCGGCGCTCGCCGATGACGCGGTAGATCGCGGCGCGTTCGGTGTCGCTGAAAGCGTGTTCGCTCATGGTCGCAACAGCGCCGCCGCCGCATCCGGGTTGGAAGGGAAGTAGAAGTGCACGTAGGAGGCCGTCAACCGCCCCAGACGGTACACCGCTTCGTTGCCGCGCCCGCCATTGGGGCTCAGGCCGCGGGCAATCGGCTCCAGCCCGGTGCTGGTCAGCGAATGGTGATAGGTGTGCCCGCGCAAGGTACCTTCCGGTAACTCCACCGCCTGCAGCGCCAGGGCCGCGAGGCGCTTCTGCATGGTCGCCTCGCCCGACAGCAGGCCAAGCAGTTCGGCGCGTTCGCCTGCCACATCGGTCAAGGCATCGAGCAGGTACAGCATGCCGCCGCATTCGGCCAACAACGGCTTACCCTGTGCGTGGTGGGTGCGGATCGCCTCGCACATCGATGCGTTCGCTGCCAGCGCCCGGTGATGCAGCTCCGGGTAGCCGCCCGGCAGGTACAGGCTATCGACCTCCGGCAACTCGCGGTCGTGCAACGGCGAGAAGAATTCCAGATGGGCGCCGAGGTTGCGCAGCAGGTCGAGGTTGGCGCCATAGGTGAAGGCGAACGCCTCGTCCCGCGCCACGCCGATTCGCACACCGGCCAGCGCGGCCACGCAGGCTTGAGGCTGCGGTGCGGCAAAGCTCACCGGCGGCGGCAAGGCGGCGTCACAACTGCCACCTAGCGCCTCGGCAGCAGCATCCAGGCGGGCATCCAGGTCATTCAGCTCACTGGCCTGGACCAGCCCCAGATGGCGGCTGGGCAGCTCGATGCCGCGCTCGCGGGACAAACCGCCATACCAGCGCAGGCCCTCGGTCAGGCTGCCCTCCAGCAATTGTGCGTGGCGCAGGCTGCCCACCCGGTTGGCCAGCACGCCGGCAAACGGTAAGTCGGCCTGGTAACGCGCCAGGCCCAGGGCCAATGCACCGAAGGTCTGGGCCATGGCTGTGCCATCTATCACCGCCAGCACCGGTACGCCAAAATGGCGCGCCAGGTCGGCACTGGACGGGGTGCCATCGAACAGCCCCATCACGCCTTCGATCAGGATCAGGTCGGCCTCCCCGGCGGCTTCCCACAATAGCCGGCGGCTTTCCTCCGCGCCGATCATCCACAGGTCCAACTGGTACACCGGCGCGCCGCTGGCCCTTTCCAGGATCATCGGGTCAAGGAAGTCTGGCCCGCACTTGAACACCCGCACCTTGCGCCCGAGATTTCGGTGCAGGCGGGCCAGTGCGGCAGTAACCGTTGTCTTGCCCTGGCCAGAAGCGGGTGCCGCGATCAACACGGCGGGGCAATGGCGCGCCTGGCTCACAGTTCGACGCCCTTCTGTGCGCGGATGCCGGCCTGGAAGGCATGCTTGAGCATGCCCATCTCGGTCACGGTGTCGGCCAGTTCGATCATCTCAGGCTTGGCTGCACGGCCAGTGACGATCACATGCTGCATCGGCGGGCGGGCCTGGATGTCGGACAACACCTGATCGAGGTCGAGGTAGCCATGCTTGAGCGCAATGTTCAGCTCGTCCAGCACCACAAACTGTACGTTCGGGTCCTGCAGCAGCTGGCGCGACACCGCCCAGGCCGCTTCGGCCGCAGCGATGTCGCGTTGACGGTCCTGGGTTTCCCAGGTAAAGCCTTCGCCCATCACGTGGTAGCGCACCTGCTCGGGGAAGCGCCGGAAAAACAGCTCTTCGCCGGTGCTGTTGCGGCCCTTGATGAACTGCACCACGCCGCACTGCATGCCATGGCCCAAAGCGCGCGCGAGCATGCCGAAAGCCGAGCTGCTCTTGCCCTTGCCATTGCCGGTTAGCACCAGCAGCAAGCCGCATTCGTTGGGGGAGTTGGCGATACGTTCGTCGATGACCGCCTTCTTGCGCTGCATACGCGCCAGGTGGCGTTCGTCGCGTTCGGTGGATTCGCTCATCAGGGTTCTCCGCTGGCTGGCACCGCGGCAACGCGCGACGACAGGTAATAGGCAGGCAGACGGAGAGCGCGCAGGGGCCATGGCAAGCGCCACGGTGCACCGCGCATCACCCTCCGTGATGCCGTTGGCAGATATCAGGCCGGTCTCCGGGCTTGTGAGCGGGCCTAGGCCCTGGCCTGCGCGCCTTCCCGGGTGTTGGCACCCAGTGGCCATGCGCGGCCGCGACTCACCTACCGTTGCGGGGGCAGCGCCGGAATCGCGCCACGCTGGCGCCCACCGGCTTCCCAGTTTCACCCTGCCCAGTCGAGGCTGGCAGGGCACCTGAAACACGCGCGAAGGTTAGAGGGTTGCACCCATAGCGTCAATCCAAGCGGCCCGTTTGCTGTCGAACAGGCGTTTTGCTTGACGGCGGGGGGCGGTATCACCGTCAGCATTCATTTTTTCAAAGGGAACCGGCGCTTTGGCTTTTGGGCTTTTGGGCTTTTGGGTTGTGGGCTTTCACATCACGCAGACATTCATTCGCGATAGTGGCGCCTACTCACCTTTCCGCCCTTACGGCGGGTCCCTTTTTGTCCTGGCAAAAAGGAACCAAAAACCGTCCGCTCCCATCATCCGGCCCCTACGCTACGCTCCGGGGTCCCCTCGCTACGGGCATGCTCCCGGGAGTACGCGCCGAAGGCCCCATCCATGGGGCCTCAGCGCTTGACGGGCATCCATGCCCGTCACCTCCCTCCGCATGCCCTTCGCTCGGCCTACTGAAGTCGCAATCTGTGTCGCCTGGGCTACCGCGCGCTTAGAAGCAAAAGCAACAGCTAGAGCCCCGCCGGCCCTGTGGCTTGCGATCGCTTGGCGCTTTTCGCTTTTCGCTTTTGATCTTGCTTCTAAGCGCGCGGTAGCTCAGGCAACGCAGATTGCGACTTCAGGAGGCCGGAGCGAGGGAACCCCGGAGCGCAGCGTAGGGGCCGGATGATGGGAGCGCAGCGTTTTTTGGTTACTTTTTGTCGCGTTGACAAAAAGTGACTCGCCGTAAGGGCGAAAAGGTGAGTCAGAGTCGCCATCGCAAATGGACTATGCGCGCCATTAAAACCAGCACTTTCCCGATTCAAGCTTCAAGGCGTGGTGAGCCAGCCTGTCAACCGAACCTGCCGCCCGCCCCTCAGGGGTTCTGAGCCAGGTGCCCTTGCGGGATCACCCGCTTGGCCTGCAGGTAAGCCTTGGCCCAGTAGCTGTTCGACAGGTAGTCCAGGCGCACCGTGCCACCCGTAGAAGGTGCATGCACGAAGCGCCCCTCGCCGACGTAGATGCCGGCATGGCTGACCTGCGAGCCGCCGCTGGTGGCGAAGAACACCAAATCACCCGACTGCAACGACTTGGCATCCACCGTGGGTGCACGCATCACGATCATTTCCCGCGTCGAACGCGGCAAGCTGATGCCGGCAGCATCTCGGTAGACGTACTTGATCAGCCCGCTGCAGTCAAAGCCAGAGTCCGGCGTGTTGCCACCC
Source organism: Pseudomonas sp. DCB_BI (assembly GCF_026240995.1). Taxonomy (NCBI): domain Bacteria; kingdom Pseudomonadati; phylum Pseudomonadota; class Gammaproteobacteria; order Pseudomonadales; family Pseudomonadaceae; genus Pseudomonas; species Pseudomonas sp. DCB_BI. Next base: position 25,827 of record NZ_JAPFCG010000013.1, on the reverse strand, counting down.
CAGCGATAAGGCGTGCCAACCAGACCGATGGCGCGAATCAACACGTCGTCTGCAATCGGCGAAGGGCTGGGCTGGCTGTAGGTCACCTGCGGCTGTACCACAGGGGCCGGCGCAGGCGCACGGCTGGAGCAGGCAGCCAGCAAGGCTGCCAAGGAGAGAAATGCGAAGCGCGCCATCTTTATCATGGCCAGAACATCCTGTCTGAGACCGCTGCGCAGCAGCCGAAAAGAGTTGAGAATTTAGATTAGACGCTTTCTGTAAATGCGCACGGCGGCGAGCTTTTTTCAAAGCATCGCCGCCGCGGCAGGATATATCATTTGGCCATCAGTTGCGCGCGATATTCGTCGGCGCCATGGCCAGGGCACGCTTGGCCTCAATGAAGGTCTTGCTCCAGTAGCGATCACCGAGGCTGTCGATGCGCACGCCACCGCTACGGCGGCTGCTGGAGTGGATGAATTGGTTATCACCCAGGTAGATGCCGGCATGGCTGACGCGACCGCGGCCATTGGTGCTGAAGAACAGCAGGTCACCTGGCTTGAGCTTGTTGCGCGCCACTTTAGGGGCATCGACGTTGATCATTTCACGCGTGGAGCGTGGCAGGGTCATACCTGCCTCCTCGCGGAACAGGTAGCCGATGAAGCCACTGCAGTCGAAGCCAGACTTTTCCGAGGTACCACCAAAGCGGTAGCGGGTGCCGATCAACGACATGCCGCGCTCGAGAATGCTGTCAGCCAGGACTGGCAGCTGGTAAGGCTTGCTGCTGGAGAAGGACGCCAGGTCATCTTCGGTGGCCAGTTCTTCCGGCTCGCCGAACACCGACGAGGGCGAGGCTTTGGCCTTGATTGCCGACTGTGCGGCGATCGGGGTGTGATCCTGAGGCTGTGGCTCTGAATGAGACGCCGGGCCTTGAGCCGCGCAGCCAAAAAGCAGGGTCACGAGTGCGAGTGGCACGAGGGGTGCGAAGCGCTTCAGCATGGGCACGACCGTGTCTGTAATCCTTTAGAAGGGTGAAACTATGCCCTCTATCATGGCCATTTGCAAATTTTATCGAAAAAGATGTGACTTTTTCGTTTTGCCGCTCTGGCCCAGCGTTTTCAGGGGGTTACCAGCCGAGGGTTTCCTTGAGGAAAGGAATGGTGAGCTTGCGTTGTGCCTGCAGCGAAGCCTGATCGAGGCGCTCCAGCAGGTCGAACAATGCGCTCATGCTGCGCGCGCCACGGGTAAGGATGAAATGGCCGACTTCGTCGGTGAGGTGCAGGCCACGGCGGGAAGCGCGCAGCTGCAAGGCACGCAGCTTGTCTTCGTCAGACAGACCACGCATCTGGAAAACCAACGCCAGGGTCAGGCGCGACTTCAGGTCCGGCAGCTTGATCGGCAGTTCGCGCGGCGATGCCGAGGCAGCCAGCAGCAGGCGCCGGCCGCTGTCACGCAGGCGGTTGAACAGGTGGAACATAGCCTCTTCCCAGTCGGCCTTGCCGGCGATCACATGCAGGTCGTCGATGCATACCAGTTCGTACTGGGCGAGGTAGTCAAGCAACTCTACGCCGCGGTCGAGCAACTGTGCCAGGGGAAGGTAGACAGCGGGTTCGCCGCGCTGCTGGAAGCGGTGGGTGGCAGCCTGCAGCAGGTGGCTACGGCCAACACCCTGCTTGCCCCACAGGTAGATAAGGCTCTCGGTCCAGCCGGCGTCGGCTTCGCATAGCCGCTCGACGTAGCCCAATGCCGCAGCATTGGCGCCCGGATAGTAGTTGATGAAGGTGGCGTCATCGCGCAGGCGCACACCCAGGGGCAACTGGATCGGTGGTTTCATGCTCGCGGGCGGTCGACAGGACCGCAGGGGGCCTTTGCTGAACAATGTGCAAAGTCTATACCTGCAACGCGGGGCGCACAATCACGGCAATGGATAGCACAAGTAAAATCAACAAGTTGCGCCAATGCGAGGCTGATGGTGTATGTCATTCGATCTCACAGGCGCCCCAAATCCAAGGATGAACGTGCCGGCCATCACAACTCCGGGTCAATGTCTCCGGCGTACATGTCCGATTCCTTGTACAGATCATGCACATGCCGCAACAGCACCATGATCACCGCCGCCACCGGCAGCGCCAGCAGCACCCCGGTAAAGCCGAACAGCTCACCGCCGGCAAGAATCGCAAAGATCACCGCCACCGGGTGCAGGCCGATGCGGTCGCCGACCAGCAGCGGCGTCAGCACCATGCCTTCCAGCGCCTGGCCGACCATGAACACGGCGACAATGCCCAGCATCGGGTAGAGGTCGCCGCCGAACTGGAACAGGCCGGCCACCAGCGCGGCTCCGATACCAATGATGAAGCCCATGTACGGCACAATGGCCGCCAGGCCGGCGAGCATGCCGATCAACAGCCCCAGCTCCAGCCCAACCAGCATCAGCCCGGCCGAATAGATGATGCCCAAGGCCACCATCACCATCAGCTGCCCCCGCACGAACGCACCCAGTACCTCATGGCATTCACCTGCCAGGCCCACTACCTGTGGCTCATGCTGGCGCGGCAGCAGGCCGCGCAGCTTGGCCATCATCACGTCCCAGTCCCGCAGCAGGTAAAACCCTACAACCGGAATCAGCACCATGTTGGCCAGCCAGGCAATCAGCGCCAGGCTCGAGGCCGTGGCCTGGGACAACACCACGCCGACAATGTCGGTGGTCTGGCCCATGTGTTCGCTGATGGCGGCCTTGATCTTGTCGAACTTCCAGAACCCGTCTGCCAGCCCCAACCGATGCTGCACCCACGGCAGCGCCACATGCTGCAGCCAGTCAAGCATCTGCGGTGCCAGCTCATAAAGCCGCACCAGCTGCTTGGCCAACATTGGAACCAGGACCAGCAACAGGGCCATGAGCAGCAGGGTAAAGAGGCCGAACACCACGACCACACCCCAGGTCCGCGACAACCCCCGACGCTCCAGCCAGTCAACCAGCGGGTCGGCCAGGTAGGCCAGGAGAATGCCGATCAAGAAAGGGGTAAGGATGTTGTGCAAACCATACAAAAGCACGGCAACCAGCAGCGCGGCACCCAGCCAGATCCAGCGGCGCATGTCAGACAATGTCAGTACTCCTTACCAACGAAAACGCAGGCCGTCGAACGGCTTGGGGACGGGCTGCTGCGGGGCGGTCGGCTCCTGGCCGGCAGCCGCCGGTGGCGTGGCTGGTGCTACTGGCGCCTGCTCTACCGGCACTTCCTGCAGCTTGGCCAGGCCCAGTTGAGCCCGTAGCTGCTCACGGTTGCCAGTCACCCCGTAGGTCAAGGTAGTGCCTTCGGCGAGTTGCAGGCGGGGGCCATAAGGCTCCAGTACGCGGGCCAGTTCGGCGTAGCGCTGCAGGTTCATACCCTGTACTTGCAGCTGCAACTGGCTGCTGGCGCCTGGTCGGGTGACGTAGCGCGGCGCCAGGCGGGTGCTTACCGCCAGCATTACCGCATCGGCCAGCGCAGCCTGGTCGGCGCCCTCGGCACTGCCTTGCTCACGCTGGTCACCCAGCCACAGCTGCCACTTGCCTTGCCACTTGCCATCGGCCTCCTGGGCATGTACCGCCAGCAAGGCATCGGCGCCATAGCGCTCGGCAGCCTGGCGCAGCGGCGCCGGGTCGCTTGCTTCGAGCTGCTTGGCATTGGCCACCAATTGTTCCTGAAGGTCGGCCAGCGGCAGGCGCAGCGGTAGCCCGCGGTGCTGAGCGGCGCGGCGCAAGGGCTGGGCACTGGCCTGGCCGTCACCGACCAGATTACTGCCTTCGGCGCTGTCGTACAGCCACCAGCCAAGGATCGACGGCCGGTTGCTGCCCCACAAGGCCAGGCCTGCCTTGCGCAGGGCCCGTTCGGTGCTGCCGGGGTCGAACTCGACCAGTACGGATTCAGGCGGGCCGGCTTCGCTGCCGACCTGATTGATGACTTGCTGCGGGTCTTTGCGCAGCTCGGCCAGCGCCGGGTTCTGCGCAGCCTTGGGGTCGCCGGTGAGGCGCAACACCAACGTGTCGAGCGCCTTGGCGGTCGCTGCAGTACGGGCTTCGGCGCCCTGCCCGCTGACGGGTTCGCGTACCTGATAAAGGCCCGAAACATTTTCAGCCATGACAGAGGCCGACATAAGGGCCAGGCAACCGGCTGCCACAATATTGAACAAACGCATGGAAGGTTCCTGTCCATTTACCGCAATGCCTATACCTTATACACGGGGGCGCAAGGTAACCAGTCGCGACGGGTGAAAGATTGGTTGCGGGAGATATGCGTGGGGTCTGACAGATGCCCGCGCCGAGAGGTTCAGCGCCCAACTATTTACCCATTTTCATGCCCTGCCCGTCGGCCTGAGGATGGCCGCTGCCCGGCAACCCTGATAAAATCGCGCGCCTTCACAGACCACTGACGTTTCAGGCAGCCGCTGCTTACCCGCCGGCCTTGGCCGTCATGGTCGTTTTTAAGAATCCCTCCCTCCTAAAGGCCTGGATCAATGAGCAAGCAACCCTCCCTGAGCTACAAGGACGCCGGTGTAGACATCGACGCCGGCGAAGCACTGGTCGAACGCATCAAGGGCGTGGCAAAACGCACCGCACGCCCTGAAGTCATGGGTGGCCTGGGCGGCTTCGGCGCCCTCTGCGAGATCCCGGCCGGCTACAAGCAGCCGGTGCTGGTCTCCGGCACCGACGGCGTCGGCACCAAGCTGCGCCTGGCACTGAACCTGAACAAGCACGACAGCATCGGCCAGGACCTGGTCGCCATGTGCGTCAATGACCTGGTCGTCTGCGGTGCCGAGCCGCTGTTCTTCCTCGACTACTACGCCACCGGCAAGCTCAATGTCGACGTGGCCGCCACTGTGGTCACTGGCATCGGCGCCGGTTGCGAACTGGCCGGCTGCTCGCTGGTCGGTGGTGAAACCGCCGAAATGCCTGGCATGTATGAAGGCGAAGACTACGACCTGGCCGGTTTCTGCGTCGGCGTGGTGGAAAAGGCCGAAATCATCGACGGCTCCAAGGTTGCCACCGGTGACGCGCTGATCGCCCTGCCGTCCTCGGGCCCGCACTCCAACGGCTACTCGCTGATCCGCAAGATCCTCGAAGTGTCCGGCACCGACATCGAGAACACGCAACTGGACGGCAAGCCGCTGACCGACCTGCTGATGGCGCCGACCCGCATCTACGTCAAGCCACTGCTGCAACTGATCAAGAACACCGGCGCCGTCAAGGCCATGGCCCACATCACCGGTGGCGGCCTGCTGGACAACATCCCGCGCGTCCTGCCGAAAAACGCTCAGGCCGTGGTTGACGTGGCCAGCTGGCAGCGCCCGGCGGTGTTCGATTTCCTGCAGGAAAAAGGCAACGTCGACGAGCACGAAATGCACCGTGTACTGAACTGCGGCGTGGGCATGGTCATCTGCGTGGCCCAGGACCAGGTCGAAGCCGCCCTGAACGAACTGCGCGCCGCTGGCGAGCAACCATGGGTGATCGGCCACATCGCCGAAGCCGCCGAAGGCGCTGCCCAGGTCGAGCTGCACAACCTCAAGGCACACTGATGCCGAGCAAGACCTGCAATGTAGTGGTACTGCTGTCGGGTTCCGGCAGCAACCTGCAAGCGCTGATCGACAGCAGCAAGGCCGCAGACAGCCCGGTGCGCATCCGTGCGGTGGTTTCCAACCGCGCCGATGCCTTCGGCCTGCAGCGCGCCGCAGCGGCCGGCATCGACAGCGCCGTGCTCGACCACACCCAGTTCGACGGCCGTGAAGCCTTCGATGCCGCGCTGATGGCGCGGATCGACGGCTTTGCCCCGGACCTGGTGGTGCTGGCCGGCTTCATGCGTATCCTCAGTGGCGACTTCGTGCGCCACTATCAGGGGCGCCTGCTCAACATTCACCCGTCGCTGCTGCCCAGATACAAAGGCTTGCATACCCACCGCCGAGCGCTGGAAGCGGGCGATGCCGAGCATGGCTGCAGCGTACACTTCGTGACTGAGGAACTCGATGGCGGCCCATTGGTCGTACAGGCTGTGGTACCGGTGGCGCCTGACGACACCGTCGAAAGCCTGGCCCAGCGGGTACACCAACAGGAACACCTGATCTACCCACTGGCGGTGCGCTGGTTCGCAGAAGGTCGCTTGCGCCTTGGCGAACAAGGTGCATTACTGGATGGCCAGCCGCTGCCGGCCAGCGGTCACTTGATTCGATCCTAGGAGAATTTATGCGTCGCGCCCTGCTCTTGGCTCTCGCCGTGCTCGCCCTGCCCCTCCAGGCAGCTGATCTGAAGCCTTTCTCGGCCAGCTACACCGCCGACTGGAAGCAACTGCCCATGAGCGGCACCGCCGAGCGCAGCCTGGTCAAGAATGCCAACGGCACTTGGGACCTTAACTTCAAGGCCTCCATGATGATCGCCAGCCTGACCGAGCAAAGCACGCTGCGCCTGGATAACGACACCCTGCTGCCGCAGAAGTACCACTTCGAGCGCGGCGGCCTGGGCAAGGCCAAGAAGGTTGACCTGAACTTCGACTGGAACGCCAAGAAAGTCACCGGCAGCGACCGTGGCGACGCTATCACCCTGCCGCTGAACCGTGGTGTGCTGGACAAGTCCTCCTACCAGTTGGCCCTGCAGCATGACGTGGCCGCCGGCAAGAAGAGCATGACCTACCAGGTGGTCGACGGTGACGAGATCGACACCTACGACTTCCGCGTACTGGGTACCGAAAAGGTCACCACCAAGACCGGCCAGGTCGATGCAGTGAAGGTCGAGCGCGTGCGCGACCCAAGCCAGAGCAAGCGCATCACCGAACTGTGGTTCGCCAAGAACTGGGACTACTTGCTGGTGCAACTGCGCCAGGTAGAGACCGATGGCAAGGAGTACGTGATCGTGCTGCAGGATGGCACGGTCGATGGCAAGCCGGTGAAGGGTAACTGACCCCGCGCTGCCAGCAGCACCCGAAGCCCCGCCCAGTGCGGGGCTTTTTTGTGCCCGCCTTGCGCAACCTCCTGCAGGAGCGGTTCATGAAACTTGTTTCATGGCTGTTTTATTTACTTAGGCAGCTAACAAACTCTATAAAGAGGGTGTGCGACACACTGTCGCAGCCAACTGAAGAAGTGGAGTTTACCGATGACTGTCCAAGTAACCGAACGCGACGAATCGAAAATGTCCCACGAAGGCCAGGCCGCCGGCCTGCGGATCTGGGATGTGCACCAGCAAGGCCAACTGGTCGGCATGTTCCATAATGAACACGAAGCCCACCAGTACCGTGCAGAGCTGGAAAACCTGGAAAACCAGCGCACCACGCAATGATCAGTCTTCCAATGAAAAACCCCGCCAAGGCGGGGTTTTTCGTGTTTACCACATCAGATCATCAGGGATCTTGTAGGCCGCGTACGGATCGTCCTCATCCGCTTCCTCGACATGGGTGTTGAGCAGCAGGATACGATTGGGATCACGCTCCTGGATCTTCACCGCCGCCTCACGAGGGATGACCTCATAGCCGCCGGCATGGGCCACGACCGCCAGTGCACCGTTACTCAACTTGGTCCGCATCAGGGCGTTGACGGCAATCCGCTTGACCTTCTTGTCGTCGACGAAGTTGTAGTAATCCTCGGTGTTCAGCTTGGGCAGGCGGGTGGCTTCGATCAACTGTTTGATCTGCGCGGCACGGGCCTTCTGCTCGGCCTTTTCCTGCTGCTGACGGTTCAGCTCCTGGTCGCGCTTGACCTTTTCGGCCATGGCTTCCTTGGCAATGCGCTGCTGGCTGTCGTCGACTTCGACCTGGCCTTTGTGCTCCATGCGCTTTTGTTTCTTTTCAGCTTTGTTGGTCTGCGAGACCTGTTTCTGGTTGACCAGACCGGCTTTGAGCAATTGGTCGCGAAGGGAAAGGCTCATGAATGTTCACTCACTTATGCAACAGCTCAGCCGCAGCTGGGCAGGTTCTTTTCCTGACGCTTGGCTTCACCCCAAAGGGCGTCCAGCTCGTCAAGGTTACAATCTTCAATGGGACGACCGCTGTCGCGCAATGCCTGCTCGATGAACCGGAAACGTCGTTCGAACTTGCGGTTGGCGCGGCGCAGCGCATGCTCTGGGTCCTGCTTGAGGTGGCGGGCCAGGTTGACCGCGGCAAACAGCAAGTCGCCGACTTCATCTTCCAGCGCATCGGCATCGCCGTCGGCCATGGCCTGCAGCACTTCATCCAGCTCTTCGCGGACCTTGTCCAGCACCGGCAACGCCGCCGGCCAGTCGAAACCGACCGTGGCCGCACGTTTTTGCAGTTTGGCTGCCCGCGACAGCGCCGGCAAGGTTGCCGGCACGTCATCAAGCAGCGACAGCTGTTCGGGCTGGCTCTTCTCCGCGCGCTCTTCGGCTTTGATTTCTTCCCAGCGCGACTTGACCTGGGCTTCACTCAGGCTGGGCGTGTCCACCGGCGCGTACAGCTCGCCCGTGGGGAAAACGTGCGGGTGGCGGCGGATGAGCTTGCGGGTGATGCTGTCGACCACGCCATCGAACTCGAAACGCCCTTCTTCGCGGGCCAGCTGGCTGTAGTAGACCACCTGGAACAGCAAGTCGCCCAGCTCGCCTTGCAAGTGCTCGAAGTCGCCGCGCTCAATGGTGTCAGCGACCTCGTAGGCCTCTTCGATGGTGTGCGGGACAATGCTGGCGTAGTTCTGCTTCAAGTCCCACGGGCAGCCGTACTGCGGGTCACGCAGGCGGGCCATGAGGTGCAGCAGGTCTTCGAGGGTGTAGGTCATTCAATCAAGTCCTTCGGTGGAGCCTGCTCCGCGGGTGAACCCGCGAAGCAGGCGCCGCGGTCTCAAGGGGTACGATTACGCCGCGTCTCGATGATGTTCGGCAACTGCGAGATACGCCCCAGCAGGCGCCCCAGCGCGTCCAGGCCTGGAATCTCGATGGTCAGCGACATCAGCGCGGTGTTGTCTTCCTTGTTCGAGCGGGTATTCACCGCCAGCACGTTGATCTTCTCGTTCAGCAACACTTGCGACACGTCGCGCAGCAGCCCCGGGCGATCGTAGGCGCGGATGACGATGTCGACCGGGTAGGTCTGCACCGGGATCGGCCCCCAGCTCACCTGGATCATCCGCTCCGGCTCCTTGCCCGCCAGCTGCAGCACCGAGGCACAGTCCTGGCGGTGGATGCTCACGCCACGACCCTGGGTGATGTAACCGACAATCGCATCGCCCGGCAGCGGCTGGCAGCAGCCGGCCATCTGCGTCAGCAGGTTGCCGACACCCTGGATCTGGATGTCGCCACGCTTGCCGGTACGCGGGCCGCTAGGCTTGCGCGGCACCAGCTCGATCTGCTCGATGCGCTCGGGCTCCAGCAACTGCTGAGCGGCGTTGACCAGATGCGCCAGGCGCAGGTCGCCAGCACCGAGCGAGGCGAACATGTCCTCGGCGGTTTTTACGTTGGTCTTTTCGGCCAGGCGCTCGAAGTCCACCTGTGGCAAGCCCAGGCGGCTGAGCTCGCGCTCGAGCAAGGTCTTGCCGGCGGCGACGTTCTGGTCGCGCGCCTGCAGCTTGAACCAGTGGACGATCTTGGCCCGCGCCCGCGAGGTGGTGACGTAACCCAGGTTGGAGTTCAACCAGTCACGGCTGGGGTTGCCGTGCTTGCTGGTAATGATCTCGACCTGCTCGCCGGTCTGCAGGCTGTAGTTCAGCGGCACGATACGGCCGTTGATCTTCGCACCGCGGCAGTTATGGCCGATTTCGGTGTGCACGCGGTAGGCGAAGTCCAGCGGCGTGGCGCCCTTGGGCAAGTCGATGGCATGACCGTCCGGGGTGAACACATAGACCCGGTCCGGCTCGATATCGACCCGCAGCTGCTCGGCCAGGCCACCAATGTCGCCCAACTCTTCGTGCCACTCCAGCACCTGGCGCAGCCAGGAGATCTTTTCTTCATAGTGGTTGGAGCTGGGCTTGACGTCGGTGCCCTTGTAGCGCCAGTGCGCACACACGCCAAGCTCGGCTTCCTCGTGCATGCCGTGGGTGCGGATCTGCACTTCCAGCACCTTGCCCTCGGGGCCGATCACAGCAGTGTGCAGCGAGCGGTAGCCGTTCTCCTTGGGGTTGGCGATGTAGTCGTCGAACTCCTTGGGGATGTGCCGCCACAGGGTGTGGACGATACCCAACGCGGTGTAGCAGTCGCGGATTTCCGGCACCAGTACGCGCACTGCGCGCACATCGTAGATCTGGCTGAACTCCAGGCCTTTGCGCTGCATCTTGCGCCAGATCGAATAGATGTGTTTTGCCCGGCCGCTGATGTCGGCCTTCACGCCGGTAGCCAGCAGCTCGTTCTGCAACTGGTTCATCACGTCGCTGATGAAGCGCTCGCGGTCCAGCCGGCGCTCGTGCAGCAGTTTGGCGATCTGCTTGTACTGGTCGGGCTCCAGGTAGCGGAAAGACAGGTCTTCCAGCTCCCACTTGATGTGGCCGATACCCAGGCGATGCGCCAGCGGCGCATAGATGTCGAACACCTCGCGCGCGACACGCAGGCGTTTTTCGTCGTCGGCAGACTTGACCGCACGGATCGCGCAGGTACGTTCGGCCAGCTTGATCAGCGCCACGCGCACGTCGTCGACCATGGCCACGAGCATCTTGCGCAGGTTCTCGACCTGCGCCTGCGAGCCCAACACCAGCGACTGCCGGGGGCTGAGGCTGGCACTGATGGCGGCCATGCGCAGCACGCCGTCGATCAGCTTGGACACCACCGGACCAAAGCGCTGGCTGACTTCGGCCAGGGTCACCTTGCCCTCGCGCACCGAGCGATAGATGACCGCCGCCACCAGCGAGTCCTGGTCGAGCTTGAGGTCGGCGAGAATTTCGGCGATCTCCAGCCCGGCCTGGAAACTGGACGTACCGTCCGCCCAGGAATGCTTGGCCGGGTTGCCCTTTTTCTCTACTTCATGGGCAAACTCGCAGGCCTCTTTCAGCGCTGCGCGATCCAGTGCCGAATCGACGCTTACCACATGGTCCAGCCATGCATCGAGATTGATACTGCCGTCGGTATTGACCGGCTGGTGCACTCTCACCTGTACCATCTTTGTTTTACCTTTCCATACAGCGCACCACGCGGGTGCACTGGCGATCACCGTGCGACTGCCCTTCCGTGGCAGCCGCACCAAGGGGCCAGTCAGCTAGCCCGCTTCGAATAACGCCATGGCCTCGACATGCGCCGTTTGAGGAAACATGTCGAGAATCCCGGCCCTTTTTAACCGGTACCCCTGGCCGACCAACACCTGGGCGTCTCGCGCCAGCGTGGCCGGGTTGCACGATACATAGACCAGCCTGCTGGCCTTGAGGCGGGCGATGCCTTGCACCACCTCGTAAGCACCGTCGCGCGGTGGATCCAAGAGTACCGCAGAAAAGCCCTCGGCGGCCCATCCGGTGCCTGCCAAAGGCTGCGATAAATCGGCCTGAAAAAACCGTGCGTTATGCACATTGTTGTTTCGGGCATTGGCCGCGGCGCGGTCGACCATGGCCTGCACGCCTTCTACTGCCACCACCTCACGCGCCTGGCGGGCCAGCGGCAGCGCGAAGTTGCCCAGGCCGCAGAACAGGTCAAGCACCCGCTCATCGGCCTGCGGCGCAAGCCAGGCCAGCGCCTGCTCGATCATTGCCGTGTTGACCTGGGCATTGACCTGCACGAAGTCGCCTGGCCGCCAAGCCAGTTCCAGTTGCCACGGCGCAAGGGCAAAGCCCAGTTGCGCGGCCGGTTCCACGGGTTCCGGCTCACCTTCACCGTGTAGCCACAGCTGGGCATTGGCCTGCTCGCAAAACGCCTGCAGCCTGACCAGATCCTCTGCCGGCAGCGGCGCTACATGGCGCACCAACAGCGCTTCAGCCGTACCGCTGAACAGTTCCACATGGCCCAGCGCCTGTGGTTTGCTCAACGAACGCAGCACGGTCGGCAAGTGGCGCAGAATCGACTGCAAGGGCTGTACCAGCACCGCACAATCGTCGATGGCGATGATGTCCTGGCTGGCTTCCGCGCGGAAGCCCACCTCCAGCTGACGCGTCTTGAAGTCCCAGCGCACGGCCACACGTGCCCGGCGCCGGTAGCCGAATTCGGGCCCGCTCAGCGGGGCGGCCCATTCTTCAGGCTGCACGCCGGCCACCCGCTGCAACTGCTCGGCCAGAGTGCGCTGCTTGAGCGCCAGTTGCGACGCGTGCGGCAGGTGCTGCAGGTTGCAGCCACCGCAGCGGTCGTAATGCCGGCACGGTGCTTCCCGGCGCTCCGGGCTGGCCTGCAGCAAGCGCTCCAGCCGGGCTTCTACCACTTTGCCACGGGCGTTGAGCACCCGTGCCTCCACGGCCTCACCGGCCAGGGCGCCACTGACGAACCAGGTACGCCCTTCGAGGAACGCGATACCCCGGCCGTCACCAGCCAGGCGCTCGATATCCAGGCGCTGCTTCTTGCCCACCGGGACCTGGGGGCTGCGGTTACCGCCAGCCGGCTGGAAGCGCAGGCCGCTGTTGGGTTTTTTCTTGGACATTTAGCTCGGATCGAACAGGCCGGTGGACAGGTAACGGTCGCCGCGGTCGCAGATGATCGCAACCATCACGGCATTTTCCACCTCGCGGGACAGGCGCAGCATGGCAGCGACCGCACCACCGGAAGACACGCCACAGAAAATGCCCTCTTCACGGGCAAGGCGACGGGTGGTGTCTTCGGCTTCCTGCTGCGACATGTCGACCACGCGGTCGACGCGGGTGGCGTCGAAGATTTTCGGCAGGTACTCCTCGGGCCAGCGGCGGATGCCCGGAATGGCGGAGCCTTCCATCGGTTGCAGGCCAATGATCTGCACCGCCGGGTTCTGTTCCTTGAGGTACTGCGAGCAGCCCATGATGGTACCGGTGGTGCCCATCGAGCTGACGAAATGGGTGATGCTGCCCTGGGTCTGCTGCCAGATCTCCGGGCCGGTGCTGTTGTAGTGGGCGATTGGGTTGTCGCCGTTGGCGAACTGGTCAAGCACCAGGCCACGGCCTTCGGCTTGCAGCTTCTCGGCAAGGTCCCGGGCGCCTTCCATGCCCTCTTCCTTGGTGACCAGGATCAACTCGGCACCGTAGGCGGTCATGGCAGCCTTGCGCTCGGCGGTGGAGTTGTCGGGCATGATCAGGATCATCTTGTAACCCTTGATTGCCGCCGCCATGGCCAAGGCGATACCGGTGTTGCCGGAGGTGGCCTCGATCAGCGTGTCGCCGGGCTTGATCTGGCCACGAAGCTCGGCGCGAGTGATCATGGACAGTGCCGGGCGGTCCTTCACCGAGCCGGCAGGATTGTTACCTTCCAGCTTTAGCAGGAGGGTATTGCTGGTTTCGCCAGCGATGCGCTGCAGGCGAACCAGAGGCGTATTGCCGACGCAATCGGCGATGGTTGGGTACTGCAAGGTCATGGCGTATTTCACAATCCGGACGGCAGGGGCGCCTATCATACCGGCAAACCCTTCCCGGCCATATCACGCAATCTGTGGTGGATATAGCTACAAGCTATATCGCTGATTTGATCCACACCCTTCGCAGGCACCACCGCTCCCGCAGGGATCGCGTTGCCCTCAAGATAAATGCTGTACCTGTGGAAGCGGGCGTGCCCGCGAAGGGGCCGGCACATGTATCGGCAACCTCATCCACAACCGCAGCCCATGCTTGCCATTCTGCGCCCACAAGGTCCCACCCTGGCGCTGAATGGCACTGCGGGCGATGCTCAGCCCCAGGCCAAAACCACCATCCCCGGGCCGCGAACCGTCCAGCCGCGAGAACGGCGCGAAGATCCGTTCCAGGTCGTCTTCCGCTACCCCGCCGCCCTCATCCTCCACCCACAGCCACCAGTAACTAGCCTCACGCTGCCCACCTAACCGCACAACCCCTTCGGCCGGCGAGTGACGGATGGCATTGCGCAATATGTTTTCCAGCGCCTGAGCCAAGTGGTTGAGGTTGCCCTGCACCCAGCAATCAGCCGGTACTTCGCAACGCAACCGCGCAGGCGACCAGCCACTTTCATAGCAGGCATTCTCGGCCAGCAATTCCCACAGGGCGTGGACCTCGATCGGCTCCAGGTTCATCGGCGCGCGCTCGGCATCCTGCCAGGCCAACTGCAGGGTGTCCTCGACCAACTGCTGCATGCAGTCCACCTCGCGGGTAAGGCGCTCGCGCAGGCGTTGCAGGTCGGTCTCTCCGTCGCCTGCCACCCGCAAGCGGCTCAGCGGGGTACGCATTTCGTGGGACAGGTCGCGCAGCAACTGCTGCTGCATGGCGACCGTGCCCTGCAAGCGTTCGGCCATTTGGTCGAACGCCCGCGCCAGCTCACCCAATTCGTCATGCCGGGCGATGGTGCGCGAGTCCAGGCGTGCCGACAGCTGGTCGGCGCGCCAGGCATTGGCCTGCTCACGCAGTTGGTTCAGCGGAACGATCAACATGCGGTACAGGCCCACGCAGAGCAGCAAGGTGAACAGGCCTGGGATGATGCCGTTGGTGACCATACGCCACAGCAAGCGATACTGGCCCGGATTGAAACGCTCCGGCAGTTCGATCACCAGCATGCCCTGCTCCGGCGCCCCCGGAAATGGAATGCGCACCCATGGCTGATGGACACTGCGCCGACTCATCGGCCAGTCGACACCGCGCAGGCGAGTCAGCCGCTGCATGATCTGCGGGTTGAGGGTGGCACTGTCGAGCGGTCGCAGGTTCATATCGAGCACGCCCACCCAGCCGCGTTCGCGCTGGTGCATCACCGCCACCCACTGGTCCAGCCCTGCCCGCCCGCCACTGCGCCAGGCCTGCTCGGCCTCGCTGGCATAGCCACGCAAGGCTTGCCGTGCCGGTTCGGAGAGAAAGGCGTTCTGGGTTTCCATGTGGCGGCCCCAGGTGTAGCTGAGGCCGATCATCAGCAGGCAAAAACCCACCAGCAGGATGGCCAGCTTCCAGAACAGCGAATGGCGATTGAGCATGCCTATTCCGCCTCGCTGGCACTGAGCACGTAGCCCTTACCCCATACGGTGCGGATCTGCCGATCGTGATAGCCGATGCCCTTGAGCTTGCGGCGTATCTGGCTGACGTGCATGTCCAGGCTACGGTCATGGCGCGAATAGCCGCGCTGCAAAACCTGCTGGTAAAGGAACGGCTTGCTCAACACGTCGTCAAGGTTGCGGTTGAGGATGTCGAGCAGGCGGAATTCGCTGGGCGTCAAACCGGCCAGGTGGCCATTGAGGCGCACGTCGCACACCCCCTCATCGAATTGCAGCTCGCCGTAGCCGGCTTGCTCCAGCGGCGCTTGATGACGACGCTCAAGCGCCACGCGGCGCAGGATCGCTTCGATGCGCACCTGCAGCTCGGCCATGCTGAACGGCTTGGGCAGGTAATCGTCGGCGCCACGCTGGAAACCGCTGATGCGGTCGGCCTCCGCCCCCAGTGCCGACATCAGGATCACTGGCGTGGCGCTGCGCTGGCGCAGTTGCGCCAAAGCGTCCAGGCCATTGAGCCCGGGCAGCAGGATGTCCATGAGCACCACATCGAACACCTGGCGCCCAGCCGTTTCCAGCCCTTCCAGCCCACTGCGGCACCAGGTTACGCGGAAGCCACCGCGCTGGAGCTCTTCGTGCAGGTACGCACCCAGCACCGGATCATCCTCGATGGCGAGGATATTGGAGTTGTAAATAGCTACAGGATTCATTGGCAACTGCCATGCATTCTCAATTACGTGATTATTGAGCATCCCGAGCCCGCCAGGCAACCGCCCTGCGACCAATGCCATGGCATCGAAATAAAACACCTACTAAAGAGGTGCAATGGTGCGGCAGGCGGAGTAACTTCCCGGCTTGGCCGTCAGCACTTGACGGTATCCAGGCACATCACAGGAGGCGAATGTGCTCGATCGCTTGGGAATCCGCAGCCGGGTCCTGCTACTGGCGCTGCTGCCGGCCGGCCTGATGGCGCTGGTGCTGGGCAGCTACTTCACCTGGCTACAACAGAATGACCTGCGCACACAGTTGCTGCAGCGCGGCAAAATGATCGCCGAACAGCTGGCGCCGTTGGCCGCGCCCGCCATGGCCCGGCTGGCGCCAGCGCAACTGGAGCGGATCGCCGCGCAAACCCTGGAACAGTCGGACGTACGCGCGGTGGCTTTCCTCGCCCCGGATCGCACGCGCCTGGCCCATGCCGGCCCGAGCATGCTCAACCAGCCGCCCAGCGGCGGCACCGGCACCCAGCTGCTGCAACGCAGCGGCAATGACGCCACCCGGTACCTGATGCCAGTGTTCGGCCACCACCGCGACCTGGCCACCGATGCCGTGCCGGCCGAAGCCGAGCGCCTGCTGGGCTGGGTCGAGATCGAGCTGTCGCACGATGGCACGCTGCTGCGCGGCTACCGCAACCTGTTCACCAGCCTGTTGCTGATCCTCGCCTGCCTGGTGCTCAGCGGCCTGCTGGCGCTGCGCATGAGCCGCACCATCAATGATCCCATCGAACGCATCAAGCATGCAGTCAATCAGCTCAAGGACGGCCACCTCGAAGAACGCCTGCCGACCATGGGCAGCCATGAGCTGGACGAACTGGCGCGCGGCATCAACCGCATGGCCGAGACCCTGCAAAACGCCCATGAAGAGCTGCAGCACAGCATCGACCAGGCCACCGAGGACGTACGCCAGAATCTGGAAACCATCGAAATCCAGAACATCGAGCTGGACATGGCGCGCAAGGAGGCGCTGGAAGCCAGCCGCATCAAGTCCGAATTCCTGGCCAATATGAGCCACGAGATCCGCACACCGCTCAATGGCATCCTCGGCTTTACCCACCTGCTGCAGAAAAGCGAGATGACGCCGCGCCAGCTGGACTACCTGAGCACCATCGAGAAGTCTGCCGACAACCTGCTCGGCATCATCAACGAGATCCTCGACTTCTCCAAGATCGAGGCCGGCAAGCTGGTGCTCGACAGCATTCCGTTCAACCTGCGCGACCTGATCCAGGACACCCTCACCATCCTCGCCCCGGCCGCACACGCCAAGCAGCTGGAGTTGCTCAGCCTGATCTACCGCGACACCCCGTCGTCGCTGATCGGCGACCCGTTGCGGCTCAAGCAGATCCTGACCAACCTGGTCAGCAATGCCATCAAGTTCACCCGCGAAGGCACCATCGTCGTACGCGCCATGCTCGACGACGAGCACGAGGACTTCGCCCAACTGCGCATCAGCGTGCAGGACACCGGCATCGGCCTGTCACCGCAGGATGTGCGCACGCTGTTCCAGGCCTTCAGCCAGGCCGACAACTCGCTGGCCCGCCAGCCTGGCGGCACCGGCCTGGGGCTGGTGATTTCCAAGCGCCTGATCGAGCAGATGGGCGGCGAGATCGGCGTCGACAGCACACCGGGCGAAGGTTCGCAGTTCTGGATCAGCCTCAACCTGCCCAAAGCCCACGACGATATCGAAGAGCTGCCGTTGCAACCCTTGCTGGGCCGCCGCGCCGCGATCGTGGACGGCCACGAACTGGCACGCCAGGCGCTGGAACACCAACTGGAAGACTGCGGCCTCAGCGTCAGCCTGTTCACCTCCTATGAACAGTTGCTGCAAGCCGTGCAAGCCGCCAGCCAAGCCGGCCAGCCATTCGAGTTCGCCGTGCTCGGGGCCAACCTGGGCAATCTGTCACCCGAGCAACTGGGCCACTACCACCAGCAGCTCGAGCGTTACCACTGCCAGTGCGTGGTGCTGTGCCCTACCACCGAACAGGCGCTTTACCATCCTTACCTGCCCAACGGGCATGGCCAGTTGCTCTCCAAGCCTACCTGCACCCGCAAGCTGCGCCGGCTGCTGCTGGAACTGCTGCAACCGCGTCGGCCGCAAGGCGAAGTTAACAAGGTCAACGGCCAGCGCCAACCGAAGGTCCTGTGCGTCGACGACAACGCCGCGAACCTGCTGCTGGTGCAGACCCTGCTTGAAGATCTGGGTGCCGAGGTGCTGGCGGTCGACAACGGCTATGCGGCAGTGAAGGCCGTGCAGGACGAGCCGTTCGACCTGGTGCTGATGGACGTGCAGATGCCGGGCATGGACGGCCGCGCCTGCACCGAGCAGATCCGCCTGTGGGAAAACACCCAGAGCGGCAACCCGCTGCCGATCGTTGCCCTCACCGCCCATGCCATGGCCAACGAGAAACGCGCGCTGCTGCACGGCGGGATGGACGACTACCTGACCAAGCCGATCAGCGAGCGCCAACTGGCCCAGGTGGTGTTGAAATGGACCGGCCTGAGCCTGGGCATGCCCCAGCAGGGGCAGGCCGAGCAACCACCCAACAGCGATGAGCTGAAGGTGCTCGACCACGAAGAAGGCCTGCGCCTGGCCGCTGGCAAGGCCGACCTGGCAGCCGACATGCTGAGCATGCTGCTGGCCTCGCTGGACGCCGATCGCGAAGCCATACGCGCCGCCCGTGAGGCCGAGGACCACAACGGCCTGATCGAGCAGGTGCACCGCCTCAACGGGGCCTCGCGCTATTGCGGCGTGCCGCAATTACGCGCGGCGTGCCAGCGGAGTGAAACCCTGCTCAAGCAGGAGAGTCCGCAGGCGCAGCAGGCGCTGGATGAACTGGACGCGGCGATCAACCGCCTGGCTGCCCAGGCACGCCTAAGCGCCTGAGTGGGCTCGTGAGATCGGGCGGCGCCCGATCTCACGGGCAGCGGCCAACAGAAGACATGCACCACAAAGGAAACCATCACCATGCGCGCCCTGTTGTTCAGCAGCCAGCACTACGACCAGGAAAGCTTCAGCGAGGCCGCCAGGGGCAGCAGGCTGGACCTGCATTTCCAGCCCGCCCGGCTTACCCTCGACACCGCCGCCCTGGCCGATGGTTACGAGGTCGTCTGCGCCTTCATCAATGACGAGCTCGACGCTCAGGTACTGCAACGCCTGGCCACCGGGGGCACGCGCCTGATCGCCCTGCGTTCGGCCGGCTACAACCACGTCGACCTGGCCGCTGCCAAGCGCCTGGGCCTGGCCGTGGTGCGCGTACCGGCCTATTCGCCACACGCCGTGGCCGAGCACGCCGTAGCGCTTATCCTGGCCCTGAACCGGCGACTGCACCGGGCCTACAACCGCACCCGCGAAGGCGATTTCACCCTGCACGGGCTAACCGGCTTCGACCTGCACGGCAAAACCGTCGGGGTGGTCGGCACCGGCCAGATCGGCTTGGCCTTCGCCCGCATCATGGCTGGCTTCGGCTGCCAGCTGCTGGCCTACGACCCCTACCCCAACCCAGAGCTGCTGGCCCTCGGCGCGCGCTATCTGCCACTGCCCGAGCTGCTGCGCGAAGCCCGCATCATCAGCCTGCACTGCCCGCTTGACGAGCACAGCCGGCACCTGATCAACGCGCAAAGCCTGGCCCAGCTGCAGCCCGGCGCCATGCTGATCAATACCGGCCGCGGCGCGCTGGTCGACACGCCAGCGCTGATCGACGCGCTAAAAAGCGGCCAGCTCGGCTACCTGGGCCTGGACGTCTACGAAGAAGAAGCCCAGCTGTTCTTCGAAGACCGCTCCGACCTGCCCCTGCAGGACGATGTGCTGGCCCGCCTGCTGACCTTCCCCAACGTGATCATCACCGCACACCAGGCCTTCCTTACCCGCGAGGCGCTGGATGCCATTGCCGCGACCACCCTGGAAAACATCAACCGCTGGGCGGCAGGGAATCCCCAGAATCTGGTGATGGGTTAGTGCTAGGATACGCGGCATTTCTGGAGGACCCATGGTCGAGCACGATTTTCGCTACACCCTTTTCAACCCGCAACACACCCTGATCGAGTGCCGCGCGCTGGTGCCGGGCCGTTACCAGGTCACTGGCAACGGCGGCTCGATGCATAAAGGCGACACCCTGCTGGTCACCCTCAAGGGCAGCAAAGACCTGTCCATGCGACTGACCGTGGAAAGCGTGCGCCACCTGATCAACCCGCGCGGCCAATGGGTCGCCGTGGCCAGCGGCCCGGTGTTCAACGAGCTGGAAATCCTCACCTGGCAGGTCGAATGCGACAGCTGCGACGCCGTGCTGGACTTCGAGTTCGCGGTGGACGCCAAGCTCGGCAAGCAAGCCCGCCAGCCTGCGGCCAGCGCGCGTATCGCCGAGCTGGGCTGGGCCAGCCGTGGCGAAAAACACCTGTGCCCGCGTTGCCAGGAGAGCGCCGAGTGAAAAATCTGCTGACCGGCGCGCTGATTGCCACCGGCCTGCTCGGTTGTGCCGCCGAACCTTCCAGGCTGCAGCAGGAACGCAGCTATGTGCTGGAGTGGATTGGCGAACGCCCGCTGATCGACTACAGCCACCTGACCCTGACCCTGGCCAGCGACGGCCGCGCCTATGGTAACGGTGGCTGCAACCACTGGTTTGCAACCTACACGCTGGAGGGCGAACACCTTAGCTTCGGCAAGGTGGGCAAGACCCGCAAGCTGTGTGCACCGGCGTTGATGGAGCAAGAAAAACGCTTCTTGCAGGCGCTGGAAACGGTCCAGCGCTGGGATGTGTCGGCAGTGGAGCAAATACGCTTCTGGCCGGCCGAAGGCAAGCCGCTGCGATTCTGGCCTGAGGAAGGCTGAGGATTGCCGGGGCCGCTTTGCGGCCCCGAATGCATCAAGCGCCTTTCAGGGCCTTGATCTTGGCCTGCAACCCTTCCAGGGTCTGCTCGCCCATCAACTGCTCACGCACCTTGCCCTTGTCGTCGATGATGTAAGTCACCGGCAACGCCTCGCTACGCGGCAGGTCATAGCGCTCGGCCGGGTCCTGGGCCAGCACGGTGAAACCGATACCCAGGGTTTCGGCAGCCTGCTTCAGGTCCTGCCCCTGCAGGCCATCGAAGTTCACCCCCACCACCTTGATGCCGTCAGCCGCCCACTGCTTGGCCGCTGCGTTCAGTTCCGGGATTTCGGTACGGCACGGCCCGCACCATTCGGCCCAGTAATTGAGCACCAGCCAGTGCCCTTCGATCTGTTCGGCCTTAACCGTATTACCATGTTGGTCCACGCCATAATCGGCACCGCAACCACCGAGCAACAGGCTCGCGGTGATGGCCAGTACTGCTGCCAGACGCCTTGCCATGGGTCAATCCTTCTCGAGTTTTAAAGCAAATTGGTCAGTCGCTGCGGTTAGAATAGCCGCCACACCCTGCTGGATGCGACCCGACATGACCGACCTCACGCTCTATCATAACCCGCGCTGCTCGAAATCCCGCGGCGCGCTGGAACTGCTCGAAGCCCGCGGCCTGGCCCCGGCCATCGTACGCTACCTGGAAACCCCACCCGACGCCGCTACCCTCAAAGCCCTGCTCGGCAAGCTGGGCATCGCCCCGCGCCAACTGCTGCGTACTGGCGAAGACGAGTACAAGGCTCTGGGCCTGGCCACCCCGGCATTGACCGACGCGCAGCTGATCGAAGCCATGGTCCAGCACCCCAAGCTGATCGAGCGGCCGATCCTGGTAGCCGGTGATAAAGCCGTGGTCGGCCGCCCGCCGGAAAAAGTGCTGGAGATCCTGCCGTGAGCCAACCTTACATTCTGGTTCTGTACTACAGCCGCCACGGTTCGACCAGCGAAATGGCCCGGCACATCGCCCGCGGCATCGAGCTGGCGGGCATGGAAGCGCGCCTGCGCACGGTGCCGGCGATTTCCACCGAATGTGAAGCAGTGGCCCCGGACATTCCAGCCAGTGGCGCGCTGTACGCGACCCTCGACGACCTGCGCCACTGCGCCGGCCTGGTGCTGGGCAGCCCGACCCGCTTCGGCAACATGGCGGCGCCGCTCAAGTACTTCCTCGATGGCACCAGCAGCCTGTGGCTGGGCGGTGAACTGGTCGGCAAGCCGGCTGGGGTGTTCACCTCCACCGCCAGCCTGCACGGCGGCCAGGAAACCACCCTGCTGTCGATGATGCTGCCGCTGATGCACCACGGCATGCTGGTGATGGGCTTGCCCTACAGCGAGTCGGCACTGCTGGAAACCCGCGGCGGCGGCACCCCGTACGGCGCCAGCCACCACGCCGGTGCCGACGGCAAGCGTGAACTCGACCCACATGAAATCGCCCTGTGCCGTGCCCTTGGCCAACGCCTGGCGACCACGGCCAAGGCCCTGGAGGCCGCGCGTGGCTAAAAAGCCCAAGGTGTTGCCGCCGCTGGATTGGCTGGCACCGCGCCTGCGCCTGACGCGGGCGCTGAGCCTGGCGTTCTTCGTGGGGCTGATCACCCTACTGGTGGTGAACAACCTGTGGTTCGCCAACCTGCATGGGGCGCGGGTCGAGGTGATCCTGGCGATCGAGCTGCTGCCACTGGGGTTGCTGCTGCCGGGCATGCTGCTGGGCAGCGCCCGGGCGCATGCCTGGACCTGCTTCGTGGTGAATATCTATTTCATCAAGGGCGTGCTGGCAGCGTTCGACCCGGCGCGGGCAGTGTTTGGCTGGATCGAGGTGGCGATCAGCCTGGGGCTGTTCATTGCCGGGCTGCTGTATGTCCGCTGGAAGTTCCAGCATGAACGGCGCATGGCGGGCGAAGGGCATTAGGAGTGGGGGCTGCGGTGCAGCCCCGCCGACCTCAATGGTTGACGGTATGCGCCAGCATCACCGACAACTGGCACAGCGGCCGCCCGCTTTCGGCATGCCACTGGTTGAACGCCTGCTGCACCAGGGCCAGGTCGCGCTGGCTGGTCGGCTGTTTGTCGATCACCTTCTGCGCAATCAACGCCGCAGCCATGTCATCGGTCGGGATGAACGTGTCTTTGCCGACCATGCGCAAGAACCGTGGCGCCGACAACCCGCCCAACTGGTTGCCATGCTTGGCCAGGTACTTCCACAAGCCGACAATGTCGGTCACTGGCCAGTCGGCGATGAAGGCCCCAAAACTGCCCTGTGCCTTGGCGATATCCAGCACCATTTGCGCATTGCGCGGCACGCTCTTGAGCTTGCCCAGGTGGCGGATAATGCGCTCATCCTGCATCAACCGCTCCAGATGCTCGGCGCCCATCAGCACCACTTTCTCCGGGTCGAAGCCGAAGAACACCTGCTCGAACGCCGGCCACTTGGCGTCCACCAGGCTGTGCTTGAGGCCCGCGCGGAACACACGCAGGGCCAGCGTCGACAGGTAGCGATCGTCGCTGATGGCGCGCAATTGCGCTGGCGTACGTGGCTGCGGCAGAAAGGCCTCAAGGGCCTGGGCCGAGCCAAAGCGGTTCAGGCAGTACTCATGCAGCCACTGGTAATCACGCATGGGTTCAGATGTTCACCACGTCGAGGAAGCGCGGGGTGGCGTTCTCGTCGATCTTCAGGCTGGTGAAGTCGAACAGGTTGCGGTCGGCCAGCTGCGACGGCGCCACGTTCTGCATGGCGCGGAAAATACTCTCGGTACGGCCTGGGTGCTTGCGCTCCCACTCCACCAGCATGTCCTTGACCACCTGGCGCTGCAGGTTTTCCTGCGAACCACACAGGTTGCACGGGATGATCGGGAATTCCTTCATGTCCGAGTAGGCCTGGATGTCCTTCTCGCTGCAGTAGGCCAGCGGGCGGATCACCACGTTGCGGCCATCGTCGGCGCGCAGTTTCGGCGGCATACCCTTGAGTGCACCGTTGAAGAACATGTTGAGGAAGAAGGTTTCGACGATGTCGTCGCGGTGGTGCCCCAACGCCATCTTGGTCGCGCCGATTTCGTCAGCGAAGGTGTACAGGGTGCCACGGCGCAGGCGCGAGCACAGCGAACAGGTGGTCTTGCCCTCGGGTACCAGCTCCTTGACCACCGAGTAAGTGTCCTTCTCGACGATGTGGTACTCGACGCCCAGTTCCTTCAGGTACGCCGGCAGCACGTGCTCAGGGAAGCCCGGCTGCTTCTGATCCATGTTCACCGCGACGATCTCGAACTTGATCGGTGCAACCTTCTGCAGGTGCAACAGAACGTCGAGCATGGTGTAGCTGTCCTTGCCGCCGGACAGGCAGACCATGACCTTGTCGCCATCCTCGATCATGTTGTAGTCGGTGATGGCTTCGCCAGCGAGACGACGCAGGCGTTTTTGCAGTTTGTTCTGGTTGACCGAGAGGGTGCCCATAGCGCTTGAATCCGCGAGGTGTGACAAAAGGCGGCTATTTTACGCACAAACGGGCCGCAGCTGTAGGCATTCCGATAAAGACTTCAAGGTAATCAACAGCGCCGTATACAGCGCAATTTGCTCTAAAAAGCACGGTTTATGCCGGTAACGGCTTCCTATACTGCGACATAAGGCCACATTACCGCTTGCATCGGTGTTCGGGCCTCGGGCCGCTTGCGCTCCATCTGGGGGGCGTTTGGCAACATTGAGAGGAGTGACGGCATGATCCATCACGTTGTGGGGCTGTTTACCCATCCCGACCAGGAATGGCGGGAGATTCGTGGCGAAGAAGAAACCATCAGCCACATGTACCTGACACACACCCTCATCCTGGCGGCGATCCCCGCCGTTTCCGCGTTTATCGGCACCACACAGGTCGGCTGGGTGATCGGCGACCGGCCAGCGGTGATGCTGACCATGGAAAGCGCCATCTGGATGAGCATCATGTCGTACCTGGCGATGCTCGCCGGGGTGGCCGTGATGGGGGCGTTCATCCACTGGATGGCTCGCACCTACGACGCCAACCCGTCCATGGCGCAGTGCATTGCCTTCGCTACCTACACCGCCACACCGTTGTTCATCGGCGGCCTGGCGGCGCTGTACCCGCACCTGTGGCTGGGCATGCTGATCGGCACTGCCGCCATCTGCTACACGGTGTACCTGCTGTATGTCGGCTTGCCGACGTTTATGAACATACCCTCTGACGAAGGCTTCCTCTTCTCCAGCTCAGTGCTGGCAGTAGGCCTTGTGGTACTGGTGGCGATCATGGCTGCCACGGTGATCATCTGGGGACTGGGCGTGGGGCCCGTCTACACCAACTAGAACAGACTGAACCAACACTGGGGCATCAACCAGGGGCCGCCGCAAGGCGGCCTCTGGCTGTGCGCTGACCGGTGGCTCGGCAAGCCGCCCACGGTTACGGCATAATGCCCGGTCAGGAGAACCACCCCGCCATGCCCGAGCTGCTCCGACAACGCGTCGAAACCTGTTACCAGCAAGCCGAAACCTTTTTCAAGCGCCCCTTCCCGCGCCCGGAAGTCAGCTTCAAGCTGCGCGGGCAAAAAGCCGGGGTCGCTCACCTGCACGAGAACCTGCTGCGCTTCAACCTGCAGCTGTACCGCGAAAACCAGGATGACTTCCTGCGCCAGACCGTCGCCCATGAAGTGGCACACCTGGTGGCCCACCAATTGTTCGGTGACCGTATCCAGGCCCATGGCGAGGAATGGCAGTTGATCATGCGCGGGGTGTACGAACTGCCGCCCAACCGTTGCCACAACTACGAGGTGCAACGGCGCGTGGTCACCCGCTATATCTACCGATGCCCTTGCCCGCAAAGCGATTTCCCGTTCACCGCCCAACGGCACAAGCTGGTGCACCAGGGGCGGCGTTACCTGTGCAAGCGCTGCCGGGAGATTCTGGTGTACAGCGGTGAGACGCGCATCGAATAGAGTGTGTATTACCGGTGCAGGCCCTTCGCAGGGCAACCCGCTGCCCCAGGGATACCCTGGATCCTGGGAATTGATGCCCTTGTGGAAGCAACTGTCTTGCTCAACTTCTAGAATCTAGCGCAATCCCCTGTGGGAGTGGCTTTAGCCGCGAACACCGGCGGAGCCGGTGCCATGTACCGTGTTGGATGCTTCGCGCCAATTCGGCGACCGTGGCACGGATGGCCTTTGCCGTATCCAGCGCGTTGGCGCCGGTTGCCAGTTTTATCGCCATACCCGAAGCTGGAAGCCCGTTGTACTGGGCGCTGACGTTGTAGCTCTCGCC
>NZ_JAPFCG010000012.1:0-189846 GCF_026240995.1 Pseudomonas sp. DCB_BI | reverse complement strand
AAAGAGCGTTTGGTTAAGAGCTTTTCGTCTCAACCGAGGCGCGCATTCTACGCTTTCCTCATTTGCTGTCAAGCGTTTATTTTGAAGTTTTTTGCGAGAAACTCGTTTAGCTTCAAACACTTGACTCACTGCGATCTCTCGTAGCGGGAGGCGAATCATACAGCACTTGAAAGCGCTGTCAACCATCATCTCAACCGCCGGCGATCATTAGATCGTAGCCCTTACAGCACCTTCTGAATCGCCTAACTCATTGAATCTCAAGGAGTTTGTCGTTCCGTTGTCGCTGGAAGTGGGGCGCATTATAAGGGGATTCGAAAGGCCGTCAACCTTTAATTTCATTTATTTGAAATATTCCAGGGGGAAGACCGTATCAAGGCTACCAGGTGGTCGCCACAACACATTCAGCGCCTGTGAGACCGAGCGCCGCCCGCGCGGCGCTCGATCTTACAGACGCCAGAGAAACAAAGGCGGGCACCCTCTACAGCCATTGCTATCTCAAGACAGGACCTTGGCAGCCCCACCCCAGTCTCAAACCGCCCTACCCTGCTTCCTGGCAGCCCTGGGAAGAGCCCGCGTTACAGCAGGTATCCGCAATACCATCAACACAACCCCAATAGACGCATAGATCGCCCATTCCCGAAGGTCCGAACGCACGATCCACAGGAAATGCAGCAAGCCCAACCCAAGCACTGCATACACCAACCTGTGCAGCTTCTTCCACCGCGCACCCAGCCGCCGTTGGCTGTAACGGTTCGAGGTGACCGCCAACACCAGCAAACCCAGGAACCCCAGCGCCCCCACAATAATGTAGGGGCGCTTGCGCAGCTCCACCGCCAACTGCCCCCAATCCAACCCTAGAATGAAAAACAGATAAGCCAGAATGTGCAGCACTATATAGGCGAACACCCATAACCCCAGCTGCCGGCGAACCACGATCCAGCCAGACCAACCCGTCAGCTTCTGCAGCGGCGTCATGCTCAAGGTCACCAACAGGAAGGTAAGCGCCCCAAGCCCAAGGCGATCCATCACGATCTTCCCGGGATCAGGCCCCAGCAAGTTCATCGCCGCTTCATATAGCCACCACGCCGGGAACAGGCAGCCCACAATGAAGATGGCCAGGCGAAACCAGGGATAACGCATCAATAGTTCTTCCGCAGATCAAGCCCCGTATACAGCGACGCCACTTCATCGGCGTAGCCATTGAACATCTGTGTTTCCCGCACATTCGGACTGAACAACCCGCTTGGCAAGCGCCGCTCGCGCGCCTGGCTCCAGCGTGGGTGGTCGACGGTCGGGTTCACGTTGGCATAGAAGCCATACTCATCCGGCGCCAGGCCTTCCCAGGTAGTACCAGGCTGCTCGGCCACCAGACTGATGCGCACGATCGACTTGATGCTCTTGAAGCCGTACTTCCATGGCACCACCAAGCGCAGCGGCGCGCCATTCTGATTGGGCAGTTCCCGGCCATACATACCCACAGCAAGAATAGCCAACGGATGCATCGCCTCATCCAGACGCAGCCCTTCTCTATAAGGCCAATCGATCAGAGCAAACCCAGAGCGTTGCCCTGGCATATGTTCGGGGTCTTTCAAGGTTTCGAAACGCACATATCGCGCCTTGGCAGTCGGCTCGACCTGCTTGAGCACGTGTGCCAAGGGAAACCCTAGCCACGGAATGACCATCGACCACGCTTCGACGCAACGCAACCGATAGATACGCTCTTCAAGCTGATAAGGTTTGACGAAGTCTTCAAGCGCATAGCGCCCAGGCTTGCCTACTTCACCGTCCACAACAATCGACCACGGCTCGGTTTTCAGGCTGTCGCCATTGGCAGCCGGGTCGCCCTTGTCGGGCCCAAACTCATAGAAGTTGTTGTAATGAGTGGCATCCTTGAACGGCGTGATCGCCTCGCCCTTCACTGTTACTGCCTGCCACTGGGTGGCTGCCAGCTTTTCGCTGAACCAGCCAGGCGCCTTGCCAGCCTCGACATCGGCATAACGGCTGGCTTCGGCCGCATGCCCGACACCGGGCAAAGCGCCCAGAGCCAGACCGGCGAACGAACCACCCAGCAGGGTACGACGGGAAAGATAGACGCCTTCGGGGGTGATCTCCGATGCCTTGCACTCGGAGGATCTGGGAAGCTTGATGAGCATGGGCGGCTCCACAGCACTGGATAACGGATGTACCAGTATGACTATGGAGCCGGAAGGTTATTCCAGCGTTAAGCGATTTTCACGCTTTGCGCCGGCGCGCCTTGAGCAGGAACTGGATCGGCCCCGATGCGGCGTAGGCAAGGAAGATCAGCAACAGGATGCGCGGCGGGTCGCTGAACACCACGGCAAACACCAGCACCACGGCCAGGATCGCCACGAACGGCACGCGGCCTTTCAGGTCCAGCTCCTTGAAGCTGTTGTACTTGATGTTGCTGACCATCAGCATGCCAGCAGCAGCTACCAGCAGCGCGACCAGGAACGACAGCTTGGAACCCTGGATACCGTAGTCGCTGAACGCCCAGACGGTACCTGCCACCACACCCGCGGCAGCCGGGCTGGCCAGGCCGATGAAGTAGCGCTTGTCGGCGGTGCCGACCTGGGTATTGAAGCGTGCCAGGCGCAAGGCCGCACCGGCTACATAGATGAAGGCGACCATCCAGCCGACCTTGCCCATGTCGCCCAGCGCCCAGCCGAAGGCCAGCAAGGCCGGGGCCACGCCGAAGGCGACCATGTCCGACAGCGAGTCGTACTCGGCACCGAACGCGCTCTGGGTGTTCGTCATACGCGCGACGCGGCCGTCCAGGCCATCGAGCACCATGGCCACAAAGATGGCGATCGCGGCAAAGGCGAAGTACTTGCTCGCCTCGCGCGGGTCACCGGCACTCAGGGCGCTCTGCGCGCTCATGGAGCTGATGATGGAATAAAAGCCGGCAAACAGGTTGGCGGTGGTAAACAGGTTGGGCAGCAGGTAAATGCCGCGATGGCGCACCTTGCGGCCTTCAGCGTCATGCCCTTCTTCAACGTGCTCATCAATAGGTAGCAGGCTTTCGGCGTCGGAGGGCTTGTTCGGCTCTTCGGGACGTTCGCTCATGGAGGGTACCTTGCAACAGGATGGAAAATGTTCGACACGGGCCCGCGAAACAGGTTCTAACGGCAGGCCACTGGTCTGCTTTATACCAGAAGCTGGCTGCCAGAACGAAAAAACGCGGCCGAAGCCGCGTTTTTCATGTTGCGATACTACTTAGTTCTTGGCTTTGTCGACGATCTTGTTCGCCGAGATCCAAGGCATCATCGAGCGCAGTTGCTCACCGATGATCTCGATGCCGTGCGAAGCGTTGTTACGACGCTTGGCGGTCATCGATGGGTAGTTGGTAGCACCTTCGGAGATGAACATCTTCGCGTACTCGCCGTCCTGGATGCGCTTCAGAGCGTTGCGCATGGCCTTGCGGGATTCTTCGTTGATGACTTCCGGACCGGTGACGTACTCACCGTACTCGGCGTTGTTGGAGATCGAGTAGTTCATGTTGGCGATACCGCCTTCGTACATGAGGTCAACGATCAGCTTCAGCTCGTGCAGGCACTCGAAGTAGGCCATTTCCGGCGCGTAGCCAGCTTCAACCAGGGTCTCGAAACCGGCTTTGACCAGCTCGACGGTACCGCCGCACAGAACGGCCTGCTCACCGAACAGGTCGGTTTCGGTCTCGTCCTTGAAGGTAGTTTCGATGATGCCGGTACGGCCGCCACCCACGCCAGCAGCGTAGGACAGCGCAACGTTCTTGGCGTTGCCCGAAGCGTCCTGGTAGATGGCGATCAGGTCAGGGATGCCGCCGCCTTTGACGAACTCGGAGCGAACGGTGTGGCCCGGGGCTTTCGGCGCGATCATGATCACGTCGAGGTCGGCACGCGGAACAACCTGGTTGTAGTGGATCGAGAAGCCGTGGGAGAAGGCCAGGGTAGCGCCCTTCTTGATGTTCGGCTCGATTTCGTTCTTGTACAGCGCGCCCTGGAACTCGTCCGGGGTCAGGATCATCACCAGGTCAGCCGCAGCGACAGCGGTAGCAACATCGGCAACTTTCAGGCCGTGGGCTTCAGCCTTGGCAACGGTAGCCGAACCTTTACGCAGACCGACGGTAACGTCTACACCGGAGTCTTTCAGGTTGCACGCTTGAGCGTGGCCCTGGGAGCCGTAACCGATGATGGCGACTTTCTTGCCCTGGATGATGGAAAGGTCGCAGTCTTTATCGTAGAAAACTTTCATGAAAATACCCCTGGTTATATCTCGGCCCCCTGCGGAGCCATCGCTAATTTTTGAATTTAGATGCTGAGCACTTTGTCGCCACGGGCAATGCCGGTAACGCCGCTGCGCACGGTTTCGAGAATCGATGCAGTGCCGATCGCCTGGATGAAGCTGTCCAGTTTGTCGCTGGTGCCGCTCAGCTGTACGGTGTACACGCTGGCGGTAACATCGACGATCTGGCCACGGAAGATATCCGTGGTGCGCTTGATCTCGGCGCGCTGGGCACCGGTGGCCTTGACCTTGACCAGCATCAGTTCACGCTCGATGTGAGCGCTTTCCGACAGGTCGACAAGCTTGACCACTTCGACCAGCTTGTTCAGGTTCTTGGTGATCTGTTCGATCACTTCATCATGGCCAACGGTGGTCAGCGTCAGACGCGACAGGGTCGGGTCTTCGGTCGGCGCCACAGTCAGGCTTTCAATGTTGTAGTTGCGCTGGGAGAACAGGCCGACCACACGGGACAGAGCACCGGGTTCGTTTTCCAGCAGCAGGGAAATGATATGCCGCATATCAGGTACGCTCCGTCTTGCTCAGCCACATGTCACGCATCGAGCCATCCTTGATCTGCATCGGATAGACGTGCTCACTGCGGTCAACCGCGATGTCGATGAATACCAAGCGGTCTTTCATCGCAAACGCTTCTTCCAGCTTCGGCTTGAGGTCCTTCAGGCTGGTGATGCGGATACCCACATGGCCATAGGCCTCCGCCAGCTTGATGAAGTCAGGCAACGACTCGACGTACGAGTGCGAGTGACGACCGTTGTAGGCCATGTCCTGCCACTGGCGGACCATACCCAACACACCGTTGTTGAGGTTGACGATCTTCACCGGCAGGCCGTACTGCATGCAGGTGGACAGCTCCTGGATGTTCATCTGGATGCTGCCTTCGCCAGTCACACAGGCCACGTCCTGGTCCGGGAAGTTGAGCTTGACGCCCATCGCCGCCGGGAAGCCGAAGCCCATGGTGCCCAGGCCACCGGAGTTGATCCAGCGGTTCGGCTTGTTGAAGCGGTAGTACTGCGCCGCGAACATCTGGTGCTGGCCGACGTCGGAGGTGACGAAGGCATCGCCATTGGTCACTTCGCACAGGGTCTCGATGACTTTCTGCGGTTTGATGACGTTGCCGTCGCCCTTGTCGTAAGGGAACAGTTCGCCATTGCCGCGCCATTCGTCGATCTGCTTCCACCAGGCATCCAGCGCCGCCTTGTCAGGCTGCTCGCCGATTTCCTTGAGAATGCCGAGCATTTCGCTGAGCACGCTGTCGACCGGGCCGACGATCGGCACGTCGGCCTTGATCATCTTGGAGATCGACGCGGGGTCGATGTCGACGTGGATGATCTTGGCGTTCGGGCAGAACTTGGCCGGGCCGTTGACCACACGGTCGTCAAAGCGCGCACCGACGGCGAAGATCACGTCGGCATTGTGCATGGCCATGTTGGCGGTGTAGCTGCCATGCATGCCGAGCATGCCAACGAACTGGCGATCGGTACCCGGGAAGCAACCCAGCCCCATCAGGGTGTTGGTGACGGGCAGGTTCAGCGACTTGGCGATTTCGGTCAGGGCTTCGGAGCCACCGCCGAGGATCACACCACCACCGGCATAAACGATCGGGCGCTTGGCAGCCAGAAGCATCTCGGCAGCTTTGCGGATCTGGCCGGAGTGGCCACGGACCGCTGGGCTGTAGGAGCGCAGCTTGACCTTTTTCGGGTAGACGTATTCGAACTTCTCAGCCGGGTTGGTCATGTCTTTTGGAATGTCGACCACGACTGGACCTGGGCGACCGGATTGCGCCAGGTAGAAAGCTTTTTTCAGAACTTCAGGGATCTCGGTGGGGTTCTTGATCATGAAGCTGTGCTTCACGATCGGCCGCGAGATACCGATCATGTCGGTTTCCTGGAAGGCATCGGTACCTACCATGGTGCTAGGCACCTGGCCGGACAGGATGACCATCGGAATCGAGTCCATGTAGGCAGTGGCAATGCCGGTAATGGCATTGGTCGCGCCTGGGCCGGAGGTTACCAGCACCACACCGGCCTTGCCGGTGGCGCGGGCGTAGCCGTCCGCCATATGGGTTGCCGCCTGCTCGTGACGAACCAGGATGTGTTCCACTTCCGGTTCTTTGAACAGGGCGTCGTAAACATGCAGGAGAGCACCACCAGGGTACCCGTAGATGTGCTTAACGCCTTCGTCACGCAAGAAGCGGACGACCATCTCAGCGCCAGATAAAAGCTCCACGTTGTTCACCTCTAAAACGCCAGAATACCGCCCTCACTAGGCGGGTCTTAATAGGTTTACTGCCAAGCAGAGCATGAGCGAACGTCAGCACTGACTGAGCAAGTATTGGGAGCACCCCTGAGTGTTGCGGGGTTTTCCCACCCAGCGCGAGGTAACGCGTTGCGGGGTGTAACAGGTCGGCGCGGGTGTGCGCCTCATGATCTGCCTAGCGGGTCTGCTTCTGGCAGTCCCTCTAAAGCGGAAGTTGGATTCTTGTGATTCGGCGCCAACAAGTCAAGAAAAATTATTGCCAATTTTTCCCCAAGATGAATTCCCGCCACCACTAAAAATCGCTTCAGCAGCAGAATTAATAAGATTTCCATAAAAAAGGGCCACAATCTGCGGCCCTTGAAGGAAAAACTGAAGAAATCAGGCGGAAGGAGCGATCAATTGGTCAAAAGCTGCCAACAGGCGGCGTAGCTCACGACTTTGCTCCGGCCGGTCGGCAAACACCGTTTCAGCCATGACCAGGATGCTGGAGGCGTTGGGCAGCGGCTGACCGAGTTCGATGATGATCTTCATGCGCTGCAGGAAGATCCATTGCAGCCATTGCTCGAACCGCAGGGTATCAACGGCGAACGGAATGGTACTGGCCAGCGCTTCGTCGCTTGGCGGCTCGGCATCCCACCAGCCTTGCACCTGCAACTCACGCTCGATCAGCAGCAGGTGGTCGGCAATATCAAGAATACGTTGCTCGATCATCACGAATTGACCCGCGCCTTTTGGCGGGCCAGTGCGGCGCCAGCGCTGTCACCCTGCTTTTCGCGGGCCTGGGCGATGGTATTCCACAGCTCGGCCTGCAGGCTCGGGCGACCGTTGGCATACGTCAGCGCACGGCGCGCCAGCTGCTCGGCCTGCGGCGCATCCCCTTGCGACAGGCGCACCTGGGCCAGGCGGTACAGCACCTGCGGTTCGCGCGGAGCGATACGCTGGGCACGCTCCAGGCTGGAAGCGGCACCGTTGAAGTCACCGCTGCCCTGCTGGGTTTGCGCGGTGGTCAGCAGTGCCAGCACCGGGCCGTCGAGTTGCTCATCAGCCGACAGCCCCCCGGCAGCAGTGCCACTGCGCGGAATACCGGTTGGCGCGCTGCTGCTTGGCGAAGAGCCATTCATCGCGGCGATGTCGAACGGTTCATCGGAAACGGGGTTCGGGTCGGTGGTCATCGGCGCCGAAGTTGCCGGGCCCGGGGTAATCGGGCCTGGAGTGATCGGCGACGTACTGATCGGTGCCGCGCCATTGGCTGCCGGGAAGGTCTGGATGCCTGCAGCGCCAGCGCCCTGCGGAATCATCACGGTGACACCGGAATCTTCTGGCAGGGACTGCGCCTGGGCGGTGCCGTTATTCATGCCGGCGACTGGGGCACGGGCCTGGACACGCTCGCTATTGGACACGCGGGTGCTCGAATCGACCACCGGAATATTGCCGCGCGGGACGCTGGAGCACCCCTGGAGCACAGCCAGCGCCGTCACGGCAGGAAACAGCCACTTGTTCACTTCACACCTCATCAATGCAGCCTGTGCTTAATTCATCCAGCCCTTGACCCAGTCCATGACCGATTCGGCTGGATTCTGCTCGCCGCCACAGGTGGCGCCGGCGGGCGGTTCACTGCCGCGAATATACGGCATCTGCACCGCTCCCGGACAGCTACCGTCAGACCCATGGCCACTGTAGGGGTCGATCCAGGCCTGCACCACGTTGTCCGGCTGCGGCATGTCCAGCGGCAGCGGGTCGGCTTTCTTCATGAAGCTGGTCCACACCTGCAAGGCACCGGTGGCACCGGTAAACGGCGTCTTGCCGTTATCGTCACGGCCCATCCACACCACCGCCAGCAGGTCCTGGCTGAAGCCGGAGAACCAGCTGTCGCGGGAGTCGTTACTGGTGCCGGTCTTACCCGCCAAGGTCAGCGAGCGCGGCAAAGTGTTGTACACCGAGCGCCCGGTACCCTCGCGCATCACCCGCTGCATGGCGTTCTGCACCAGGTAGATGGCGCCCGGGTCGAAGGTTTGCTGGATCTGGAACGGGTAGCGCTTGAGCGGCTCGCCTTCGGCAGTCAGGACGCTGCGAATACCGCGCATTGGCGTATTGAAGCCGCCATTGGCGATGGTCTGGTACATGGTCGCGACCTGCATCGGCGACATGCCGCCGGCGCCCAGCAGCATGGCCGGGAAGGCTGGCCAGTCGACATTCACCCCCAGCCGGCCGATGGTCTTGATGACGTTAGGCACGCCCACTTCCAGGCCGATCTTGGCGGTCGACAGGTTGTAGGAGTTGGCCAGCCCTTGGTACAGGTAGATGGTGCCATGCGGGCGGCGGTCATAGTTTTGCGGGCGCCACACCTGGCCATCGCCACCTTTGACCGAGAACGGCTCATCCTGCACCCAGCTGGTCAGGGTGTACTTGCTCGGCTGCTCCAGCGCGGTCAAATACACGGCCGGCTTGACCAGCGAGCCAATCGGCCGCGACGCGTCGATGGCCCGGTTGAAGCCTGCAAAGCCCGCCTGGCGGCTACCGATCAGCGCCTGAACCTCGCCGGTTTCCGGGTTGGTCACGACCATTGCCGATTCCACCTCGTCAGCGCCCTTGCGACCTGCCAGGCGCTTGAAGGTCTCGCTCATCGAGGTTTCGGCCTTCATCTGCAGGATCGGGTCGAAGCTGGTGAAGATGCGCAGGCCTTCTTCGGTCAAGTCCTCATCGCGGTAGTCCTGGCGCAGCTGACGCTTGACCAGGTCGAGGAAGGCCGGGAACGAACTGTCGGCCAGGCTGCCGCGCTTGGTCACGCCCAGCGGCATCTTCTTCGCCGCATCGACTTCGGCCTGGCTGGCCACACCCTGCTCGGCCACCAGGTCGAGTACCAGGTTGCGGCGCGCCAGGGCGCGATCAGGGTAACGCCGAGGGTTGTAGTAGGACGGGCCTTTGACCATGCCCACCAGCAGGGCGATCTGGTGCAGTTTCAGCTCCGATAGTGGCTGGCTGAAGAAGAACTGGCTGGCCAGGCCGAAACCGTGCACGGCACGCTGGCCGTCCTGACCGACGAACACCTCGTTGAGGTAGGCCTCAAGGATTTCGCGCTTGTCGTAATGCAGCTCGAGCAGCATCGCCATCATGGCCTCGGTCAGCTTGCGGCTGAGGCTGCGCTCGCTGCTGAGGTAGAAGTTCTTCACCAACTGCTGGGTGAGGGTACTGCCGCCCTGGCGCATCGAGCCCGATGAGGTGTTGACCCACATGGCGCGGGCGATGGACTTGGGCGACACGCCGTGGTGGCTGTAGAAGTCACGGTCTTCCGTGGCCACCAGGGTTTCGAGCAGGTACTTGGGCACCTGGTCGATCTTGATCAGAATGCGGTCTTCAAGGTTTTTCGGGTAAATGCCGCCGATCATCAGCGGCTCCAGGCGCACCACGTCGAGCGCCTTGCCGTTGGCCCCGGAAAGGCCGGCCACGTAATCGCCAGAGAACCGCACTCGCACGAACTGCGCCGGTTCCATGCCCTCGTAGAACTGGAAGCCACGGGTATTGAGGTCGACGGTATTGCCGTTGATCGATGCAGCACCCGGGCCGTTGGCCGCGCTTTCGCGGCGGTAACCGAGCGCATCGAGTTCGGTGAGGAAGTCGTTCTTGCTCAGCTTCTGGCCGGTGAACAGCTCCAGCGGCCGGGCATACACCTTGGCGGGGATGGTCCAGCGCTTGCCGGAGAACTTCTCCTGCACGACAGCATCAAGGTAAACCGCGAAGCCGGCAACGATCACCAAGCCTACCAGGCTGAGCTTCAAAGCCCAGCCCAGCCAGGCGCGGGAGCGGCCGGTCGGGCGTTTCTGAGGAGTACGGGAATTTCGGGTTCGGGTCATGGCGGCGGATTATACGCACTTTATAAAGGCTGGGCAGACGGCCCGGCGGTAGGCAGGGACGGCACCATTGACCATAATGGCGCATTCGAATTCCCTGCCCCCGGAAGGATTTGCCGTGAGCCAAGCTCTTATCACTGCGTTGCAGAACCCAGCCCTGTACCCCCACCCCGTGGATGGGTTCCAGCTCATCGAGACGCATATCTCCTGGGTCCTGCTCACTGGCGAGTACGCCTACAAGATCAAGAAACCGATGAACTTCGGCTTCCTCGACTTCACCGAACTGGGCCAGCGCCAGCATTTCTGTAACGAAGAGTTGCGCCTGAACCAGCGCCTGACCGAAGGCCTGTACCTGGACGTATTGCCGATCACCGGTAGCGCCGACACGCCGCAGCTGGGTGGCGAAGGCGAAGCCATCGAATATGCATTGAAGATGCGCCAGTTCCCGCAGGGGCAGATGCTCAGCACCCTGCAGGCCAATGGCGAGTTGAATGCCACGCACATCGACCAGATGGCCCGGCAGATCGCCGAGTTCCACCTGCAAACCCCCAAGGTATCTGCCGAGCAGCCCTATGGCTCGCCTGAAAGCGTCATGGCCCCGGTCGAGCAGAACTTCGAGCAGATCCGCCCATTCCTCAGCGACAAGGCCGACCTGCTGCAACTGGACAACCTGCAGGCTTGGGCGCGAAGCAGTTTCGAGCGGCTGCAAGGCCTGTTCGCCTCGCGCAAGGCCAATGGCTTCACCCGCGAGTGCCACGGCGACATCCACCTGGGCAACGCTACCCTGATCAACGGCCAGGTGGTGATCTTCGACTGCATCGAGTTCAACGAACCGTTCCGCATGACCGATGTCTGGGCCGACACCGGCTTCCTTGCCATGGACCTGGAGGATCGAGGCCTCAAGTGCCTGGCACGCCGTTTCATCAGCCAGTACCTCGAGCTGACCGGCGATTATGAAGGCCTGGAAGTGCTCAACTTCTACAAAGCCTACCGGGCCCTGGTACGGGCCAAGGTCGCGCTCTTCAGCATGCCGGCCAATGCCGATGGCGTGCAACGTGCCACCACCCTGCGCACCTACCGCAATTACGCCAATCTGGCGGAGAGCTACAGCGCCATACCGTCGCGCCTGCTGGCCATCACCCACGGCGTTTCGGCGGTGGGCAAAAGCCACGTGGCCATGCGCATGGTCGAGGCCCTGGGTGCGGTGCGCGTGCGTTCGGACGTTGAGCGCAAGCGCCTGTTCGGCGAACAGCAGCAAGCCGACGCTGGCCACTTGAGCACTGGCATCTACGACCAGGACGCCAGCGCCGCTACCTACCAGCGCCTGCACGAAATAGCCGCAACCGTGCTGCAGGCTGGCTTCCCGGTGGTACTGGATGCCACCTACCTCAAGCGGGAGCAGCGCCAGGCCGCAGCAGACGTCGCCAGCCAGACTGGAGTGCCATTCCTGATTCTCGACTGCCACGCGCCGGATGCAGTGATCGCCAGTTGGCTGGAGCAGCGCCAGGCCGAGAACAGCGACCCGTCGGACGCTACCCTGGACGTGGTCAAGGCCCAACAGGCCAGCCGCGAGGCGCTGGATGCACAGGAGCTGGTGCAGAGCACCCCGGTCGACACCCAGACTGCTGGCAGCATGGACCAGGTGATCGAGCAGATTCGCCAGCGTTTGCCAGGCCTGTAAGTTCATCGTTTCCCTGCAGTGGCCGCTTCGCGGATAAACCCGCTCCCACAGGTACTACGCCAACCTTGAGGCTTGTAGACCAGTTTGTGAGAGCGGGCTCACCCGCGAAGGGGTCGGCACAGTGAGCGGCAGCTCATCGCCCCGATGGCAAAAGGCCGCGCATTTCATATCCCCCGCTACACTCCTCTCTGACCTGCTCGCGATTTATCTCCCCATGACCCGTTCAGCCATCGCAAGGAGGCTCGATGAACGATGAATTGCAGCATCTGAAGAACCTTGGCAAGACCTCTGCGCAGTGGCTGCATGCAGCCGGCATCCACAGCGCATCGGATTTGCGTCGCCTGGGCGCGGTGGGTGCATACCAGGCCGTGAAGACACGAGGGTTTCGCGCATCGAAGGTGCTGTTGTATGCCATTGAGGGCGCCCTGCTGGACATGCACTGGAACGATTTGCCACTCGAACGCAAAGAAGCACTCAACCAACAGCTGGATGCAAAAAGCCCTGCACAAAAAAATCCAAAATAATCGAGAAAAGGGGATTGACGGCTAAATGAGAATTGTTATGATTATCACAACTGGTCGCGAGACTGGTTGGATAACCTAAGAGCCCCTGGTTCGGACTCTCAGATTATCTCCTCATCAGGCTAATCACGGTTATTGACCCGGCAATTTGCCGGGTCTTTTTTTGCCTGGCGTTCGGTACGTCTTATCGCTTCAGTTGAGCGCAGTAATCCTGCTCCGGCATCGCCGCGGTGTACCACACGTAGTCGGCTTGCCCTGCTTCAACCCGTTCACCCACTTCAGCCAGCAACAGCACCTTGCTCTCACCCTGCGCGCCCAGATCACTCAGGTGCAACGGCACCCCCAGGTCCTTGCGCACGTGGTAGGCCCCGGCAAACAGCAACGCCGGTAGCGGCGCCGCCAACAAGCGCTCGGCCATGCGTCGGTCCCGCTGCTGTTGCACGGCCAGCATCGCTGGTAACTGGCTTTCTGGCAGCATCCCGCAATGCCCGGCGCGCACCTGCTCCAGCAGAATCGCTTTCACGTTCGCAGCATTGGACTTTTCGCCCGGCAACGGCGCCGGTTGCCGATAAGCCTGGCGCATCTCGCCTGGCGAAAGGTTGGCGGCCAGCAGGGGTACCTGCTGGTGCAGGGCTTCACGCACGATCGGCCCGTACAACTGCCAATCCCAACCCTCCTGCCAGGCCAGTGCTTTGGGCACGTCTGCCGGCAAAGGCTGCCCCGCAAGCTTTTCCACCAGCGGCTGTTGTTCAGGTTGCAGCATCTCAAGCAACAGGCTGCCTTGGGTACGCTGGCTATTCAGGGCGCGCAGCAACCACAGTTGCAGCGCGTGATGGTCGGGGTTGTCGTGCTTTTCGCCGACCAGCACTCGCGGGACGACAGCCAGGCGCTGCACCAATTGATCAGGGCTGATTACCTGCCCATTAGCGAGATCGACAATATGCCCCAGTTCGGCATCGGTGCGCCCTTCACTACTCTGCCAGGCAGGCAGCGGGGGCAGGCTGGCCTGGCAGCCGCCCAGCGCCAGCAGCAGGCACAGCGAAAAACCGGACAGCAGCGGGTGTCGCATTGGCATTTCCTCCATTGATGACCTGCACGGTTCCCAGCGGGCGCGCCAGCCTCAACGGGTGATGATCAGCGGATGACCCCGCTCCGGGTGCGCCTGCACCAGCACATCGATCCCGTAAACCGCCTTCAGCGCCGCCGGTGTCAACACGTGTTCAGGCGCGGCAAACACATGGCAGCGCCCCTGTTCCAGCAACAGGATACGGTCACAGTAGCGCGCCGCCAGGTTCAGGTCATGCAGGATCACCAGCACCGCAGCACCACGGTCGGCAAAGCGGCGCACCGCCTCCAGGGTGGTGTGCTGGTGCAGCGGGTCGAGCATCGAGGTGGGCTCGTCTAGCAGCAACGTCGAGCCCTCCTCTCCCGGCCACAACTGCGCCAGCACACGGGCCAGGTGGACCCGCTGTCGCTCGCCGCCGGACAATGCCAGGTAACTGCGTTCCAGCAGATGCCAGGCATCCGCCGCCTGCAAGGCCGCTTCGACAATTTCCGAATCGCGTCGCTGCCCGGTGCCATGAGGCATGCGCCCCATGGCTACCACTTCCTCGACCCTGAACGCAAAGCCCAGGCTGGACACCTGGGGCAGCACCGCCAGGCGCCTGGCCCGTTCCTGCCCTGCCCAGTCAAGCAGCGGGCGGCCTTGCAATGTCACCTGCCCACGATCGGGCGCCAACTCACCGCAAAGCACGCCCAGCAGGCTGCTCTTGCCGGCCCCGTTGGGGCCAAGCACACCCACAACCTGCCCTGGGTGCAACGCGAGGTGAATGTCATGCAATACCTCATTGCTTCCCCGCCGCAGGTGCAGACCCTCGACTTGCAACATCAACTGCGCCCTCGCATCAGCAGGAACAGAAAGAACGGCGCACCGATAAAGGCGGTGACGATCCCGATCGGCAGTTCGGCCGGTGCCAGCAGCAACCGCGCCGCCAGGTCGGCAAACAACATCAGTACGCCCCCGGCCATTAGCGAGGCTGGCAGTACCACGCGGTGATCCGGCCCGGCCAGCAGGCGCACCAGGTGTGGCACTACCAGGCCAATGAAGCCAATCAGCCCGGCAGCCGCCACAGCGGCGCCAACGCCCAGCGCCGTGCAGAACACCAGCTCACGCTTGAGCCGCTCCACATCGACCCCCAGGTGACGCGCTTCGGACTCCCCCAGCAGCAAGGCATTCAGCGCCTTGGCCCGGCGCGGCAGCCACACTGCAACGCCCGCCGCTACCAGCAACAATGGCCATAGCCGTTCATAACTGGCGCCGTTGAGGCTGCCCAGGTTCCAGAAGGTAAGCGTGCGCAGGGTGGCGTCGTCGGCCAGGTAGGAGAACAACCCCACGGCCGCGCCGCCCAGCGCGGTCATCGCTACGCCAGCCAGCAGCATGGTGGCGACGTTGGTCTGCCCATCACGACGCCCAAGGCGGTAGACCAGCGCAGTTACACCCAGCCCGCCGACGAACGCGCAGAACGACAGCAGGTAGGGTGCGAAAACTTCCGGCATGCCGCCAAACCAGGCACCGCCGACAATAGCGACCGCGGCCCCCATCGCCGCACCAGCGGCCACCCCGACCAGACCGGGGTCGGCCAGTGGGTTGCGGAACAATCCCTGCATGGCCACCCCGGACAGCGCCAGCACCGCGCCCACCGCCAGCCCCAGCAAGGTACGCGGCAGGCGGATCTGGCCAAGAATCATCTCGGCCTGTTGCAGCCCGTCGGCGGCGATGGGCAAGCCCAACAGCCGCAAGCCCGCGCGAAGGGTATCGAACAGCGGCAAACTGACCGGCCCTAACGCCAGTGACAGCCACACCGCCAACAGGCATAGCAGGCTCAGGCAAATGAACAACGTTCGTGGCTGTACCCGCTGTTTCATTGTGCGAAGCTGGCCTTGGCTGCCGGGTAGAACGCAACTGCCAGCGATCGCAAGGTCGCCGGCAGGCGTGGGCCGAGCCCACCGACCAGCAATGTCGGGTCGAGTGACACCAGGCGTTTTTCCCGCACGGCACGCGAAGCGGCCAGCGCCGGGTTTTCTTTCAGCAGCGCCTGCAAAGCCTGCTCATCAGCCAACGCTCGGTCGGAGAACACGATCACATCAGGGTCCAGCGCCGCCAATGCTTCGTTGGAAAAATGCTTGTAGCCCTGATGCTCTGCCAGGTTGCGCCCACCTGCCTGGCCCAGCAGCCAGTCACCCGCGGTGCCCTGCCCGGCGATCAGCGGCTTGGCCCCGGCATGCCCGACCAACAGCAACACCCCCGGCGCCTTGTGCCCGGCCTGGGCCTGCTTGGCCTTGGCCTGCACGGCTTCAATCTGCTGGTGGTAACCGGCCGCCAAAGACGAAGCCTGTTCTTGTGCGCCAAGCAACTGCCCCAGGTGCTTGAGGTTCTCATCCACCGCCGCCAACTCGGCCTTGCTGGAGAACAATTCCACCCGCACGCCCGCCTTGCGGATTTGCGCCAGTACCGGTGGCGGGCCCATTTCATCTGTGCCCACCAGCACATCCGGGCGCAGGCTGAGAATGCCTTCGGCCGACAGTTGGCGCTGGTAACCCACGCTGGGCAGTGACTTCAATGAGGCCGGGTGCTGGCTGGTGGTGTCCACGCCAACCAGGCGTGCTTCACCGCCCAGCGCGGCGATCCACTCGCTCAGTGCGCCACCGGCACTGACCCAGCGTTGCGGCAGCTCGGCCGCCAGGGCCTGGGTAGAGAGCACAAGGCTTGCACACAGGGCGAGCAAAGCGGCGGGACGGCGCATCATCGGGTTCCTTCTGAAGGCGGGCCGCGCGCCTTGTGGCGGGCGGCGGAACTGCGCACCATAGGCAGCCGGGCGCAGCGAATGCGGGCAATTTGATAATTATTCGCATTGACGCGTCAAGCCATCATCTGTTTCACGAGTCGTCCTTGCCATGCACTTCCTCTGTCCTTCACACAGCCTGGCCGAAGGCCACAGCCGCGCCTTCAGCGTAGACGGCCTCGAACTGTTCGGCGTGCGCCGCCAGGGCCAGGTGTACCTGTACCGCAACCGCTGCCCGCACAAGGGTATCCCGTTGAACTGGGCAGAAGATGCGTTTCTCGATGACAGCGCCAGCCTCATTCACTGCGCCCACCACGGCGCGTTGTTCCTGATCGAAAGCGGCGAATGCGTGGCCGGCCCCTGCGAGGGCGAGCAACTTCAGGCCATTGGCTGCCACGAGGACAGCCAGGGCATCTGGTTCAAGGGTTGAGCAGCACGGGCAGGCGGCGGTCGATGACGATGCCTTCGGCGTCCAGGCGCGTGCCATAGGCCAGCACCTCGACGCCATCGGCCACTGCGGCGCGCAGGGCCTGGGCATAGGCCGCGTCGATTTCTGCCGCCGGGCGCACGGCGTCGACGCCGGTCAGGTTCACGCAATACAGCTGTACTGCTCGCACACCCTGCCGGGCCAACGACGCCAGCTCGCGCAGGTGCTTGGCGCCGCGCTGGGTCACCGCATCGGGGAACGCTGCGACAGTGCTGTCGGGGTAACCCAGGGTGACGCTCTTGACCTCGACATAGGCCGGCGCGCCATCGAACTCCAGGCGGAAGTCGATGCGGCTGCCCTCCTCGCCATAGGCCACTTCACGCTTGAGCGCGGTAAACCCGGCCAGCTCGGCGATAGTGCCGGCGCGCAAGGCCTCTTCGACCAAGGCATTGGCCCGACCGGTATTCACGCACGCCAGCCGGCCCTGCGGGGTTTCGCTGATTTCCCAGGTGCCCGGCAGCTTACGCTTGGGGTCGTTGGTGCGGCTGAACCATACCTGCCCGCCTTCACGCATGCAGTTGAGCATGGAGCCGGTATTCGGGCAGTGGATGGTCATCAGCTCGCCGCTGGCCAATTCGATATCAGCGAGAAAACGTTTGTAGCGGCGCAGCAGGCGGCCTTGCTCAAGATTGGGAGAAAAACGCATCAGCCTTGCCAACTCCGCAGGCCCCGGGCAATTCGCTGTACCGCCTCTTCCAGGCGTGGCAGGCTCTGGGTGTAGGCAAAGCGCACATGATGCCCGGCCAGGTGGCGCCCGAAGTCCAGACCCGGCGTGAAGGCCAGGTGCTCGGTCTCGAGGAAGTGCCGGCAGAAGGCGAACGCATCACCGCCAAAGGCGCTGATGTCGGCGTACAGGTAAAACGCACCCTGTGGCTCGACGGCAATGCCAAAGCCCAGTTCGCGCAGGGCAGGCAACAGGTAGTCGCGGCGGCGGGCAAACTCGGCGCGGCGTTGCTCCAAAATGGCCAGGGTTTCCGGCTGGAAACACGCCAGCGCGGCATGTTGGGCCATGCTCGGTGCACTGATGTACAGGTTCTGGGCCAGCTTTTCCAGGTCGGACACTGCACCCGGGGGGGCCACCAGCCAGCCCAGCCGCCAACCGGTCATGCCGAAATACTTGGAAAAACTATTCAGGACAAACGCCGAGTCATCGACTTCCAGCACGCTCGGCGCATCCATGCCATAGGTCAGGCCATGGTAAATCTCGTCCACTACCAAGTGGCCATGGCGCTCATGGGTGGCCTTGGCAAGGCTGGCCAGCGCGTCACGGCCCAGTACGGTGCCGGTCGGGTTGGCAGGCGAAGCGACCAGGGCACCGACGGTATCCTGGTCCCAGTGGCGCTCGACCAGGTCGGCGGTCAGCTGGTAATTCACCTCCGGGCCCACCGGCACCAGCTGCGCCCCGCCCTCGACCAGGCGCAGGAAGTGGCGATTGCACGGGTAACCCGGGTCTGCCAGCAGCCAGTGCTTGCCCGGGTCGACCAGCAGGCTGCTGGCCAGCAGCAGCGCGCCAGAGCCACCCGGGGTAATCAGAATGCGCTCCGGGTCGATGCCCAGGCCATAGCGCTGCTCATAAAAGCCCGCGATCGCCTCGCGCAGGGCCGGCAGGCCTCGTGCTGCGGTGTAGCGCGTGTGCCCGGCGGCCAGCGCGGCCTGGCCGGCGGCGACGATCGGCGCGGCCGTAGTGAAGTCCGGCTCGCCGATTTCCAGGTGGAT
Organism: Pseudomonas sp. DCB_BI; assembly: GCF_026240995.1. Lineage (NCBI taxonomy): Bacteria > Pseudomonadati > Pseudomonadota > Gammaproteobacteria > Pseudomonadales > Pseudomonadaceae > Pseudomonas > Pseudomonas sp. DCB_BI. Next base: position 171,196 of record NZ_JAPFCG010000012.1, on the reverse strand, counting down.
CACGTCGTGCCCGGCCGCCTGCAGCTCATTGGCCCGGGCCAGCAGCGCCATGACGTGGAAGGGTTCGATGGCGCGGCTGCGCGCACTGTAGGGGTGGGCCATGACCTTCTCTCAATTGGGTCTAAACTGGAGATTCTACCTCTGCACGCCAACGAACGTACGGCTCGCGCCGATGTCAACAAGCAGGATCGGGCGGGGTAGCGCACCCCCGATCTATCTGGTAAGTTCGGCGGCTCGCAGTCGCAGGGCCGGCGGTCGCCGGGGATGGAGCATCCTGCGCATTGGATCAGATGAGTGAGAGGCGGTCTATTCATGTCCACCGTAGAAAAGCAAAAAACCGGTCAAACCATGTACGGTGTCGAGCCCTATAAAGAGACCAAGGGCGAAGAGTACATGGGCGAGCCCATGAAGAAGCACTTCACCAAGCTTCTCAATGCCTGGAAAGGCGAGCTCATGCAAAGTGTGGATCGCACTGTAGACCACATGAAGGATGAAGCTGCGAACTTCCCTGACCCGGCCGACCGTGCCAGCCAGGAAGAAGAATTTGCTCTGGAGCTGCGCAACCGTGACCGCGAGCGCAAGCTGATCAAGAAAATCGACAAGACCCTGCAGAAGATCCAGGACGAAGATTACGGCTGGTGCGAGTCGTGCGGTATCGAAATCGGCCTGCGCCGCCTCGAAGCCCGCCCAACCGCCGACCTGTGCTTCGACTGCAAGGAAATCGCCGAGAAAAAGGAAAAAACGGTCGGCAAAGGCTGATCTTTCTTCCACCTGAACGGGGCGCATCATGCGCCCCGTTTCATTTATATGCCCAGCCAGACCATGACCCACTCCAGCTACATCGGGCGTTTCGCCCCCACCCCCAGCGGTTTCCTGCACTTTGGCTCGCTGGTGGCCGCCCTCGCCTCCTGGCTCGATGCCCGCGCCGTCAATGGCCGCTGGCTGCTGCGCATGGAAGACACCGACCCACCCCGTGAAATGCCCGGTGCCCGGGATGCGATCCTGCAGACGCTCGAGCGCTACGGCCTGGAGTGGGATGGCGAGGTTGTGTTCCAGAGCCAGCGCCACGATGCCTATGCCGCAGTAGTCGACCGCCTGTTCAACATGGGCCTGGCCTACGCCTGCACCTGCTCGCGCAAGCAGCTGGAGGGTTACAACGGCATCTACCCAGGCTTGTGCCGTAACGCCGGGCATGCCCGTGAAGGCGCGGCGATCCGCTTGCGGGTGCCGGAGCTTATCTATCGTTTTACCGATCGGGTGCAGGGGGAATATCAGCAACACCTGGGCCGTGAGGTGGGCGATTTCGTCATCCAGCGGCGCGACGGGCTCTATGCCTACCAGTTGGCGGTAGTACTGGACGATGCGTGGCAGGGTGTTACCGACATCGTGCGCGGCGCCGACCTGCTCGACAACACCCCGCGCCAGCTATACCTGCAGGAGCTGCTGGGCTTTTCGCAACCACGCTACCTGCATATACCGCTGATCGTGCAGCCGGATGGGCACAAGCTGGGCAAATCGTACCGCTCGCCGCCACTGCAGGCGGAGCATGCTACACCGCTGCTGTTGCGGGCATTGCGGGCGCTGGGGCAGGAGGCAGACCCGGAACTTCTGTTGGCTACGCCAGCTGAGGTACTGGCAGTCGCGCGCACACAATGGCGGCCGGACGCGATCGCACAGCGGACCACAGTGCCAGAGGCTGATTTGCGCTGAACCTTTACCGGCCGCTTCGCGGGCGCGCCCGCTCCCACAGGAACCACGCCACCTTGAAGACCTGTGGTCTACCTGTGGGTGTGGGCATGCCCATGAAAGCGCGGCCACAGGCAAAGGCCCCCTAAAAACAAAAGCCCATTAAATTCAAACCCTTGGCGAACGCTGTGGATTCCCGCTAGCATCCCCCCTGCCATTTGCGCCAATAATAAGTTCAAGCCCGCAGCGCCCAACCATCGAGGCCAGCATGTACATCTATCGTTTGGTCCTGCTTTTGGTCGTGGGGATCTACCTGTTCTCCCCGGCCATCATGGACTGGTGGATCGAACCGACCGGAGCCTGGTACCGCCCCTACCTGCTCTGGCTGATCCTGATCGTCGTCACCTTTATCCTGCAGAGCCAACGAGATGCCGATGAGCTTTAGCCTGACCCAGATGATCCTGATCAGCGCCGGGTACCTCATGGTGCTGTTCGGCGTGGCCTGGATCAGCGAGCGTGGGCTGATCCCGCGCGCAATCATTCGCCACCCACTTACCTACACCCTGTCGCTGGGTGTGTATGCCAGTGCCTGGGCTTTCTATGGTTCGGTGGGCCTGGCCTACCAGTACGGCTACGGCTTCCTCGCCTGTTACCTGGGGGTGTCCGGCGCGTTCCTGCTGGCACCGGTGCTGCTGTACCCGATCCTGAAGATCACCCGCACCTACCAGCTTTCATCACTGGCCGACCTGCTGGCGTTCCGTTTTCGCAGCACCTGGGCCGGGGCTTTGACCACCATCATCATGCTGATCGGCGTGCTGCCGCTGCTCGCCCTGCAGATTCAGGCGGTGGCCGACTCGATCAGCATCCTCACCGGTGAGCCAGTCAAGGCCCGGGTGGCATTTGCCTTCTGTACATTGATCATCCTGTTCACCATTTTCTTCGGCTCGCGGCACATCGCCACGCGCGAAAAGCATGAAGGCCTGGTATTCGCCATCGCCTTCGAGTCGGTGATCAAGCTGCTGGCACTGGGTGGCATCGGCCTGTATGCGCTGTACGGCGTGTTCGGCGGCCCACACGAGCTGGAAGTCTGGTTGCTGCAGAACCAGACCGCCCTGGCAGCCCTGCACACCCCGCTGCAGGAAGGCCCATGGCGCACCCTGCTGCTGGTGTTCTTCGCCTCGGCCATCGTCATGCCGCACATGTACCACATGGCCTTCACCGAAAACCTCAACCCGCGCTCGCTGGTCAGCGCCAGCTGGGGCCTGCCGCTGTTCCTGCTGCTGATGAGCCTGGCGGTACCGCTGGTGCTGTGGGCCGGCCTGCGCCTGGGCGCCAGCACCAACCCCGAGTACTTCACCTTGGGCCTGGGCATTGCCGCGAACAACCAGGCTCTGGCGCTGCTGGCTTATATCGGCGGCCTGTCCGCCGCCAGCGGGTTGATCATCGTCACCACCCTGGCCCTGTCGGGCATGGCCCTCAACCACTTGGTACTGCCGCTGTACCAACCGCCGGCCGAGGGCAATATCTACCGCTGGCTGAAATGGACTCGTCGTGCGCTGATCGTCGCCATCATTACCGCCGGTTTCATGTTCTACCTGACTCAGAACAACCACCAGAGCCTGGCCAATCTGGGTATCGTTGCCTTTGTCGCCACATTGCAGTTCCTGCCAGGGGTACTGTCGGTGCTGTACTGGCCAACCGCCAACCGCCGTGGCTTCATCGCCGGGCTGCTGGCCGGCACCCTGGTGTGGATGGTAACCATGCTGCTGCCGCTGCTGGGCAACCTGCAGGGTTTCTACATCCCGCTGCTGGACATGATCTATGTGCTGGACGATACCAGCTGGCACATGGCGGCCATTGCTTCGCTGGCGGCCAACGTGCTGCTGTTCACCCTCATCTCGCTGTTCACCAACGCCAGCAGCGAAGAGGTCAGCGCCGCCGAAGCCTGCGCGGTGGACAACGTGCGCCGCCCGCAGCGCCGTGAGCTGCACGCTGCCTCTCCGCAGGAATTCGCTACCCAGCTGGCCAAGCCGTTGGGTGCCAAGGCTGCGCAAAAAGAAGTGGAGCAGGCCCTGCGTGACCTGTACCTGCCGTTCGACGAGCGCCGCCCTTATGCCCTGCGCCGTCTGCGCGACCGAATCGAGGCCAACCTGTCGGGCCTGATGGGGCCAAGCGTGGCCCAGGACATGGTCGAAACCTTCCTGCCGTACAAGTCCGGTAACGAAAACTACGTGACCGAGGACATCCACTTCATCGAAAGCCGCCTGGAAGACTATCACTCGCGCCTGACCGGCCTGGCTGCCGAGCTGGATGCCTTGCGCCGTTACCATCGGCAGACCCTGCAAGAGTTGCCCATGGGTGTCTGCTCACTGGCCAAGGACCAGGAAATCCTCATGTGGAACAAGGCCATGGAAGAGCTCACCGGCATTGCCGCCAAGCACGTGGTCGGCTCACGCCTGGTGACCATCGGCGAACCCTGGCGCGGCCTGCTGCAAGGCTTCATCAATGTGCCCGACGAGCACCTGCACAAGCAGCGCCTGGCCCTGGACGGCCAACCGCGCTGGCTGAACCTGCACAAAGCGGCCATCGACGAGCCGCTGGCCCCGGGTAACAGTGGCTTGGTGCTACTGGTGGAAGACCTCACCGAAACCCAGGCGCTGGAAGACAAACTGGTGCATTCCGAGCGCCTGGCCAGCATTGGCCGCCTGGCTGCGGGCGTGGCCCACGAGATCGGCAACCCCATCACCGGCATCGCCTGCCTGGCGCAGAACCTGCGCGAAGAACGCGAAGGCGATGGCGAGATCACCGAGTTGTCCAGCCAGATCCTCGAACAGACCAAGCGCGTGTCGCGAATCGTCCAGTCGCTGATGAGCTTCGCCCATGCCGGCGGTAGCGTCCAGAACAGCGAAGAACCCGTGTGCCTGGCCGAAGTGGCACAGGACGCCATCGGCCTGCTGGCATTGAACCGGCGCAATTTCGAAGTACAGTTCTTCAACCTCTGCGACCCGGACCACTGGGCCGAAGGGGACCCGCAGCGCCTGGCCCAGGTGCTGATCAACCTGCTTTCCAATGCCCGCGATGCCTCGCCGCCCGGCAGTGCCGTGCGTGTGCGCAGCGAAGCCAGCGAGCACACCGTCGACCTCATCGTCGAGGACGAGGGCAGCGGGATCCCGAAGAACATCATGGACCGCCTGTTCGAACCGTTCTTCACCACCAAGGACCCGGGCGAAGGAACCGGACTGGGGCTCGCTCTGGTCTATTCCATCGTGGAAGAGCATTATGGGCAAATCACCATCGACAGCCCGGCCGATATCGAACGGCAACGTGGCACCCGGATCCGCGTGACCCTGCCCCGGCATGTCGTAGCGACGTCCCCTGAAATTCGAGACCGTCGAGAGAATTGAATCAATGCCGCATATTCTGATCGTCGAAGACGAAACCATCATCCGCTCGGCCTTGCGTCGTCTGCTTGAGCGGAACCAGTACCAGGTCAGCGAAGCCGGCTCGGTGCAGGAAGCCCAGGAACGCTTCAGCATTGCCACCTTCGACCTGATCGTCAGTGACCTGCGCTTGCCAGGCGCGCCTGGCACCGAGCTGATCAAGCTTGGCCAAGGTACCCCGGTGCTGATCATGACCAGCTACGCCAGCCTGCGCTCGGCGGTGGACTCGATGAAAATGGGCGCGGTGGACTACATCGCCAAGCCCTTCGACCACGACGAGATGCTGCAGGCCGTGGCACGCATCCTGCGCGACCGCCAGAACGCTCCGGCCGCTGCACCGGCTGCCGAGCCACGCGTCAGCAATGGCAAGGCTGCCCCGGCCGAAAAAGGTAGCGCCACAGCGGCCAATGGCGAAATCGGCATCATTGGCTCGTGCCCACCCATGCAGGACATGTACAGCAAGATACGCAAGGTCGCACCTACCGACTCCAACGTGCTCATCCAGGGCGAGTCGGGCACCGGTAAAGAGCTGGTGGCCCGCGCCCTGCACAACCTGTCCCGACGGGCCAAGGCACCGATGATCTCGGTAAACTGTGCGGCCATTCCCGAAACACTGATCGAGTCGGAACTGTTCGGCCACGAAAAAGGTGCGTTTACCGGCGCCAGCGCGGGCCGCGCCGGCCTGGTGGAGGCTGCCGACGGCGGTACGCTGTTCCTCGACGAAATCGGCGAATTGCCGCTCGAGGCCCAGGCCCGCCTGCTGCGTGTCCTGCAGGAAGGCGAGATTCGCCGGGTAGGTTCGGTGCAGTCGCAGAAGGTCGATGTGCGCCTGATCGCAGCGACCCACCGCGACCTGAAAAACCTTGCCAAGGCTGGGCAGTTCCGTGAGGACTTGTACTACCGCCTGCACGTGATCGCCCTGAAGCTGCCGGCCCTGCGCGAGCGCGGCAGCGACGTCAACGAGATTGCCAGTGCCTTCCTCGCCCGCCAGCGCGCACGCATCGGCCGTGACGACCTGCACTTCTCAGCCGAGGCCGAGCAGGCCATTCGTCACTACAGCTGGCCAGGTAACGTGCGTGAGCTGGAAAACGCCGTGGAACGAGCGGTGATTCTTAGCGAGAGCGCAGAAATTTCCGCCGACCTGCTGGGTATCGACATCGAGCTGAGCGACCTGGAAGAGGATGACATCCTCGACAATGCCTTGGTCGCAGCGAGTTCTGGCGGCAACAATGCCAGCCACGAGCCGACCGAAGACCTGTCGCTGGAGGACTACTTCCAGCATTTCGTGCTCGAGCATCAGGACCACATGACCGAGACCGAACTGGCACGCAAGCTCGGCGTCAGCCGCAAGTGCCTGTGGGAACGCCGTCAGCGCTTGGGCATTCCACGGCGCAAGAGCAACGCCACCAGTGAGTAATTGAGTTCGGCACAGCATTGTTGTCGCCTTCGAGATCGAGCGCCGCCCGCGCGGCGCTTCGCGGGGCAAGCCCGCTCCCACATCTGTTTCGGGCCAATATCTCCTGCCACCATTGGCGCGCGGCCCCTTGCTGCACGACGTGACATTGAATGGAACAACAGAGGGGCGAGCGCCGATAGCTCAGGATTGATTGGCCCGAAACAAATGTGGGAGCGGGCTTGCCCCGCGAAGCGCCGCGCGGGCGGCGCTCGATCTCTCAGGCGCTGAATGCTTGACGGAGAACTCCCCAGGTAACACCTCAGCCCCCCCAAAAATCTGTTACCCAACCTTTTCGCCGTAACAGTTCCCGAGGCGTACGGTAACGAAATCCCGCCATTTTGGACCTGCCGGAAACCGCCAAATTCTCTCAAGCCCTTGATTTTAAAGGGTTTCAAAAAGTTGGCACGGCACCTGCTATATGCTTAGTACAAAAACAATAACAAGCACTGAATCTAAAATAAGAACAAGACGAAACGGCTCACGCACAATAAAAACAAGACGGCGGAGGCGCAGCTAACTGATTCTTTTGGAGAGGATGCGTGTTTGGGGCTTGCCCCACGACCAGGCAGAGAACAACAAAAACTGCACTAAAAAGCAGCGCCTGAACTGGTTGGATCGACAGATCAACGTGACATCAGCGGCCAAAGCAATCCGTTTGCTCTTTACCCCCGGTTTGGGGGTCGTCCACAAGCTTTGAGATTTGTGGGCAGGGCACTCAACAAAAACAAGAAGCCCAGCAAAAAAATAATAAGAGCACGCAACGACACTTCTTGGGGAGCTTAGGCTCCCCTTGTCGTTTCTGTCTTCCTGGCAGGCATCCTGCTACCCGCCTACACCATTCCCTGAGTAAATGCTAGAATCCCCGCCCATCATGCGGCCATTCTCCTATTCTTGGCCGAACATTCCTTCAAACAGTGCATCCCATGCTGAAGAAGCTGTTCCAGTCGTTCCGCCCGCCCGTACCGGGCCAGCACCACAGGCGCACCACGCCTGAGGTGATCAACAAGAGCCAGCACTCGCTGCAGCGCCACCAGTTCAGCCGCCATGCGGTGAACATTGTCGAGCGCCTGCAAAGTGCCGGTTACCAGGCTTACCTGGTCGGTGGCTGTGTCCGCGACCTGATGCTCGGCATTACGCCGAAGGACTTCGACGTCGCCACCAGCGCCACCCCCGAACAGGTCCGAGCCGAATTCCGTAACGCGCGCATCATTGGTCGCCGCTTCAAGCTGGTCCACGTGCATTTTGGCCGTGACATCATCGAAGTCGCCACTTTCCGCGCCCACCACTCGGACGAAGACCAAGGTGACAGCCACCGTTCGTCGCATAACGCCAGTGGTCGTATCCTGCGTGACAACGTGTACGGCACCCTTGAAGAAGACGCGCAACGCCGCGACTTCACCATCAATGCCCTGTACTACGACCCGGTCAGCGAGCGCATCCTCGACTACGCCAACGGCGTGCACGATGTACGCAACCGCCTGCTGCGGCTGATCGGCGACCCTACCCACCGCTACCAGGAAGACCCGGTGCGCATGCTGCGCGCGGTGCGTTTCGCCGCCAAGCTGGACTTCGGTATCGAGAAGCACACATTCAAGCCGATCCGCGAACTGGCGCCATTGCTGCGCGAAATCCCGCCAGCGCGCCTGTTCGAAGAATGCCTCAAGCTGTTCCTGTCCGGCCAAGGCGCCATCGCCTTCGAAATGCTCGTCGACCTGGAGCTGTTCGAACCCTTGTTCCCGGCCAGTGCGCACGCCCTGGAAGAGCGCCCAACCTACACCCACACGCTGATCAGCCAGGCACTGAACAACACCGACCTGCGGGTGAAGCAGGGCAAACCGGTGACGCCAGCCTTCCTGTTCGCTGCACTGCTGTGGCCTGCCCTGCCGGCGCGTGTACTGCACTTGCAGAACCAGGGCGTGCCGCCGATTCCGGCCATGAATGGCGCAGCCCACGACCTGATCGCCGAGCAATGCGCGCGCATCGCCATTCCCAAGCGCTTCACCCTGCCGATCCGCGAGATCTGGGACATGCAGGAGCGCCTGCCTCGCCGCAGTGGCAAGCGCGCCGACATGCTGCTGGACAACCCGCGCTTCCGCGCCGGTTACGACTTCCTGCTGCTGCGTGAAAGTGCCGGGGAAGAAACCGACGACCTGGGCCAGTGGTGGACCGATTACCAGGATGCCAACGACAGCGAGCGTCGCGAGATGATTCGTGAACTGGGCAGCCGGGACGAAGGTAGCGCAGCCGGCCCGCGCAAACGCAAGCGCAGCGGCAGCAAACGCAAGCGCAGTGGTGACGAGGCGTTCGAGTGAAGACGCGCGCCTACCTAGGCCTGGGCAGCAACCTGGACGCACCTGCCGAACAGCTGCGCAGCGCCTTGCAGGCGCTCGACCAGGTTGAAGCCACACGCCTGGTGGCAGCCTCGGCCTTGTATACCAGCGATTCGCTGTTACCCGGCCAGCCGCGTTACACCAACGCCGTCGCTGCCGTGGACACCGCCCTGGCGCCACTGGCCCTGCTCGATGCGCTGCAGGCCATCGAAAACGACCAGGGCCGCGTGCGCAAAGAGCGCTGGGGGCCACGTACGCTGGACCTGGATATCCTGCTGTTCGGCGACCAGGTGCTCGACGAGCCACGCCTGAAAGTGCCCCATTACCACATGCATGCTCGCCCTTTCGTACTGTACCCGCTGGCCGAACTGGTGCCGGGGGACTTCCGCCTGGCCGATGGGCGCGCCCTCGCGCAACTGCTCGAGGAATGCCCATTCGTCGGCCTGGAACGCCTGTGAACCGGGCGTTCCAGGCGGCTACACACTCCCGGTAACGCCCGTAACACCCTGATCGTAACAATGCGGTAACAGGGTGATTGACTTCCCCCACCTCGCTCACGACTATAGGCGTCCCGTGTGGCACCAAAGTGCCGCATACCCGTATTTAGGCCCGGACGGACCTGTGCCCGAACATCACGCGCGATGATGTGCCGCTCCGGAAGATGACTACACACGTTGAATGCAGTCGTTTTTTACAGCGCCTGAACGAGGAATTTCCGACATGCCTGAAGTAACCCTCACCACCCTCAATGGCCTCAAGGCCAAGGGTGAAAAGATCACCATGCTGACCTGCTACGATGCGACTTTCGCCAAGGCGGCGAGCCAGGCCGGCGTTGAAGTGTTGCTGGTGGGCGACTCGCTGGGGATGGTCCTGCAAGGCCACGACAGCACACTGCCGGTCACCACTGCGGACATGGCCTACCACACCGCCAGCGTCAAGCGTGGCAACGATGGCGCGCTGATCCTCGCCGACCTGCCGTTCATGGCCCATGCCACCCCGGAACAAGCCTTTGCCAACAGCGCCACGCTGATGCAGGCCGGCGCCCACATGATCAAGATCGAAGGCGCGGCCTGGCTGGGCGAAACCATCCGCCTGCTGGCCGAGCGTGGCGTGCCGGTGTGCGCACACATGGGCTTGACCCCGCAAACCGTCAATGTGCTGGGCGGCTACAAGGTGCAGGGCCGCCAGGAAGCCCAGGCCCGCCAGATGCGCGCTGACGCCATTGCCTTGGAGCAGGCCGGTGCGGCCATGCTGCTGCTTGAATGCGTTCCCAGCGAACTGGCGGCAGAAATCACCAATGCCGTGGGCATCCCGGTAATCGGCATTGGCGCCGGCAGCGCCACTGATGGCCAGGTTCTAGTGCTTCACGACATGCTTGGCCTGTCGCTGAGCGGCCGGGTCCCCAAGTTCGTGAAGAACTTCATGCAAGGCCAGCCAGATATCCACAGCGCCCTCGTCGCTTACGTCGAGGCCGTCAAGCAAGTCAGCTTCCCAGGCAGCGAACACGGGTTCAGTGCATGAATACAGTCAAGACCGTTCGCGAACTGCGCGCGGCAGTAGCCCGCGCACGCGGTGAAGGCAAGCGCATCGGCTTCGTGCCGACCATGGGCAACCTGCACAGCGGCCACGCCGCGCTGGTGACCAAGGCGGCGCAGCGTGCCGATTTCGTGGTCGCCAGTATCTTCGTCAACCCGCTGCAGTTCGGTGCCAACGAAGACCTCGACAAATACCCGCGTACCCTTGCCGCCGACCAGGAACGCCTGCTGCAGGCCGGCTGCAACCTGCTGTTCGCGCCCACCGTGGAAGAGATGTACCCCGACGGCATGACCGTACAGACCCGCGTCAGCGTGCCCGGGCTTTCCGAAGGCCTGTGCGGCGCCAGCCGACCCGGGCATTTCGAGGGCGTGGCCACGGTGGTCAGCAAGCTGTTCAACATGGTCCAGCCGGACCTTGCCGTGTTCGGCGAGAAAGACTTCCAGCAGTTGGCGGTTATCCGCGCCATGGTGCGGGACCTGAACATGCCGATCCAGATCATTGGCGAACCGACCGTACGGGCGGAGGATGGCCTGGCGCTGTCGTCGCGCAATGGTTACCTCACGCCGGAGCAACGTGCGACTGCGCCGGTGCTGTACCGTACGTTGCAGCACATTGCAGCGGCCATCAGCCGTGGCCAACGGGATTTTGCCGCACTGGTCGCTGAAGGGCAGGCACAGCTGAGTGCTGCGGGTTTGCGCCCGGATTATCTGGAAGTGCGCCATGCTGTGAGCCTGCGCCCGGCCATGATCGATGATCGAGACCTGGTGGTGATTGCGGCGGCTTACCTGGGTAACACACGGTTGATCGACAACCTTTACCTGCATGTGGAAGAAAAAACCGCGTAACGGCCTGGGCTGCCTGGCAGCCCATTCGCGGCAAGAGCCCGCTTCCACAGGGGCTCCAAAATCACTCCGCCATACCCATTCCCAGCGCGTGGCCTTTGCCTATAATGATGCCAGCCTGAACCCGGCAACGACTGCCGTGTCCAAGGCCTCACCACGCACCAAGGGAATCCCGCGCAATGGCGTATTACCGTACACCCCACGATGTGACGGCGCTGCCCGCCTGGCAGGCGCTTCAGCAACACCGCGACGCCATGCAGAGTTTCAGCATGCGCGAAGCCTTCGCCGCCGATGCCAAACGCTTCGACCAGTTTTCCCTTAGCGCCTGCGGCCTGTTCCTCGACTACTCGAAAAACCTGATCACCGAGCAAAGCCGCGACCTGCTGGTCAAACTGGCCGATGAGGTGGGCCTGCAGGACGCCATCAAGGCGATGTTCGGCGGCGAAATCGTCAATGCCTCCGAAGGCCGCCCGGTGCTGCACACCGCGCTGCGCCGGCCCGTGGGCGACAAGCTCAGTGTCAATGGCACGAACATCATGCCGGAAGTGCACAAGGTACTGAACCAGATCACCGAGCTGGTTGGCCGTATCCACGATGGGCTGTGGCGCGGCTACAGCGAAAAGCCGATCACCGACGTGGTCAACATTGGCATCGGCGGCTCCTTCCTTGGCCCAGAGCTGGTGTCCGAGGCGCTGTTGCCCTATGCCCAGCGCGGTGTGCGCTGCCATTACCTGGCAAACATCGACGGCAGTGAATTCCACGAGCTGTCGGCCAGCCTGCGTGCCGAAACCACGCTCTTCATCGTCTCGTCGAAGTCGTTCAACACCCTCGAGACGCTGAAAAATGCCATGGCCGCTCGTACCTGGTACCTGGCCCAGGGCGGGTCGGAAGCCGAGCTGTACCGCCACTTCATCGCCGTTTCCAGCAATAAGGCCGCCGCGGTGGCCTTCGGTATTCGCGAAGAGAACATCTTCCCGATGTGGGACTGGGTGGGCGGGCGTTATTCGCTGTGGTCGGCCATCGGCCTGCCAATCGCCCTGGCCATCGGCATGGCCAACTTCAAGGAACTGCTGTCCGGTGCCTACACCATGGACCAGCACTTCCAGACCGCGCCATTCGACAAGAACATGCCGGTACTGCTGGCCCTGCTGGGCGTGTGGTACGGCAATTTCTGGAATGCCAGCAGCCACGCGATCCTGCCGTACGACCATTACCTGCGCAACATCACCAAGCACCTGCAGCAGCTGGACATGGAGTCCAACGGCAAGAGCGTGCTGCAGGACGGCACCCCGGTGAAGACCGACACTGGCCCGGTGATCTGGGGCGGCGTCGGCTGTAACGGCCAGCACGCTTACCATCAGTTGCTGCACCAAGGCACCCAGCTGATTCCGGCCGACTTCATCGTACCGGTCGTGAGCTTCAACCCGGTGGCCGACCATCATCAATGGCTGTACGCCAACTGCCTGTCGCAGAGCCAGGCGCTGATGCTCGGCAAGACCCGCGACGAAGCCGAAACCGAATTGCGTGGCAAAGGCCTGAGCGAAGCGGACATCGAAAAGCTGGCCCCGCACAAGGTGATCCCGGGTAACCGCCCGAGCAACACCTTGGTGGTCGAGCGTATCAGCCCGCGTCGTCTCGGCGCGCTGGTGGCGATGTACGAGCACAAGGTGTTCGTGCAGAGCGTGATCTGGGGTATCAATGCCTTCGATCAGTGGGGCGTGGAGCTGGGCAAGGAGTTGGGCAAGGGCGTATACCAGCGCCTGGTCGGCAGCCTGGAAGACAGCGCCGAAGACGGCTCTACCCAAGGCCTGATCAACTATTTCCGCGGCCGTCACCGCGGTTGATTCGAGACCTTCGCTAGCCTCTTCGCGGGTTTGCCCGCCCCCGCAGGCACAACACAGCCGTCCACGGCTGTGCGGTACCTGTGGGAGTGGGCAAGCCGGCGAAGTGGCCTGCACAGGTTGAACACCGCTCCCAGCTACACTGTCCTATCGAATAGCCGTTGCAGTCCCTCGCCCCTTACAAGAGCAGGACCACCGCCATGTTCGATATCCGCAATTACCCCCAGGCCCTGGCCGTCAGCCAGTCCGCCGCCCTCACCCCCGAAGACTACCGCCGCCTCTACCGCCAGTCGGTCGAAGACCCAGACACCTTCTGGGCCGAACAGGCCAAGCGCCTGGACTGGATCAAACCCTGGTCAAGCGTGCAGCAATGCGACCTGCGTACCGGCAAGGCCCGCTGGTTCGACGGTGCTCAACTCAACGTCAGCTTCAACTGCATCGACCGCCACCTGGCCAAGCGCGGCGAGCAGACCGCCCTGCTTTGGGAAGGCGACGAGCCGGGCGACTCCAAGGCCATCAGCTATCGCGAACTGCATCGCCAGGTTTGCCGCCTGGCCAACGCGCTGAAAGCACGCGGGGTAAACAAAGGCGACCGGGTGTGCATCTATATGCCGATGATCCCTGAGGCGGCCTTTGCCATGCTCGCCTGCACCCGCATCGGCGCCATCCACTCGGTCGTGTTCGGCGGCTTCTCGCCCGATGCCCTGCGCGACCGCATCCTCGATGCCGACTGCCGCACGGTGATCACCGCCGATGAAGGGGTGCGCGGTGGCAAGCGCATCCCTCTGAAACAGAATGTCGACAAGGCACTGGCCAGTTGCCCTGCAGTCAGCAGCGTGTTCGTGGCGCGTCGCACGGGTGGCGATGTCGCCTGGACCGAAGGCCGAGACCTCTGGTACCACGAGGCAACGGAACAGGCAGGCGACACTTGCGCCCCCGAGCCGATGGATGCCGAAGACCCGCTGTTCATCCTCTACACCTCTGGCAGCACCGGCAAACCCAAGGGGGTACTGCACACCACTGGGGGTTACCTGCTGCAGGCGACCATGACCTTCAAGGTCGTGTTCGACTACCGTGACGGCGAGGTGTTCTGGTGCACCGCCGACGTTGGCTGGGTCACCGGCCACAGCTACATCGTCTATGGCCCGCTGGCCAATGGTGCGATTTCGCTGATGTTCGAGGGCGTGCCCAACTACCCGGACACTTCGCGCTTCTGGCAGGTGGTGGACAAGCACCAGGTGAATATCTTCTACACCGCCCCAACTGCGCTGCGTGCGCTAATGCGCGAGGGCTCGGCGCCACTGCAGAGTACCTCGCGCAAAAGCCTGCGCCTGCTGGGCAGCGTCGGCGAACCGATCAACCCCGAAGCCTGGGAGTGGTACTTCGAGGAGGTAGGGCAAAAGCGCTGCCCCATCGTCGATACCTGGTGGCAGACCGAAACCGGCGGCATCATGCTCACGCCACTGCCGGGCACGCAGTCACTCAAACCCGGCTGCGCCACCCAGCCCATGTTCGGCGTGCAACCGGTGCTGCTGGACGAAAAAGGCCAACCGATCGAAGGCCCCGGCGCCGGCCTGCTGGCGATCAAGGCCAGCTGGCCCGGACAGATCCGCAGTGTCTACGGCGACCACCAGCGTATGGTCGACACCTACTTCAAGCCCTTGCCCGGCTACTACTTCACCGGTGACGGTGCCCGCCGCGATGCCGATGGCGACTACTGGATCACCGGGCGCATCGACGATGTGATCAACGTTTCCGGGCACCGCATCGGCACCGCTGAAGTGGAAAGCGCGCTGGTACTGCATGACAGCGTGGCCGAAGCAGCGGTGGTCGGCTACCCCCACGACCTCAAGGGCCAGGGCGTCTACGCCTTCGTCACGACCATGAATGGCGTGTCGCCGGATGACGCACTGAAGGCCGAGCTGCTGGCCCTGGTCAGCAAGGAAATCGGCAGCTTCGCCAAGCCCGAGCTGATTCAGTGGGCACCCGCGCTACCCAAGACGCGCTCAGGCAAGATCATGCGGCGTATACTGCGCAAAATCGCCTGCAATGAGCTGGACAACCTGGGCGATACATCGACCCTGGCCGACCCCAGCGTGGTGCAAGGCCTGATCGACAAACGCCTCAATCAGTAACCGGCGGCCACAGTTCCTGGCCGCCCTGCCCCGCAGGTCGCCATGGAAGCCCTTCGCCGCCGCATCGAAACCCAGGTCATGAGCCTCACCGGGCTGGCCCTCGGCCAGCTCGACCTCGAATCGCCCAAAGGTGACCCTGGCCTGTTCGGCCCACACAGCATCAGCTGGCAGGTACACGGCGACTTCCCGAGCATGCTCGTGGGCGGGATCAGTGCGCTGATGTTGCAGTTGTTGCATCCGCTGGCCCTCGCCGGGGTGTGGGACCATTCCAATTTTCGTGAAGACCTGCTGGGCCGCCTGCGCCGTACCAGCCAGTTCATCTCCGGTACTACCTTCGGCGCCACAGGCGATGCTGAATGGTTGATCGACAAGGTCCGCACCATCCACCTGCAGGTGACCGGTACCGCTGCGGATGGCCGACCGTATGCGGCCAGCGACCCGGATTTGCTGACCTGGGTGCATGTGGCGGAGGTCAGCAGTTTTCTCGCCGCCCATCTGCGCTACCGCAACCCACACCTGTCGCCCGCAGAACAGGATGCCTACTACGACGAAATCGCCCTGATTGCCGAGCGCCTCGGTGCACGTGACGTGCCGCGTTCACGCCAGCAGGTGGAAGATTACCTGCAACGCCTGCGCCCGCAGCTGCACTGCGACGCACGCAGCCATGAGGTGATGCAGATCCTGCTAGCGGCCCCCGCCCCCAGCCGGCTGGCACAACCAGTGGGCAAACTGATGCTGCACGCGGGTATCGACCTGCTGCCAGGCTGGGCCCAATCCATGCTCGGCCTGCAGCACGGGCCCTTGCAGCAACGCCTGATCCGCCTTGGCCTGAAACGTACTGCACCGGTGCTGCGCTGGGCCATGCGTGACGGCTCGGCGCACCGTGCCAGGCGGCGCATGGGCATTGACTGAGGGCAAATGGTCCGCCCAGCGGAACTGATTTAACGTGCCATACTCCAAGCACTCCTGCCAAGACAGACGAAGCGACACATGTACAAAGGATTGACTCGCGCCGCTGGCGCAATCGTGGCACTGGTAGCGCTCTACAGCCTGCTCGGCTTTCTCATTGTTCCCGGTGTCGCGCTGCGCATCGCCAACCAGCAGTTGGCCCAGTACGCCACTGTACCGGCCCACCTTGAACGCATCGAGCTCAACCCCTTCAGCCTGGAGCTCACGTTGTGGGGCCTGCAGATTGGCGAGCCAGGCAAGGAGCAGGTCGGCTTCGAGCGGCTATACGCCAACCTCTCGCTCGATAGCCTGTGGACCCGCGCCCTGCACCTGGAAGCAGTCGCACTCGACAAGCCGCGCAATGAAGTGCTGTTCGCCAAGGACGGCAGCCTCAACCTGACCGGGTTGTTCAAGCTGCCGCCCAGCGAGGCCAAAACTGAAGAGCCTCCCAGCGATCCGTTTCCTCTGCGCATTGGCAGCATCAAGCTCAAGGAAGGTTTCCTGCACTTTCAGGACATGCGCCCGAGCGAGCCGATCGAGTTCCTCTACGACAACATGAATCTGGAGCTGAAAAACCTCAGCACCTTGCCTGATGACAACGCCGACATGACCTTGGTGGCCAACGGCCCGAACGGCGGGCGCATCGACTGGAACGGGACCCTGAGCCTGTCACCGATCGCCTCCGAGGGTACGCTGAAGGTCACCGACGCCAAGATGAAACTGTTCTGGCCCTATGTGCGCGATGCCGTACCGCTGGTGCTGGAAGACGGGGTTGTCAGCCTGGATACCCACTACAAGCTCAACCTCGCCAAACAGACCGAGCTGCTACTGGACAACACCTCGGTGCGCATCGCGCCATTCGCCATCAAGGCACCGGACGGCCGACCACTGGCACGCCTGGCCAAGCTTGAAGTGAGCGAGACTTCGGTCGACCTGGTGAAGCAGCTGGTTACCGTGGGCAAGGTCCGTAGCGAAAAACTGGAAACCTGGGCCGCGCTAGAGAAAGACGGCCAACTCGACTGGCAAAAACTGTTCGCCGGCCAGCCGGCCAAGGCTACACCCAAGGAAAAGGCCGAACCGGCCGCCGCTGAGCCTACGCCCGAGGAGAAAGAGGCCAAGGCGCCAGGCAAGCCGTGGCAGGTGCTGCTCAAGGACGTGCAGCTGCGCAACTACCTGGTGCACCTGGCTGACCGTACGCAGAAAGAGCCGGTAGCCTTGGACGTAGGCCCGCTCAACGCCGATCTGCAGGGCTTCGACAGCCTCAACCAGACACCCTTCAACCTCAAGCTGGATACCGGCGTCGGTAAGCAAGGCAAGCTGCAGGCGGCCGGCCAGGTCAACCTGGCGCCGGTGTGGGCCAAGCTCGATGTAAGCACCCGCGATATCGACCTGCGCGTGGCCCAGGCCTACATCAGCCCGTTCATCCTGCTGGAACTGCGCAGCGGCATGCTCTCGACCGACCTCAAGGTCGACCTGAAGAACACCACGCCGCTGGCCTTCAATGTTACCGGCAAGGCGCAGGTCAGCCAGTTGCATACCCTCGACACCATCAAGAGCCGCGACTTCGTCAAATGGCAGCAGGTGAATGTCGACGGCTTGTCCTACGTGCACGGCGACGCACTGTCGATCGACAAGGTGACGCTGCTGCAACCCTATGCGCGCTTCATCATCAACGAAGACCGCACCACCAACGTGAATGATCTGCTGATCCCGCAGCCGGCCGACGCCCCCGCCAGCAGCCAGCCCAAGCCGACCACGGCCAGCAACAGCAAACCGCTCGGCATTCGCATCGGCCAGATCGACATCAACGATGGCTCGGCCAACTTTGCCGACCTGTCGCTTACCCCCAACTTCGCCACGGCCATCCAGCAACTCAACGGGCAGATCGGCACTATCGACAACCGCAAGCCGACGCCGGCCAAGGTCGACGTCAAGGGCAAGGTAGACCGCTACGCACCGGTTACCATCAAGGGCGCCCTCAACCCGTTCAACCCATTGGCCAGCCTGGACATCGCCACCAGCTTCAAGCGCGTCGAGCTGACTACCTTGACGCCCTACTCCGGCAAGTTCGCGGGCTACCGCATCCGCAAGGGGCGGCTCAACCTAGACCTGCACTACCTGATCACCAACGGCCAGCTCAAGGCAGAGAACAAGGTGGTGGTGGAGCAGTTGCAACTGGGCGAGAAAGTTGACAGCCCAGATGCGGTCGACCTGCCGATCCGCTTGGCGGTGGCATTGCTCAAGGATACCGAGGGCAAGATCTCGATCGAGCTGCCGGTGTCTGGCGACCTGAACAACCCGCAGTTCAGCGTGATGCCGATCGTCTGGCAGACCCTGCGCAACCTGGTGCTGCGCGCTGCGCAAGCGCCGTTCAAGTTCATTGGCGGGCTGATAACTGGCGGGGGTTCGGAAGACCTCGGCAACGTCGCGTTCGCACCCGGTTCCAGCGAACTCAGCGGTGATGCCCAGTCGTCGCTGGACAAGCTGGCATCGGCACTGAAAGAGCGCCCAGAACTTCGCCTGGAAATCGAAGGTACCAGCGCCCAGGCCAGCGATGGTCCGCTGATCGCCCAACAGCGCCTCGAGCGCGAGTACCAGGCCACCTGGTACAAGATCCTGCAGCGTCGTGGCGACAAGGTGCCAGCCAATGCCTCGATGCTGGTGGTTGACGACAGTGACAAACCGGCGATGCTCGAAGGCATCTATCGCACCCGCCTGAAGCAGCAGCCGCCTGCCGAATGGGAACAGCTGGGCCGCGACGAGCGCGCTGCCAAGCTGCGCGAGGCCGTGATCAAATCGTGGGCCGAGAGTACCGCCTTGCTGCGTACCTTGGGGCAGGAGCGGGCCAGCAGCATCAAGGACTACCTGGTCGACAAGGGCAAGCTGGAAGACGACCGGGTGTACTTCATCGATACCAGCCTGGGGCAGCCTGAGAGCGATGGCCGGGTGGTGACACCGATGCACCTCGATGCCGAGTAATCCCTGTTCACAGGCCCGGCCTCTTCGCGGGTAAACCCGCTCCCACAGGTACTGCGATCTCTGGGAGCGGGTTTACCCGCGAAGAGGCCAGCTCGGCTTCAAACCAAACGCTGCCCCGACACCGCCGGGTGGTACAACGGCTGCACCTTGTTCCCGGCCGGGTCCAGCAGGTGGAAGCTACGTGCGCCGTCACCATGGTTGAACGGCCGGTCGAGCAAGGTCACGCCACGGGCCTTGAAGTAGGCATACCAGGCCTCCAGTTCCTCCACGCTGTCGACAATGAAGCCGTAGTGATCCAGGGTCTGCAACCCGTTGGCCGCCCCTGCCCCACGCCCCAATGACAGGTTGTCGTTACCACAGGTGAGGTACACCAGGTCCTCATTGGCGCGACTCAGCACTTCCATGCCCAGCACATCGACGTAGAAACGCTCACATTCCTCAAGGTTGGGCACCAGCAGGGCGATATGGCGCAGGCCGTTCAGGCGGCCAGGGCGGGCGGGTAATTCAGACATTGGCGCGGCTCCATTTTTGTATACAATTCACATTTGAATTTAAAACAAAAGGAGAGATTTGTGTACAGTCTGTTCATCAGAACCCGAGTCAAACTCGGGTCCGCTGAAGCTTTCCTGACCGCCATCAAGGCCAATGCCGCAGCCTCCGTTGCCACCGAACCTGGCTGTCTGGTGTTCGATGTGTCACAGGACAGGGTCGACCCGCATGTGATCTACCTCTACGAGATCTACCGTGATGAAGCTGCGTATGACGCCCATACCCAGACCGCGCACTTTCGCGACAGCAGGCCTCTGGTGGAACCACTGATCATCGAGCAGGAGTGCTTCGAAAGCGATGTGATTGCGCGCAACCCAATGTACTAGTCATAACGAAAAGCCCCGGCATAGGCCGGGGCTGGTGAAACGGTGGCCAAATCCTTTTGGCCGACGGGACAATCCTTATTCGGACTTCAGGCCATCAGCCGACACGGCCTGTACGCCTTTGATCTTTTTGGCGATGGCAACAGCCATCTCTTTCTGCGCATCGGTCACAGCCACGTCAGACGACAGCGACACAACGCCTTTGTTGGTTTCAACCTTGATGTCGCTGCCAGGCACCCCTTTCTCGGTCATCAGGTCAGCCTTTACCTTGGTGGTGATCCAGGTATCGGAGGTTGCTTCCTTGGCTTTGGTCACCTCACCGGCCGCCAGCGTCATTGGGGCCTGGGTGGACTGCTGGGCAAATGCCGCGTTAGCCATGGTCAGGGTCAGAGCGGTAGCAGTAGCGGCAGCAATGGCGAACTTCTTCATGTGGGTCACTCCTGTTTTTCGAAAGGTCTGCGCCGAAGGTCCTGGCGTCAGGTATGAAGGTAGTTGCACGCGCTGTGCCACTTTTACCGCTTCGCTTAAGCCCTTATAAATCAACAAGTTAGCAAACAGCCAGCACTGCAGGGGTCGTGCAATTTGCAATCTGCACGGTAAACCTGCATGCAAGATGCAAGTCCGCAAAAGGTTCCCGCAAGGCATTAAAAAAGGGCCCCGAAGGGCCCTTTCCTGTAGCGTCGCAGTCGCTTAGACGCCCGAGGCCTTGGCCGCGGCAACGTCCTTGATCGACAGCTTGATACGGCCGCGGTTGTCCACGTCCAGTACCAGTACTTCGACCTCCTGGCCTTCTTTCAGGATGTCGGTGACTTTCTCGACGCGAGCATCGCTCAGCATGGAGATGTGCACCAGGCCGTCCTTACCAGGCAGGATGTTGACGAAGGCACCGAAGTCAACGATGCGCTCAACCTTGCCGACGTAGATCTTGCCGATCTCGGCCTCGGCGGTGATGCCCAGGATGCGCTGCTTGGCAGCTTCTGCCGCTTCCTTGGTTTCGCCGAAGATCTTGATCGAGCCATCGTCTTCGATGTCGATCGAAGCCTTGGTCTCTTCGCAAATGGCGCGAATGGTGGCGCCGCCTTTACCGATGACGTCACGGATTTTGTCGGTGTCGATCTTCATCGCGATCATGGTCGGGGCGTTGGCCGACAGTTCGGTACGCGACTGGCCAATGATCTGGTTCATCTGGCCGAGGATGTTCAGGCGCGCTTCCAGGGCCTGGCCCAGGGCGATTTCCATGATCTCTTCGGTGATGCCGTTGATCTTGATGTCCATCTGCAGCGCGGTGACACCTTTGGCGGTACCGGCTACCTTGAAGTCCATGTCGCCCAGGTGGTCTTCGTCACCCAGGATGTCGGTCAGGACCGCGAACTTGTCGCCTTCCTTGACCAGGCCCATGGCGATACCGGCCACTGGCGCCTTCATCGGTACACCGGCGTCCATCAGGGCCAGGGAAGCACCGCAGACCGAAGCCATGGAGCTGGAACCGTTGGATTCGGTGATTTCCGAAACCACACGAATGGTGTACGGGAACACGTCGGCAGCAGGCAGCATGGCCTGGACCGAACGGCGGGCCAGACGGCCGTGGCCGATTTCGCGACGACCAGCACCGCCCATGCGGCCACACTCACCTACCGAGAACGGTGGGAAGTTGTAGTGCAGCATGAAGGGGTCTTTTTTCTCGCCTTCGAGGGTGTCCAGCAGCTGGGCGTCACGGGCAGTGCCCAGGGTCGCTACGACCAGGGCCTGGGTTTCGCCACGGGTGAACAGTGCCGAACCGTGGGTTTTCGGCAGCACGCCGACTTCGATGTTCAGCGGGCGCACGGTCTTGGTGTCGCGACCGTCGATCCGAGGCTTGCCGTTGACGATGTTTTCGCGAACGGTGCGGTATTCGATTTCGCCGAAGATGTCTTTTACTTCACCAGCCGAAGGCTGACCTTCTTCACCGGAGAACTTGGCAACCGCCTGGTCGCGCAGCTCGCCCAGGCGCGCATAGCGATCGGCCTTGACAGTGATGGTGTAACCCTGCGAAACCGCTTCGCCGAACTCGGCGCGGATGGCATTGAACAGCTCGGTGTTGGCAACGGCAGGTTTCCAGTCCCAGGTCGGCTTGCCAGCTTCGGCAGCCAGCTCTTTGACAGCCTGGATAACAGCCTGGAATTCGTCGTGGGCGAACAGCACTGCGCCCAGCATCTGGTCTTCGGTCAGCTCTTGGGCTTCCGATTCAACCATCAGCACGGCGTCAGAGGTACCGGCTACGACCATGTCCAGGCTCGAGGCAGCCAGTTGCTCGTAGGTCGGGTTCAGCAGGTAGCCGGTGCTTTCGTGGAAGGCAACGCGAGCGGCGCCGATCGGGCCTTCGAACGGAATGCCGGAGATGGCCAGGGCAGCCGAGGTACCGATCATCGCAGCGATGTCCGGGTCGGTCTTCTTGCTGGTGGAAACCACGGTGCAGACGACCTGCACTTCGTTCATGAAGCCTTCCGGGAACAGCGGACGGATCGGACGGTCGATCAGGCGCGAGGTCAGCGTCTCTTTCTCGGAAGGACGGCCTTCACGCTTGAAGAAGCCACCTGGGATCTTGCCAGCGGCGTAGGTCTTTTCCTGGTAGTGAACCGACAGCGGGAAGAAACCCTTGCCTGGATCAGCCTGCTTGGCGCCTACCACGGTCACCAGCACGGTGACGTCGTTGTCGACGGTAACCAGCACGGCGCCGGTTGCCTGACGGGCAATACGGCCCGTTTCGAGAGTAACGGTCGATTGACCGAACTGGAAAGTCTTGATTACCGGGTTCACGGTTTCCTACCTTTTTCAGTGGCTCTTGGGGGAACTGGTTTCTTGCGAATTCTTGGGCAGAACGGGGAATCGGCCCCATTGACCGTCCAGATACAACACGAGGTTGGGAGCCTGGCAGCTGTGCGGTAAACCGCTCAGCTCAACCAGGCTGCCAACCTCGGAGATACGCGTGACGTGCCCGACGACAATGCTGCGAAACAGCATAGCCGAAGCCTGCGACACGCCATGCACACCACTGACCAGGCCGCTATTAGCGACGCAGGCCCAGGCGACCGATCAGGGCGCTGTAACGAGTGGTGTCTTTGCCCTTCAGGTAGTCCAGCAGCTTACGACGCTGGTTGACCATACGAATCAGGCCACGACGGGAGTGGTGGTCTTTATCGTTGGCCTTGAAGTGGCCTTGCAGCTTGTTGATGTTGGCGGTCAGCAGAGCAACCTGCACTTCCGGGCTACCGGTATCACCGGCGGCTTGCTGATATTCGGCAACGATCTGAGCTTTTTCTTCAACGCTGAGGGCCATTTGGCTTCTCCTGATAACGGATCCCGCATGCGGGGTCCAATAGGCCAGGGACTAATCCCTGTATTAATAAAAAAGGTGTGACCGTGCCTACTGACAGCCACCCTTGATGCCGTGGGGCTCGGCAACTGCCTTACCCCCCGGTTTCGGTCATTCCGACCGAATCAGCCGACGCGGCGCAATGCGCCCGTCTTCGCTCACTTCACCGATACCGATGAAGCGCGCATTATGATCTTGTACCCGAACCATGCCAAATTGTGGCGCGTCCGGCGCGCGCACTGCCTGACCATGCAGCCAGTAGAACGCACTGTGTTCGGACAGGCTGACCATTGGCCAGTCCTGCAGACCGCTGTCCGAGGGCATCAGAAAGCGATCGAGCGCTTCGTTGCCGCCTTCGGCGTGGGCCTGTTCGAGTTCCTCGAGAGTAACCGTCTGGGCCAGCGCAAAGGGCCCGGCCTGGGTCCTGCGCAGCTCGGCGACATAGGCGCCGCAACCAAGGGCCTCGCCAATATCCTCCACCAGGGTACGGATATAGGTGCCTTTGCTGCAGCCTACGCTCAGCCGTGCACGGGTGCCTTCGCACTCGAGCAACTCCAGCCGGCCAATAGTAACAGAACGCGCCTCGCGCTCCACTACCTCTCCTGCACGTGCCAACTTGTACAGCGGCTGGCCGTCACGCTTGAGCGCCGAGTACATCGGCGGTATCTGGCTGATCGGGCCGCGAAAACGTGGCAGCAACGCCTCGATGTCGGCGCGACCAACGGTCACTTCGCGGGTCTGCAGAACCTCACCTTCGGCGTCGCCGGTGTTGGTAGTCTGCCCCATCTGCATGACGGTTTCGTAGCCCTTGTCGGAATCGAGCAGGTACTGCGAAAACTTGGTCGCTTCGCCAAAGCACAGTGGCAGCACGCCGGTTGCCAGCGGGTCGAGGCTACCGGTGTGGCCGGCCTTTTCCGCGTTGAGCAGCCAGCGCACTTTCTGCAGGGCGGCATTCGAGGTGAAGCCCAGCGGCTTGTCGAGCAGGATGATGCCGCTGACGTTGCGGCGGATACGTTTGACCTGGGCCACCGCTTACTCCTTGGTGTCCGGCTCGTCGGCTTCCTTGTGCAGGCGGTCTTCGGCCACTGCACGCTCGATCAGCGCCGACAGGTGCACACCGCGGCTGACGCTTTCATCGAAGTGGAAGTGCAGTTGCGGCACGCTGCGCAGTTGCATCGAGCGCCCCAGGTGCAAACGCAGGAAGCTGGCAGCGCTGTTCAGTGCCTTCAGCGACTGCTGCACGGCGTCCGGGGTTTCCTCGCCCATGACGGTGATGAACACCTTGGCATGGCCCAAGTCACGGCTGACGTCCACGGCGGTGATGGTCACCAGGCCGACACGCGGGTCCTTGACTTCGCGACGGATCAGCTCGGCCAGCTCGCGCTGCATCTGATCGCCAATACGTTGGGTACGGCTATATTCTTTTGCCATTCTTGCTACCTGTAACTTAAAGCGGCAAACGCCCGGACAGACCTGAGCCTGACCGGGCGCTACCTGAAGAGGTACCGCAAGCCGCCCTGTAGCGCGCGCTTGCGGTTCGCTCGCCCTTAAAGGGTACGAGCCACCTGGACTTTCTCGAAGACTTCGATCTTGTCGCCGACCTTGACGTCGTTGTAGCTCTTGACGCCAATACCGCACTCCATGCCCGAACGAACTTCGGAAGCGTCGTCCTTGAAGCGACGCAGCGATTCCAGCTCGCCTTCGAAGATCACCACGTCGTCGCGCAGTACGCGGATCGGACGGTTGCGGTACACGGTACCCTCGATGACCATACAGCCAGCGATGGCGCCGAACTTCGGCGAACGGAACACGTCACGCACTTCGGCGACACCCAGGATGTTCTCGCGAACATCGCTGCCGAGCATACCGGTCAGGGCCTTCTTGACGTCTTCGATGATGTCGTAGATTACGTTGTAGTAACGCATATCCAGACCTTCCTGCTCGACGATCTTGCGCGCGCCGGCATCGGCACGCACGTTGAAGCCGAACAGTACTGCATTCGAAGCCAGTGCCAGGTTGGCGTCGCTCTCGGTGATACCACCGACGCCACCACCAATCACGCGCACCTGCACTTCGTCGTTGCCCAGGCCGCCGAGCGAGCCCTGCAGCGCTTCCAGAGAACCACGCACATCGGTCTTGAGAACGATGTTGAGGGTTTTCTTCTCTTCCTGACCCATGGTCTCGAAGATGTTTTCCAGCTTGCCGGCGTGAGCACGGGCCAGCTTGACCTCGCGGTACTTGCCTTGACGGAACAGGGCAACTTCACGGGCTTTCTTCTCGTCAGCCACCACCGACAGCTCGTCACCGGCTTCCGGGGTACCGTCCAGGCCAAGGATCTCGACCGGGATCGACGGGCCAGCTTCCTTCACAGGCTTGCCGTTCTCGTCGAGCATGGCACGTACGCGGCCATAGTTGGAGCCGCACAGGACCATGTCGCCCTGACGCAGGGTACCGTCCTGAACCAGGATGGTCGCTACCGGACCGCGGCCCTTGTCCAGGCGCGATTCGACAACCACACCACGCCCTGGAGCAGTCGGGGTAGCGGTCAATTCGAGGATCTCGGCCTGCAGCAAGACGGCTTCGAGCAGCTCGTCGACACCGGTACCCATCTTGGCCGAAACCTTGACGAACGGCGTGTCACCACCCCAGTCCTCAGAGGTAACGCCTTCGACAGCCAGCTCGTTACGGATACGATCGAGGTCAGCACCTGGCTTGTCGATCTTGTTCACTGCAACAACCAGCGGGACGCCAGCTGCCTTGGCATGCTGAACGGCTTCGCGGGTTTGCGGCATCACGCCGTCGTCCGCCGCCACCACCAGGATGACGATGTCGGTCGCCTTGGCACCACGGGCACGCATCTGGGTGAAAGCAGCGTGGCCCGGGGTGTCGAGGAAGGTGACCATACCGCGGTCGGTTTCCACGTGGTAGGCACCGATGTGCTGGGTAATACCACCGGCTTCGCCAGCGGCAACCTTGGCACGACGGATGTAGTCGAGCAGCGAGGTCTTGCCATGGTCAACGTGACCCATGACGGTAACCACCGGCGCACGCGACTCGGCCTGGCCTTCGAACTTCAGCGATTCGGCCAGGGAGTCTTCCAGGGCAGTGTCGCTGACCAGGGTGACCTTGTGGCCCAGTTCTTCGGCGATCAGCTGGGCAGTTTCCTGGTCGAGCACCTGGTTGATGGTGACCGGAGTGCCCATCTTGAACATGAACTTGACCACTTCTGCGGCCTTGACCGACATCTGTTGGGCCAGTTCCGAGACGGTGATGGTCTCGCCGATGGTCACGTCACGGATGACGGGGCCAGTCGGGTTCTGGAAGCCATGCTGGTTACGCTTCTTCAGCTTGCTCTTGCCACCACGACCACGACGAGCGCCATCGCTCTCTTCGT
The DNA here is from genome assembly GCF_026240995.1 of Pseudomonas sp. DCB_BI. Taxonomy (NCBI): domain Bacteria; kingdom Pseudomonadati; phylum Pseudomonadota; class Gammaproteobacteria; order Pseudomonadales; family Pseudomonadaceae; genus Pseudomonas; species Pseudomonas sp. DCB_BI. The sequence goes on along the minus strand of NZ_JAPFCG010000012.1, from coordinate 144,385 downwards.
CGGTGGTACGCGGAGCGGCACGTGGAGTCGGCGCCTTTTCCTTCTCCTTGACCTTGACCTTGATCGACACACGAGGCGCCTCGCCACGACGACGGTCGTCATCACGGGTACGGCTTTCGTTGCGACGGGTCTCGTCTTTCTTGCGCTCGGCAGCGCGAGCTGCGGCGTCTTCGGAAGCCGGGGCGTCGGCGACAACCGGGGCCGGGGCAGCGGCAGGAGCCGGCTCTGGCTTGGCGGCAGGCGCTGGGGCGGCTGCAGCGGTGTCGGCGGCGTGACGGCGAGCCTGCTCTTCGTTGCGCTGGCGAACTTCGGCCTCGACCTTGTCGCGAGCGGCATTTTCAGCCGCACGGCGCTCATCCAGCTCACGCTTCTGCTCAGCCTGGATTTCTTCCGGGCTACGCTGCACGAAAACTTTCTTCTTGCGTACTTCTACGCTAATGCTCTTGCTACCGGCGACACGCAGGGTGCTGGTGGTTTTGCGCTGCAAGGTAATCTTGCGCGGCTCTTCCGCCTTGCTCTTGTGGCTGCTTTTCAAATGAGTCAGCAGGGTCTGCTTCTCATTGTCGGTCACTACCTGACCGGCGTCGGTGTGCGGCAGACCTGCCTCACGCATCTGCTGCAGCAGGCGCTCTACCGGTGCCTCGACCTCTTGGGCCAGTTCTTTCACCGTGACTTGCGTCATGCACTTCTCTCCTCAGGCCGCGCCTAATTACTCGAACCAGTGGGCTCGGGCGGCCATGATCAACTTGCCGGCACGCTCTTCGTCGATGCCGTCGATGTCGAGCAGATCGTCGATCGACTGCTCGGCCAGGTCTTCGCGGTTAACCACGCCGCGCACCGCCAGTTCAGCCGCCAGGTCCTTGTCCATGCCCTCAAGGGAGAGCAGGTCTTCGGCCGGGTGGGCGTCTGCCAGTTTTTCTTCGGTAGCGATGGCCTTGGTCAACAAACGGTCCTTGGCTCGAGCGCGGAGCTCATTGACGATATCTTCGTCAAAGCCATCGATGTTGAGCATTTCTTCCAACGGTACGTAGGCAATTTCTTCGAGGCTGGTAAAGCCTTCGTCGACCAGCACTTGGGCCAGCTCCTCGTCGACTTCCAGTTCATCGATGAAATTGCGCAGGATGTCACCGGTTTCGGCCTGTTGCTTGGCCTGGATGTCCTTCTCGGTCATCACGTTCAGGGTCCAACCGGTCAGTTGACTGGCAAGACGAACGTTCTGACCGCCACGGCCAATGGCCTGGGCCAGGTTGTCCTCGGCGACGGCGATGTCCATGGCATGGGCATCTTCATCAACGATGATCGCCGCGACTTCAGCCGGCGACATGGCGTTGATGACAAACTGCGCCGGGTTATCGTCCCACAGGACGATATCCACACGCTCACCACCCAGCTCCCCGGATACGGCCTGGACGCGCGAACCACGCATGCCGATGCAGGCGCCTTGCGGGTCGATACGCTTGTCCTTGGAGCGGACGGCGATCTTGGCTCGCGAACCCGGATCACGGGAAGCAGCCATGACTTCGATCAGCCCTTCGGCAATTTCCGGCACTTCAATGCGGAAAAGCTCGATCAGCATCTGCGGCGCGGTGCGCGACAGGATCAGCTGAGGGCCACGGTTTTCAGTGCGAATTTCCTTGAGCAGCGCACGCAGGCGCACGCCGACACGGAAGGTTTCGCGCGGAATGATGTCTTCGCGGGCCAGCAAGGCCTCGGCGTTGTTGCCCAGGTCAACGATGACGTTGTCGCGGGTAACCTTTTTCACGGTACCAGAAATGATCTCGCCAACGCGCTCGCGGTAAGCATCGACTACCTGGGCGCGCTCGGCCTCACGGACCTTCTGCACGATGACCTGCTTGGCGGTCTGGGCGGCGATACGACCGAACTCGATGGACTCGATCTTCTCCTCGATCACGTCACCAACCTTGGCTTCAGGGTGGGTGTCCTTGATCTTGTCCAGCCAGGTCTCGATCGCCGGATCATCAAGATCCGCTTCATCGACCACGGTCCAGCGACGGAAGGTCTCGTAGCTACCGGTGTGGCGGTTGATTTCCACACGCAGATCGACTTCGTCTTCAAAACGTTTTTTGGTTGCAGTGGCCAGGGCCACTTCCAGCGCTTCGAAAATGACGCCGGGCGGTACACCTTTTTCGTTGGATACCGATTCAACAACCAGCAGTACTTCTTTGCTCATCGTACGCCTCGCCTTGCGCAAGCCATTGGGCCCGGATAGTCCGCCGGGCCCGGCACGTCTCAGTCAAAACTGGGAATAATATTGGCCTTGTCGATCGAGTCGATCGGCAACAGGAACTCCTGGTTGTCCACCTGGACCACCACATCCTGCTCCTCCACACCGCGGAGAAGGCCCTGGAAGTTACGACGACCCTCGAAGGGTGAGCGCAGCTTGATCTTCACTTGTTCGCCGGCATGCGAGGCAAACTGTTCCAGAGTGAACAGTGGGCGATCCATGCCTGGAGAAGACACCTCGAGGGTGTACTCACTGCTGATTGGATCTTCCACATCGAGAATGGCGCTGGCCTGACGGCTGACCGCTTCGCAGTCATCCACCAGAATGCCGTCTTCCTTGTCGATGTAGATGCGCAGTACCGAATGCTTACCCTGGGAAACGAACTCGATCCCCCAGCACTGATAGCCCAGACCCTCGACAACCGGGGCCAACAAGGCCTGCAACTGTTCTAGCTTGCTCGACACCTGAACCCCCTCGTGCATGCTGTGCAAATAAAAAATGGGCAAAGCGCCCATCCCTGAAAGCGCCGTTGGACAACGACGCCGAAAACTGTTCGGTTAGCAAAAAGCCCCTGAAAAGGGGCTCCGCTGAAGCTGGTTGCGGGGGCTGGATTTGAACCAACGACCTTCGGGTTATGAGCCCGACGAGCTACCAAGCTGCTCCACCCCGCGACAAAGCTGGGGCGAAAGTATAAGACCGAACCCTGTTGAGGGTCAAATCCAAACCTTCACCTGCAAGAAAGCCCGCTAAAGCGGGCTCTCAAGCTTCAATTGGTACCGAGAAGGGGACTCGAACCCCTACACCCTATGGGCACAACCACCTCAAGGTTGCGTGTCTACCAATTCCACCACCTCGGCAATATTACTACTTGAAACCCGTTACTTCTGCTCTTGCGCTGGAGGAGGTACGTCACCAGTGGTATTGGTGGTTTCACTCTTCTGCTGCTGGAGCACCGGTACATCATCATTAACTGCCGGTTTTTGCGGCTCTTTCACTTCTAGCACTGCTGGATCCGGAAGACCTGCTTGGCTAAGCTGGTGAGCTTGTTGCTTCGCGAAGTATCCTAACCCAAGTGCTGTCAAAAAGAAAGTGGCAGCGAGTATTGCAGTTAATTTACTTAGAAACGTTGCAGAGCCTTGGCTCCCGAACACGGTATTAGAGGCACCCGCGCCGAAAGATGCACCTGCTTCCGCACCTTTACCCTGTTGCAACAGAACCAGCACTACAAGCGACAGCGCTGCCAACAGATGAAAAACAACGATGACTGTTTCCAGCATTTGTTCAGTTTCCTGCGGCGCGACAAATTGCACCGAATTCGTCTGCGTTCAGGGAAGCCCCACCAATGAGACCCCCATCGATATCCGGCATGCCGAACAGTTCGGCCGCATTGGCCGCCTTCACGCTGCCGCCGTAGAGCAACTGCACCTTCGCAGCTACTTCAGCATCTTCTGCCGCCAGCTGGCTTCGGATGGCGGCATGCACATCCTGAGCCTGCTGTGGCGTGGCCGTAAGGCCGGTGCCGATGGCCCATACAGGCTCATAGGCAATTACTGCATTGGCAAAAGCCTTAACACCGAATGCTTCGATGATACTGCTTAGTTGACGCCCGACAACTTCGAGCGTCTTGCCAGCCTCGCGCTCTTCAAGGGTTTCCCCGATACAAAGCACTGGCTTCAAACCTTTGGCCTGGGCCGCTGCAAACTTGCGATTCAGCACTTCATCGGTTTCGCCAATGATCTGACGACGCTCCGAATGGCCAATCAACACCAACTTGCAACCTGCTTCAACCAGCTGCTCAGGAGAAACTTCTCCAGTCAGCGCACCCTGTTCGGGTTGTACAGCAGAATTCTGTGCGCCGACAGTAATTTCTTTACCTGCCAGGCCATCGATCACTTGATTGATGAACAGGGCCGGTGGAAATACCGCGACTTCCACTCCGCTCGGCAAGGCAAGATTGCTCAAGCCTTCGGTCAGCTCAGCGACGCTAGCGCGGGTACCGTGCATCTTCCAGTTACCAGCTACCATAGGGCGACGCATGCTTTACCTCGTCGGTCAAAGTGGGCGCAGATCTTACCCAACCAGATCTGCGCTGGCAAGCGCCTTCAGACACAAACTTCGCCGACCAGCTTGGCCAATGCTTCCGCATGACCACGCACCTGGCTTTCGTCCTCGCCCTCGACCATCACCCGCACCAGGGGCTCGGTGCCCGACTTGCGCAACAGCACGCGGCCACGACCGGCCAGTGCTTCGGTAACCTTGGCACTGGCCTCCTTGACGGCCGCGTGCTCCAGCGGGTCGACCTTGCTGGCACCGAAGCGCACATTGATCAGCACCTGCGGGCACTTGCGCAGGGCCTGACGGGCCTGAGCCAGGGTTTCGCCACGGCGCTTGAGCGCCATCAACACCTGCAGCGCAGCGATGATCGCGTCACCGGTGGTGGTGTGGTTGCAGCACACGACGTGGCCGGAGTTTTCACCCCCCACCAGCCATTCACGCTCCAGCAGCTCGGCCATGACGTACCGGTCGCCGACCTTGGCCCGCACGAACGGGATATCCAGGTCCTTCAGTGCCAGCTCCAGGCCCAGGTTGCTCATGAGCGTACCCACGACCCCGCCCTGCAACTTGCCACGCTCGTGCAGATCGCGCGCGATGATGAACAGCAGTTCGTCACCGTCAACAATGGCACCGGTGTGATCGACCATCAGTACGCGGTCGCCATCACCGTCGAAGGCAATACCGAGGTCGGCATGGCCTACCAGCACGGCGGCCTGCAACGATTCGATGTGAGTCGAACCGCAACCTTCGTTGATGTTCAGACCGTCCGGCTGGGCATGCAGCACCGTTACGTCGGCACCCAGCTCGCGGAATACGCTAGGCGCGACCTTATAGGTGGCACCGTGGGCGCAATCGACCACCAGTTTGAGCCCGTCGAAGCTGGTGCTGGTCGGTACGCTGCTCTTGCAGAACTCGATGTAGCGGCCGGCAGCATCGTTGATGCGCGAAACCTTGCCCAGCTTGCCCGAGTCAACAACCGTCATCGGCTGGTCAAGCAGCTCTTCGATCATCAGTTCGACTTCATCCGGCAGCTTGGTGCCCTGGCCCGAGAAGAACTTGATGCCGTTGTCTTCGTGCGGGTTGTGCGAGGCACTGATGACAATGCCCGCCTGGGCATGGAAGGTGCGGGTCAGGTAGGCGATGGCCGGCGTAGGCATTGGCCCCAGCAGCATGACATCGGCACCTGCCGCGGCCAGACCGGCTTCGAGTGCGGACTCGAACATGTAGCCGGAGATACGCGTATCCTTGCCCACCAGCACACGGCAGTGCCCCTGCTTGCGGAAGGCCATGCCTGCCGCCCAGCCAAGCTTCAGCATGAAGTCAGGCGTGATCGGGTATTCGCCGACGCGGCCACGAATGCCGTCGGTACCAAAGTATTTTCTGCTCATAGGGACTCCAATGTTCTTATTCGGCGTTTTGCACCGCAGCGATCATGCGCACCACATCGACAGTTTCGGCCACGTCATGGACACGAAGGATGCTGGCTCCCTTGGTCATGGCCAACGCCGCCAGCGCAAGGCTGCCGTACAACCGCTCGCCGACCGGACGTTCCAGCGTCAGGCCGATCATGCTCTTTCGTGAAACGCCCACCAACAACGGGCGCCCCAGGCGATAGAGCGCTTCCATGTGCTTGAACAGGCTCAGGTTGTGCGCCAGCGTCTTGGCGAAACCAAAGCCCGGGTCAAGAATGATTTTGTGCGTGTCGATGCCGGCGGCCGCACAGGCGGCCATCCGCTGCTCAAGATATCGCGCAACGTCGGCAGTCACGTCTTCGTAATGCGGGTCGTCCTGCATGTTACCGGGCTCGCCACGCATGTGCATGAGGCACACGGGCAAACCGGTATCTGCCGCTGCATCCAGCGCACCATCGCGCTCCAGGGCCCGCACGTCGTTGATGAGCCCGGCACCGAGACGGGCCGACTCACGCATAACGGCAGGCGTGGAGGTATCGACAGAGATGACCACGTCGAGGCGGCTATTGATGGCCTCGACCATCGGCGCCACCCGCTCCAGCTCCTCGATGACCGAGACCGCGCGCGCGCCCGGCCGGGTGGACTCGCCACCAATGTCGATCAGCGTGGCGCCTGCGGCAACCATGGCTTCGGCATGACGCAGAGCCTCGTCGCGCTGGCTGAAACGCCCGCCATCGGAGAAGGAATCAGGGGTGATATTGAGAATACCCATGACATGGGTACGTGACAAATCAAGAACCCGGTTGCCGCAAGGCAACCGGGTCGGGTACTGCACTGAGCTCATAGATGCCCTTAGTGTTGAGCTGCTGGGCCGCCGATTGGCGATTCCGGGCGATCATTCTGGGCCGCAGGCGTGCCCGAATCCTTGTCATCGTCCCAGTCACGCGGTTCGCGTGGCGTACGCCCAGCCATGATGTCGTCGATCTGATCGGCATCAATGGTCTCATACTTCATCAGCGCTTCGGTCATCGCTTCAAGCTTGTCGCGGTTCTCGATCAACAGCTGCTTGGCAGTGGCGTAGCACTGATCAATGATGCTGCGGACCTCGGAGTCGATCAGCTTGGCAGTTTCGCCGGAGACACTGGCGTGCTGGCTGCCGGCACTGCGGCCGAGGAACACTTCACCCTCTTCTTCGGCGTACATCAGCGGGCCGAGTTTCTCGGACAGGCCCCATTTGGTGACCATGTTACGAGCGATCTGGCTGGCACGCATGATGTCATTCGACGCACCGGTGGTGACGCCATCGAAGCCCAGCGTCATCTCTTCGGCAATACGGCCACCGTACAGCGAGCAGATCTGACTGATCAGCGCACGCTTGGACAGGCTATAGCGGTCTTCTTCCGGCAGGAACATGGTCACACCCAGGGCACGGCCACGCGGGATGATCGAAACCTTGTAGACCGGGTCGTGCTCAGGCACCAGGCGACCGACAATGGCATGACCAGCCTCGTGGTAAGCGGTGTTCTTCTTTTCCTTCTCGGACATGACCATGGTCTTGCGCTCGGCGCCCATCATGATCTTGTCCTTGGCCAGCTCGAACTCTTTCATTTCGACCAGGCGCTTGTTGGAACGCGCGGCAAACAGCGATGCTTCGTTGACCAAGTTGGCAAGGTCGGCACCGGAGAAGCCTGGGGTACCACGGGCAATGACGGCCGGGTTGACGTTCTCGCCAATCGGCACCTTGCGCATGTGCACCTTGAGGATCTGTTCGCGACCACGGATATCCGGCAGGCCAACCACTACCTGGCGGTCGAAGCGGCCGGGACGCAGCAGTGCCGGGTCGAGCACGTCCGGACGGTTGGTTGCGGCGATGACGATGATGCCATCGTTCATTTCAAAGCCGTCCATCTCCACCAGCAACTGGTTGAGGGTTTGCTCACGCTCGTCGTGACCGCCACCCATGCCGGCGCCACGGTGGCGACCAACGGCGTCGATCTCGTCGATGAAGATGATGCACGGGGCGTGCTTCTTGGCCTGTTCGAACATGTCGCGAACGCGGCTGGCACCGACACCGACGAACATTTCCACGAAGTCTGAACCGGAGATGGTGAAGAACGGCACCTTCGCCTCACCGGCGATGGCCTTGGCCAGCAAGGTCTTACCGGTACCGGGCGGGCCAACCATCAGCACGCCACGCGGAATACGGCCACCCAAGCGCTGGAACTTGCCCGGGTCGCGCAGGAACTCGACCAGCTCACCGACTTCTTCCTTGGCTTCATCGCAACCTGCGACGTCAGCCAGGGTCGTCTTGACCTGGTCTTCCGACAGCAGGCGCGCCTTGCTCTTGCCGAAACTCATCGGCCCGCCCTTGCCGCCCGCACCGCCCTGCATCTGGCGCATGAAGAACATGAACACGGCAATGATCACCAGGATCGGGAAGCTGGCTACCAGCAACTGGGTCCAGATGCTCTGCTGCTCAGGCTGTTTGCCTTCGACAACCACATGGTTGTCGACCAGGTCGCCAATCAGGCCGTTGTCGGTAATGGCCGGACGCACAGTCTTGAAGTTGTCGCCGTCGGCGCGTTTGCCGGTAATGATGTAGCCGTCGACAGTCACACGCTCGACCTTGCCATCCTTGACCTGCTGGATGAAGTCGGAGTAGTTGAGGGTCTGCGGCTCGTTAGGGCTGGAGAAGTTGTTCATCACTGTCACCAGGACAGCTGCGATGATCAACCACAGGATCAGATTCTTTGCCATGTCGTTCAATTCGCTACCCTCTGAGGCCGGCGCACGACGCAGCCGTGCCTCGCATGATATTCATCGCCCTAACTTACTACATTACCTACGCAGCCGCAGGCACCGTCTGTAACCCTTTGTGAAAGCTAGACTACACGAAGTTCGGACAATCCTGACGCCGCGGCCAATTGGAAATAACTATCAGCCGCCGCGCTTCACGCCTTTCAAGCGCCTTTGAAACCTTTGCCCAACAGGTACTGCTCACGCGAACGATCCCGCGAAGAGGATGGTTTGCGCATCTGCACCTTGTCGAATTTGGTGCGCACATCCTTCAGGTACATGTCGAAACCTTCGCCCTGGAAAATCTTGATCAGGAAATCACCGCCAGGCTTCAGTACACGGGTTGCCAGATCCAGGGCCAGCTCGCAGAGGAACATCGCGCGCGGCATGTCCACTTCGGGCGTACCACTCATATTGGGGGCCATGTCGGAAATCACAAGGTCTACATGCGAATCCCCTACCGCCTCCAGGATTTGCTGGAGCACGGCATCATCGGTGAAATCGCCCTGAATGAAGGTCACATCGGGGATCGAGTCCATTTCCAGGATGTCGGAAGCGATCAACCGACCCTGGCCACCAATCAGACGACTGGTCACCTGCGACCAGCCACCCGGGGCCGCACCGAGGTCGATGACGCTCATGCCGGGACGGATCAGGCGGTCTTTTTCCTGGATCTCCAGCAGTTTGTAGCTCGCTCGCGAGCGGTAGCCATCCTTCTGTGCCTGCTTTACAAAAGGATCGTTGAAATGCTCTCGCAGCCAGTTTGCGCTGCTTTTGGAACGTTGTACCACGGGGCACCTCGATGATATGCGTCGTGATTGACTGGGCGGAGCCGGTGGCCCTCGGGTAAAATGCCGGTCAATTTTACAGAATCAGACGGAAAGGGTCAGATTATGCCGCTCAATAACGAGCAGAAGAAGCAATACAAGTCCATTGGTCATGACCTGAAGCCGGTCCTGATCGTTGCTGGCAACGGTTTGAATGAAGGCGTCATCGCCGAGCTGGAGCGTGCTCTGGTCGACCACGAACTGATCAAGGTCGAAATCCGTTCGGAAGACCGCGAAGAACGCGCAGAGACCATTGCCGAGCTGTGCAAGGCCGGCCGTGCCGAGCTGGTGCAGACCATCGGCAAGAAAGCCCTGATCTACCGCAAGAACCCACAGCCGAACAAGCAGCTGTCCAACATCCACCGTTACAAGTAACGGTGGCTCCGGTCAGTGGCGCGTCGGACGCGCCCTGACCGGCACCGGCTGGGCCACCAGGACAATGCCGGAAAAGCCCAGCACCAAGAAGCAGAACATCTGCCAGCGCTCGCCGACGGAAATGCCGTAGCGCAAGGTGTAGTACCCCACGCAGGCACCGAAGCCGAGCAACAGCATCTGGCCCCGGAACTGCCGCCACCAGGCCGCCAGGCCGTCCACCCTTGCCAGCACTGCCAGCTGGGTCAACAAGCCAAGTAACGCCACGCCGATCAACCAGCGGTCGATCTGCCCGGCGATATCCTGCACCAGCAGCGGCGCCAGGCCACTGACCTTGAGCGCAGGCACCAGCCCCACGTGGAACACCCACAGGCCTCCGACCCAGAATACCTGGGCCAGTTGCCAGAGGATCCCCTCAAGGGATGGCGCCCGCAGGCGCCGGTCAGATGTGCTTGACTTCGACAATCTCGTACTCGACCGTGCCACTAGGCGTCTTGACGACGACGGTATCACCTTCTTCCTTGCCGATGATGGCACGGGCAATGGGTGCGCCGCTCGACAGCTTGCCCTGCTTCACGTCGGCTTCATCCTCGCCAACGATCTGGTAGGTCACCTCTTCATCTGTTTCGGTGTTGGCCAGTACCACGGTGGTACCGAAAATCACCTTGCCAGTATGAGGGATAGTGGTCACATCAATGACCACCGAATTCTGCAGACGGCCTTCGATATCACGGATACGCGCCTCGACCATGCCCTGCTCCTCGCGGGCGGCATGGTATTCGGCGTTTTCCTTGAGGTCACCCAGTTCCCGTGCTTCACCGATGGCCTGGCTCAGGCGCGGGCGCTCGGTCTTGCTCAGGAACAGATGCTCCTCTTCCAGGGCGCGGGCGCCCTGGACGGTCATTGGGTACTTGGTAATACTCATGCTTTGAGTCCTGCATGCAGATCCTGCAAGCGGCGAACGGTCTTTTCCGGACCGAATTTCAGCGCTTCGCAGATGGCTTCACCAGCCGCAATGGTAGTGGTGCAGTAAATCTTGTGCTGCAGCGCATTGCGACGAATCGAGTAGGAATCGGCGATCGACTGGCGGCCTTCGGTGGTGTTGATGATCAGCGAAACTTCGTCGTTCTTGATCATGTCGACCACGTGCGGGCGACCTTCGGTCACTTTGTTCACACGGCGCACTTTCAGGCCAGCCGCTTCGATAACCTTGGCGGTGCCGGCAGTAGCAACCACTTCGAAGCCCAGGGCGATCAGGTCGCGGGCAACGCCAGCCACTTGTGGCTTGTCGTCGTCGCGCACGCTGATGAACGCGGTACCGCCGGTCGGCAGCACTTCGCTGGCACCCATCTGGGCTTTGGCGAAGGCTTCACCGAAGCTGTCACCGACACCCATGACTTCACCGGTCGATTTCATCTCAGGGCCGAGGATCGGGTCAACCCCTGGGAACTTGGCGAACGGGAAGACGGCTTCCTTGACGCTGTAGAAGTTCGGGATGATTTCCTGGGTGAAGCCCAGCTCTTTCAGGGTTTTGCCAGCCATGACGCGGGCCGCGATCATCGCCAGGGAAGTGCCGATGCACTTGGACACGAACGGTACGGTACGCGAGGCACGCGGGTTGACTTCGATCACGTAGATCTTGTCGCCCTGCAGGGCCAGCTGCACGTTCATCAGGCCGACCACGCCCAGCTCCAGCGCCATTTTCTTGACCTGAACACGGACTTCGTCCTGCACTTCCTTGCTCAGCGAGTAAGGTGGCAGCGAGCACGCCGAGTCACCGGAGTGTACGCCGGCCTGCTCGATGTGCTGCATGATCGCGCCGATGACCACGTCGGTGCCGTCGCACACCGCATCCACGTCCATCTCGATGGCGCAGTTGAGGAAGTGGTCGAGCAATACCGGGCTGTCGTTCGACACTTGTACCGCTTCACGCAGGTAGCGCTTGAGCTCGTCCAGCTCGTAGACGATCTCCATGGCACGACCGCCCAGTACGTAGGACGGGCGCACGACCAGCGGGTAGCCGATGCTGCCAGCAGCACGGATGGCTTCTTCTTCGCTGCGCACGGTGGCGTTTGGCGGCTGCAGCAGGTTCAGGCGCTGAACCATCTGCTGGAAGCGCTCACGGTCTTCGGCGCGGTCGATGGCGTCAGGGCTGGTACCGATGATCGGAACGCCAGCTTCTTCCAGGGCGCGGGCCAGCTTCAGCGGGGTCTGGCCGCCGTAGTGAACGATCACGCCCTTCGGCTTCTCGACGCGGCAGACTTCCAGCACGTCTTCCAGGGTCAGCGGCTCGAAGTACAGGCGGTCGGAAGTGTCGTAGTCGGTGGAGACGGTTTCCGGGTTGCAGTTGACCATGATGGTCTCGTAACCGTCTTCACGCAGCGCCAGGGCGGCGTGTACGCAGCAGTAGTCGAACTCGATACCTTGGCCGATACGGTTCGGGCCGCCACCCAGGATCATGATCTTGTCGCGGGTGGACGGGTTGGCCTCGCACTCTTCCTCGTAGGTGGAGTACAGGTAGGCGGTGTCGGTGGCGAACTCGGCGGCGCAGGTGTCGACGCGCTTGTACACCGGGAACACCTCCAGCTTGTGGCGGTGACGGCGCAGGTTCTTGTCGGTGATACCCAGCAGCACAGCCAGGCGCTGGTCAGAGAAGCCCTTGCGCTTGAGGCGCAGCATGTAGTCCTTGTCGATTGCCGACAGGGCCAGGGTCTTGACCTTCTCTTCTTCCTTGATCAGGTCTTCCATCTGCACCAGGAACCACATATCGATGCCGGTCAGATTGAAGATTTCTTCGCAGGTCATGCCCGAACGCATGGCGTCGGCGACGTACCAGATACGCTCGGCACCCGGCACGGTCAGTTCGCGCTTGAGGATGCTGCCGGCTTCCGGGCTGGCCAGGTCGACTTTCGGGTCGAGGCCGCAGGCGCCGACTTCCAGGCCGCGCAGGGCTTTCTGCAGGGATTCCTGGAAAGTACGGCCGATGGCCATGACTTCACCCACGGATTTCATCTGGGTGGTCAGGCGGGCGTCGGCTTTCGGGAATTTCTCGAAGGCGAAGCGTGGCAGCTTGGTGACGACGTAGTCGATCGACGGTTCGAAGGACGCCGGGGTACGGCCACCGGTGATGTCGTTCTGCAGTTCGTCGAGGGTGTAGCCGATGGCCAGCTTGGCGGCGATCTTGGCGATCGGGAAGCCGGTGGCCTTCGATGCCAGCGCCGAGGAACGCGAAACGCGCGGGTTCATCTCGATGACGACCATGCGGCCGGTATTCGGGCAAATGCCGAACTGGACGTTGGAACCGCCGGTTTCCACACCGATTTCACGCAGCACCGCCAGCGAGGCGTTGCGCATGATCTGGTATTCCTTGTCGGTCAGGGTCTGCGCCGGGGCAACAGTGATCGAGTCACCGGTGTGCACGCCCATCGGGTCGAAGTTCTCGATCGAGCAGACGATGATGCAGTTGTCCTTTTTGTCGCGGACCACTTCCATCTCGTACTCTTTCCAGCCGATCAGCGATTCGTCGATCAGCAGTTCCTTGGTCGGCGACAGGTCCAGACCACGGGTGCAGATTTCTTCGAATTCTTCACGGTTGTAGGCAATACCGCCGCCAGTGCCGCCCATGGTGAACGATGGACGGATGATGCATGGGAAGCCGAGCTTCTCGAGGACCGCATTGGCCTCTTCCATGCTGTGGGCGATACCGGAGCGCGGGCACTCCAGGCCGATGTCCTTCATGGCCTTGTCGAAGCGCGAGCGGTCTTCAGCCTTGTCGATGGTGTCGGCGTTGGCACCGATCATCTCTACGCCGAACTTCTCCAGAACGCCGTGGCGCTCCAGGTCCAGGGCGCAGTTCAGGGCGGTCTGGCCACCCATGGTCGGCAGGACGGCGTCCGGGCGCTCTTTCTCGATGATCTTGGCCACCGATTGCCACTTGATCGGCTCGATGTAGGTGGCGTCAGCCATGGCCGGGTCGGTCATGATGGTGGCTGGGTTGGAGTTCACCAGGATGACGCGGAAACCTTCCTCGCGCAGGGCTTTGCAAGCCTGGGCGCCGGAGTAGTCGAATTCGCAGGCCTGGCCGATCACGATCGGGCCGGCACCGAGAATCAGGATGCTTTTGATGTCTGTACGTTTTGGCATGGTGGTCACTCAAATCCGGGGTCAGTCGGCAAGCCGCTTTGAACAATCTGGGTCAGGCGCTGCCGGGCGCGGCGTGTGCCGGCCCGGGGCCTTGAAGCAGGATGCTCAGCGGCGCTTGGCCATGGCATCGGTGAAACGATCGAACAGCGGCGCGACGTCAGTCGGGCCTGGGCTCGCTTCAGGGTGGCCCTGGAAGCTGAACGCGCTCTTGTCGGTACGCTCGATACCCTGCAGGGTGCCGTCGAACAGCGACTTGTGAATGGCGCGAACGTTAGCCGGCAGGGTTGCCTCGTCAACGGCGAAGCCGTGGTTCTGGCTGGTGATCATGACCACACCGGTGTCCAGGTCCTGGACCGGGTGGTTGGCACCGTGGTGGCCGTGGCCCATTTTCACGGTCTTGGCGCCGGAAGCCAGGGCCAGCAGCTGATGGCCGAGGCAAATGCCGAACACCGGGATCTCGGTTTCGAGGATTTCCTTGATCGCCTGGATCGCGTAGTCGCACGGCTCAGGGTCACCAGGGCCGTTGGACAGGAACACGCCGTCCGGGTTGAGTGCCAGCACTTCGCTGGCAGGGGTCTGGGCCGGCACCACGGTCACGCGGCAGCCACGGGCAACCAGCATGCGCAGGATGTTCAGCTTCACGCCATAGTCGAAGGCGACCACATGGTAGGGCAGGTCGGCTGCGTCGATGGTCGGGTGGCTGTCGGTTTTCAGCTCCCACACGCTGGAGCGCCACTCGTAGCGTTCCTTGGTGGAAACTACCTTGGCCAGGTCCATGCCCTTCAGGCCTGGGAAGCCGCGGGCGGCGGCGATGGCGGCTTCTTCGCTGATGTTGTCACCGGCGAGGATGCAACCGTTCTGGGCGCCTTTTTCACGCAGGATACGGGTCAGGCGGCGGGTGTCGATGCCAGCGATGGCAACGACGTTGTTGGCCTTGAGGTACTCAGGCAGCGACTGGGTGTTACGCCAGTTGCTGGCCAGCAGCGGCAGGTCACGGATGACCAGGCCAGCGGACCAGACACGGTTCGACTCGGCATCTTCCGGCGTAGTACCGGTATTGCCGATGTGCGGGTAGGTCAGGGTAACGATTTGCTGCGCGTAGGAAGGGTCTGTAAGGATTTCCTGGTAGCCGGTCATAGCGGTGTTGAATACCACCTCACCAACGGTCTGACCGTCGGCACCGATGGCTTCACCGCGAAAAATACTGCCGTCGGCAAGGGCGAGTATGGCTGGCTTTGTCAAGAAGACCTCCCGTAAATCAAGCATGAAAGGGCGATCGCAGGTTGCAAAAAAGCGGAGTGACGTATGGACACGTCACCCCGCTTTCATGTGCTGAATTCAATTCGCTGCGCGCTTTTAGTGGACACACTAAAGCTGTAGCTTACAGAAAAGTGCGTTTTCGGTCTACCGTGAATGTGTCTCTAAAACACATCGATGCGACAGGCTGACATCCACGCCAGCCTCTTCGCGGGCTCGCCCGCTCCCACAGGGATCGCACCAGCCCCAAAAACAACGCCGCACCTGTGGGAGCGGGCAAGCCCGCGAAGCAGCCAATACCCCACTCACGGCTTAACGCAGCTCGAGCACATCCTGCATATCGTACAGGCCAGGCTCGCGCCCATCCAGCCACAGTGCCGCACGCACGGCACCCTTGGCGAAGGTCATGCGACTGGAGGCCTTGTGGGTGATTTCCAGGCGCTCGCCTTCAGCAGCGAACAACACGGTGTGATCACCGACCACATCGCCGGCACGCACGGTAGCGAAACCGATGGTTTTGCGATCACGCGCGCCGGTTTGCCCTTCACGGCCATACACCGCCACTTCCTGCAGATCACGGCCCAGCGCATTGGCAACCACTTCACCCATGCGCAGCGCAGTGCCCGACGGCGCATCGACCTTGTGCCGGTGGTGCGCTTCGATGATTTCGATATCGACATCATCGCCCAGCACCCGCGCAGCCATGTCCAGCAACTTGAGGCTCAGATTGACGCCCACACTGAAGTTGGCTGCGAACACGATTGGAATGTCTTTGCCCGCCTCGGCCAGCAACTGCTTTTCTTCGACGCTGAAACCGGTGGTGCCGATCACCATCGCCTTGCCGTGCTTGCGGCAAAACGCCAGGTGCTTCAGGGTGACAGACGGATGAGTGAAATCGATAAGAACATCGAACTCATCAACCACCTTGGCCAGGTCATCCGACAGCAGTACGCCAATGCGCCCCAGCCCCGCCAGCTCACCTGCATCCGCGCCGACCAGCGAACTGTCCGGACGATGGACCGCTGCCGTCAGCCCGCCCCCCGGTTGTTGCTGCACGGCCTCGATGAGGGTCTTGCCCATCCGCCCAGCCGCGCCCATCACTGCAATACGTCGCATAGCTTTTTCCTTGTCAGAGATCGCCGAAGAAGCGCTTCACGCCATCGAACCAGCCACTGGCCTTCGGCGAGTGCGAACTGTCGCCTTCCAGCGAGTCACGCAGCTCTTCGAGCAGCTCGCGCTGACGGCGGCTGAGGTTGACCGGGGTTTCCACCGCCACACGGCATAGCAGGTCACCGGCACCACCACCACGCACGGGCGCCACACCTTTGCCACGTAGGCGGAACTGCTTGCCGGTCTGGGTGCCTTCCGGGATTTTCAGCTTAACGCGGCCGTCGAGGGTCGGCACTTCCAGCTCGCCACCCAGGGCAGCATCGGTATAGCTGATCGGCACTTCGCAGTACAGGTGCTTGCCGTCACGCTGGAAAATTTCGTGCTCACGCACGCTGATCACCACATACAGGTCGCCAGTCGGGCCACCATGGGTACCGGCTTCGCCCTCGCCCGACAGGCGGATGCGGTCACCGGTGTCGACACCCGCCGGCACCTTGACCGACAGCGTCTTGTACTCCTCGACACGGCCTTCGCCGTGGCACGAGGTGCATGGATCGGTGATGATCTTGCCCTGGCCATGGCAACGCGGGCAGGTCTGCTGCACCGAGAAGAAGCCCTGCTGCATGCGGACCTGGCCGATGCCACCACATGTCGGGCAGGTCGACGGGGTCGAGCCCTTCTTGGCGCCGGAGCCGTCGCACGGCTGGCAGTTGACCAGGGTTGGCACACGGATGCTGACCGTGGTGCCGCGCACCGCTTCTTCCAGGTTCAGTTCCAGGGTGTAGCGCAGGTCGCTGCCGCGCTGGGCACCACCGCGTCCACCACCACGGCCACCGCCAAAGAAGTCGCTGAACACATCACCGAAGATGTCGGAGAAGTTGGCGCCACCGAAGCCCGCACCACCACCGCCCATGCTCGGGTCGACACCCGCATGGCCATACTGGTCGAACGCCGCGCGCTTGCTGGCATCAGACAGCACTTCGTAGGCCTCGTTGGCCTCCTTGAACATGTCTTCCGACTCTTTGTCACCCGGGTTGCGGTCCGGGTGGTATTTCATCGCCAGGCGGCGATAGGCTTTTTTGAGGTCAGACTCGCTGGCGCCGCGCTCGACACCCAGTACCTCATAATAATCACGCTTGGACATAGGTCATTTGCACCTTGTTGGGCGTCCGGCATCTGCGCCGCGCCATCAGCACCTGCCACTCGCCCGAACAGGCCGCTGACAGATGCTGTAAAAATTCTCGAATTCCAGATACGCCAACGCGGGAGCAAGCCCCCGCGCGGCGACATCCTACCAGCTCACCGGCAAACGACGATGAACTGGCCGACAACATGCAACGATTACTTCTTGTCTTCGCCTTTCACTTCTTCGAACTCGGCGTCGACCACGTCATCGTGCTTGGCTTCCGGCTCAGCCTGCTGCGCGCCACCCTGAGGCTGCTCGGCCGACTGCTCGGCGTACATCTTCTGGGCAACCGGGGCAGACACCTTGGACAGTTCTTCGACCTTGGCGTCGATCGCAGCCTTGTCGTCGCCTTTGACAGCGGCTTCCAGGGCAACAACGGCAGCCTCGATGGCGGTTTTCTCTTCAGCGGTGACCTTGTCGCCCGCGTCAGCGACCATCTTGCGGGTCGAGTGAACCAGCGCATCACCCTGGTTACGGGCGGCGGCCAGCTCTTCGAACTTGCGGTCTTCCTCGGCGTTTGCCTCGGCGTCACGCACCATGCGCTCGATTTCTTCGTCCGACAGGCCGGAGTTGGCCTTGATCACGATCGACTGAGTCTTGCCGGTAGCCTTGTCTTTCGCGCCTACGTGCAGAATGCCGTTGGCGTCGATGTCGAAGGTCACTTCGATCTGTGGAACGCCACGCGGTGCTGGCGGAATGTCAGCCAGGTCGAACTTGCCCAGCGACTTGTTCTGCGCAGCCTGCTTACGCTCACCCTGCAGTACGTGAATGGTCACGGCGCCCTGGTTGTCGTCGGCAGTCGAGAACACCTGCGACTTCTTGGTCGGGATGGTGGTGTTCTTCTCGATCAGCGCAGTCATCACGCCGCCCATGGTTTCGATACCCAGGGTCAGCGGGCTGACGTCCAGCAGCAGCACGTCTTTCACGTCACCGGCCAGAACAGCACCCTGGATGGCGGCGCCCATGGCGACGGCTTCGTCCGGGTTGACGTCCTTGCGCGCTTCTTTACCGAAGAAGTCGGCCACTTCTTTCTGCACCAGTGGCATGCGGGTCTGACCGCCCACCAGGATCACGTCGTCGATCTTGCTGGCGTCGATGCCGGCGTCTTTCAGGGCGATGCGGCAAGGCTCGATGGTACGCTTGACCAGGTCTTCGACCAGCGACTCCAGCTTGGCGCGGGAGATCTTCACGTTCAGGTGCTTAGGACCGGTGGCGTCTGCAGTGATGTACGGCAGGTTGACGTCGGTCGACTGGGCGGACGACAGCTCGATCTTGGCTTTTTCTGCGGCTTCTTTCAGGCGCTGCAGGGCCAGAGGATCGTTCTTCAGGTCCATGCCCGACTCTTTCTTGAACTCGTCGACGAGGTAGTCGATCAAGCGCATGTCGAAGTCTTCACCACCCAGGAAGGTGTCGCCGTTGGTAGCCAGTACTTCGAACTGGTGCTCACCGTCGACTTCGGCAATTTCGATGACCGAAACGTCGAAGGTACCACCACCCAGGTCATAAACGATGACGGTGTGGTCGCCCTTGGCCTTGTCCATGCCGTAAGCCAGTGCAGCGGCAGTCGGCTCGTTGATGATGCGTTTTACGTCCAGGCCAGCGATGCGGCCGGCGTCTTTGGTAGCCTGACGCTGGCTGTCGTTGAAGTAGGCCGGAACGGTGATGACCGCTTCGGTCACAGGCTCGCCGAGGTAGTCTTCGGCGGTCTTCTTCATTTTCTTCAGGACTTCGGCGCTGATTTGCGGCGGAGCCATTTCCTTGCCAGCAGCCTCGACCCAGGCGTCACCGTTGTTCGCCTTGACGATCTTGTACGGCACCAGCTTGATGTCTTTCTGCACGACGTCTTCTTCGAAGCGGCGGCCAATCAGGCGCTTCACTGCGAACAGGGTGTTGTGCGGGTTGGTCACAGCCTGACGCTTGGCCGACTGACCGACCAGGATTTCGCCGTCGTTGGCGTAGGCCACGATCGAAGGGGTAGTACGCGCACCTTCGGCGTTTTCGATGACCTTGACGTTACCGTTTTCCAGAATGGAGACGCACGAGTTGGTGGTCCCCAGGTCGATACCGATGATTTTACCCATGTTAACTCTCCCGAAACTTGAATTTGGTAGCAGCGACTACTTTGGCCAACTGCGGTAATACTTGAAGGCTTGACACCTAGATGGGGATGCCCCGGAGGATTTCAAGCCTTTTCATTGATCGAGGGTTGCGCCGCGCTCGGCGCCTTGCTCACCACCACCATGGCGGGGCGCAGCAGGCGGCCGTTCAGCAGGTAACCCTTCTGGAACACATTCAGCACGCTGTTTGGCTCGACCTCGGCGTTTTCCTGCATGGCCATGGCCTGGTGGTGCTCAGGGTTGAATGGCTGACCGTGCGGGTCGACCGCTTCGAGGTGGTAGCGCTTGAGGATGTCCTGGAACATCTTCAGGGTCAGCTCGACGCCTTCGCGGATCTGCTTGACGTGCTCGTCCTCGGCACTGGAGTGGGCCAAGGCCAGCTCCAGGCTGTCGATCACCGGCAGCAGGTCGCTGGAGAACTTTTCCAGGGCGAACTTGTGAGCCTTTTCGACATCCTGCTCGGCGCGACGGCGCACGTTCTGCAAGTCGGCTACAGCGCGCAGCGACTGGTCCTTGGCGGCGGCCAGCTGTTCCTCGAGTTCCAGAACACGGGCGTCAGCAGTGGTTTCTGCACCAGTTTCTTCAACATTAAGGTCTTTTTCGTTCAGCTGTTCGTCAGCCATGGGGTCTCTCCTGCGCAATTTTGTGGACTGCGAGCCAGGCTCGCCTTGGATGTCGGCTATATGGGGCCGGAAAAACCAGCTTCAAGGGGCAAGGTGGTTTTCCAGCCCGAAACAGAATCTGCCAAGGGGCATTGGCAGGCCTGAAAAAAGTACTGTATAAATAACCAGACCTGACTTTCGGGAGCCGCCCCCATGCTGGTGCACCTGTCCATTCACAACTACGCCATCGTCGAGCACCTCGACCTCGAAATCGCCCGCGGTATGTCCGTCATCACTGGCGAGACCGGTGCTGGCAAATCGATCATGCTCGACGCCCTCGGCCTGGCCCTGGGCGACCGTGCCGACAGCGGCGTGGTGCGCCCCGGCACCGACAAGGCAGACATCCTCGCCACGTTCGACCTGGTGGACATCCCCGAGGCGCACACCTGGCTGGCCGAGCGTGACCTGGACAACGACGGCCTGTGCATCCTGCGCCGGGTCATCACCGCCGAAGGCCGCAGCCGTGGCTACATCAATGGCACGCCCTGCCCGCTTGGCGACCTCAAGGCACTGGGCGAGCTGTTGATCGACATCCACAGCCAGCACGAGCATCAGTCACTGCTCAAGACCGACACCCACCGCCGCCTGCTCGACGAGTACGCCGGCGCGGTCGACCTGGCCCGCCAAGTGCAACTGGCCGCCAAACGCTGGAACCAGACCCGCCTCGAGCTGGAGCGCCTGTCCAACTCCGGTGACGAGCAACGCGCGCGCCATCAGTTGCTGAGCTACCAGCTGGAAGAACTGGACAACCTCGGCCTGGGTGAACACGAGCTGGAGCAACTGGAGCAGGAACACAAAAACCTGACCAGCGCCGAAGCCCTTTTCGGCATCTGCCGGCAGGTCATCGACCAGTGCAGCGAAAGCGATTCGGGGAATGTGCTCAGCGCCCTCACCGCCAGCCTCAACCGCCTGGGCGCTGCCACCAATTCGCCCAAGGCACTGGGCGAAGCCGCCAACCTGATCGCCAGCGCGCAGATTCAAGTCGAGGAGGCCATGGGTGAACTCAATCGCTTCCTCGACAACTTCGACGCCGACCCGATGCGCCTGCAGGCACTGGAAGAGCGCCTGGACACTATCTATACACTGGCACGCAAGCACCGCGTGCACCCGACCGAGCTGCCCCACCTGCAGCAACAGCTGATGGAAGAGCTGGAAGGCCTGAACGCCAGCGACGAATCGATCGAGCAGCTTGGCGAAGAACTGGCGGCCTTTGCCCAGCACTATAAAGAGAAGGCCCGCGAACTCAGCGCCCTGCGCCAGCAGGCTGCCCAGCAGCTGGCAGTGGCCGTGGAGCATGAAATCCAGCGCCTGGGCATGCCCGGCGGGCGTTTCTGCATCGAACTGACAGCGAACGAAGGCGCCGAACTGTCACCCCATGGCCTGGAGCAGATCGAACTGTTGGTCAGCGCCAACCCTGGCCAGCCGCTCAAGGGCCTGGCGAAAGTGGCGTCGGGCGGTGAACTGTCACGTATCAGCCTGGCGATCCAGGTGATTACCGCGCAGACCTCGCGCATTCCTACCCTGGTGTTCGACGAGGTTGACGTAGGTATTGGCGGGCCAACGGCAGAAATCGTCGGCCAACTGCTGCGGCGCCTGGGCGAGCGCGGCCAGGTACTGACCGTGACCCACCTGCCGCAGGTGGCGGCGCAGGGGCATCACCATTTGTTCGTGCACAAAGTACGCAACAGCGACACCACCCATACCGCCGTGGCTAGCCTTGGCAAGCGCGAGCGAGTCGAGGAAGTGGCGCGAATGCTGGGCGGCATCGACCTGACCAAGGAATCCCTGGCCCATGCGCGCAAGATGGTGGTGAGCGGGAAGGCCTGATCCTTTCTTTCCCAGGGCGATTCGCGGGCACGCCCGCTCCCACAGGGTGATCACAGGATCTTAAACCTGAGATGTACCTGTGGGAGCGGGCGCGCCCGCGAAGAGGCCGGCACGGGCAACACATTTTTCAACCCCAGAAAGCACAAAGGCGACCCGAAGGTCGCCTTTGTCATCCGTAACGAAAAAATCGTTACTTCTTCTTACGGACGTACAGGACCAGATTGTGGTCCACCAACTCGAAACCGTGCTCTTCCACGATTTCACGCTGACGCTTCTCGATTTCAGCATCCATGAACTCGATAACTTCGCTGGTATCCACGTTGACCATGTGGTCGTGGTGACCGCCATCGGCCAGCTCGAACACAGCGTGGCCGCCGTCGAAGTTGTGGCGAACCACCAGGCCCGCCGCTTCGAACTGGGTCAGTACGCGATACACGGTGGCCAGGCCGACGTCCTCGCCAGCTTCCATCAGCGCCTTGTAGACGTCCTCGGCACTCATGTGACGCTGCTCGGTAGAATCGAGCATCTGAAGGATCTTAACTCGAGGCAGGGTCACCTTGAGACCGGCTTTGCGCAATTCGCTATTTTCAACCATGGTCAGCTTTCTCGCCGATGCTGCTTCGCAGCTTCTCTTAATACGGGTATGATCGGGGTTTACGTTGTCCAGCCAAGATAGTGGAAGTCGCCCACCGATGCAAAACACCAAGCTCTTGCTAAACAGCCTCGCCCTCGCGGGACTGCTCGCACTCGCCGGTTGCTCGTTTCCCGGGGTTTACAAAATCGACATCCAGCAGGGCAATGTCGTCACGCAAGACATGATAGACCAATTACGCCCCGGAATGACCCGCCGGCAAGTAAGGTTTATCATGGGCAACCCGCTGATTCAGGACACCTTCAACACCAACCGGTGGGATTACCTGTACAGCCTGCAACCTGGTGGCGGCAAACGCCAGCAGGAGCGCATGAGCATTTTCTTCAACGAAAGCGACCAGCTGGTCAGCCTGTCTGGCGACTTCATGCCGGGCGTCAGCCGCGACCAGGAAATCCTGGGTGGCAGCGGCGACACCACGGTCAGCCCGGCCACCGAGCCAGGCCAGACCAAGCAGCCAGCTGTTCAGCCTGAAGAAAAGCCAGCCAAACCTGGCTCGACCGAAGAGTCCATCCAGCGCGAGATCGATACCATCGAGACCACCCCGGTCCCGACTCCGGCACCGCTGGAAACCCAGTAATCGGCACGCAGATGCAAAAAAGCCCGGACTTGTTCCGGGCTTTTTGTTGTCGCGTACTCAGTCAGGCATGCAGTTGCTTGGCACGCTGGCAAAACGCATCAACCAGCGTATTGGCTGCCTGGTTGAACAGCGGCCCCAAGGTGGCGCGCACAATCGGCCCAGCGTAATCAAAGGACAGGTCCAGGCTGATTTTGCAGGCTTTTTCGCCCAGCGGCTTGAACACCCAAACACCATGCAACTGGGTGAACGGCCCCTCCTCCAGGTTCATCTCGATGGACTGCCCCGGCACCAGTACGTTACGCGTCACGAAGTGCTGGCTCATGCCCCCCTTGGCCACCTCGAGCTTGGCGCGCATGTGGGTGTCACCGGCTTCGATCACCGTCGAGGCCGAGCACCACGGCAAAAACTCAGGGTAGCTGGCCACATCGTTGACCAGATCGTAGAGCGCCTGGGCAGGGTAAGGCAGCAGGGCGGAGCGTTGAATATGGGTAGTCATCCAGGCGTCACTTCCAAGGCTGGGTGGCGGTGCTTCGCAGCGTGCCGAAAACAGGTTCTGTGCGTATGACAGGCCTTGTATTGTCCGGTATTCATTCCGGTGGCTCAAGCACACCGAAATCCCGTAGCGGACGACGCTTCGAGTTGCCTATAATGCGGCCCCTATGGCTAAGCAAAAGAAACATCCGACCGGGACCATCGCGCAGAACAAGAAGGCGCGACACGATTACTTCATCGAACACAAGTTCGAGGCCGGGCTGGTCCTGTCCGGTTGGGAAGTAAAAAGCCTGCGGGCCGGCAAGGCGCACCTCGTTGACAGCTACGTGCTGCTCAAGGACGGCGAAGCCTGGCTGTTCGGCAGCCACATCACCCCGCTGACCACGGCCAGCACCCACGTCATCGCCGACCCTATCCGCACCCGCAAGCTGCTGCTGAACAAGCGCGAGCTTGAACGGCTGGAAGCTGCGGTCGCGCAAAAGGGTTACACCTGCGTGGCCTTGTCGCTGTACTGGAGCAAGCACCTGATCAAGTGCGAAATCGCACTCGGCAAGGGCAAGAAGGAATTCGACAAGCGCGACACCGTGCGCGAACGCGATTCCAACCGCGAGCTGCAGCGGGCTGTGCGGAACAAAGGCAAGGAAGACTAATCAGTCTCTAGCCTGTTCCGGCCTCTTCGCGGGCACGCCCGCTCCCACAGGAATGGCACCAGGTTCAAGCCCGGCGCCTATCCTGTGGGAGCGGGCTTGCCCGCGAAGAAGGCAGCACTGCCCATAAAAGCCTCAGCGCCCGCTGCGCCGCTCCGCCCGCGCCACCCGCTGCGCCTCTTCGTGGGCCTCATGCAGCACCTCTTGCACATACAAAATGTGCCGGCTGGACACTTCCCGCGCATCCTCCGCCCTGCCCTCGACAATCGCCAGGTACAGCTCCCGGTGCTGACTGATCAGCATGTCCCGGGTTTCGGTACGCTGCTGGTACATGCCCCCGATGTTGGTCACCACGTTGCGTTTCAGCAGGTCGAACAAACCCCGGATGGTGTGCAGCAACACCGCGTTATGGCTGGCCTCGGCAATCGCCAGGTGGAAGCGCGCATCAGCCGCGCCCTCTTCCGCACGGGTCACCTCATCGACCCTGGCATAGCAGTCCTGCAGCGTATCGAAGGCCGCCTTCAACCGTGCCCGGTCCGGCTCGGTGGCACGCTGGGCCGCGTAATAGGCGCAGGACGCCTCCAGGGTATGGCGGAACTCGAGCAGGTCCCGCTGCGCCTCAGCACTGTGCTCGAGCAATTGCAGTAGTGGATCGCTGAACGTAGACCCCAGCGATTCGGCAACAAAATTGCCGCCACCCTGGCGGCTGACCAGCAGCCCCTTGGCCACCAGCTTCTGGATCGCCTCACGCAGTGACGGGCGGGACACACCAAACTGCTCGGCCAGGACGCGCTCGGCCGGCAGCCGCTGCCCCGAGGTCAGCGTGCCTTCCAGAATCATCCCTTCCAGCCGATCGACAATGTCGTCGGACAGGCGCCGTTGGCGTACCTGATCAAAAACCATCACATGCTCTCCACAAACCCCCGGCAAATTTCAGGGGGTGCCTATTCTCGCCGATCCAGGCCACGCAAACACCCATCAAGCCGCGATTTTCCGAGCACATCAGACCCCCGCTCATCGGCACGCGACCAAAGTTTTGCACGGGACAAATTGACACACCCACGACAGCCCTTTTAACCTAGCGACCAGCCATTGTAAATTGGTCTTACCAATTATCCAATGCCAGTGCCTGACCAACAACAATTAGGGGCCACCCCATATGCAAACCTGGCAACAACTCTATAGCCCGCTTGGTAGCCTTGGCCTGTCCGCACTCGCGGCGGTCATCCCGATCGTGTTCTTCTTCCTCGCCCTGGCCGTGTTCCGACTCAAGGGCCACGTGGCTGGCAGCATCACCCTGGCACTGTCGATCCTGGTAGCGATCTTCGCCTTCCAGATGCCTGTCGACATGGCCTTCGCCGCTGCGGGTTACGGCTTCCTCTACGGCCTCTGGCCAATTGCCTGGATCATCGTTGCCGCGGTGTTCCTGTACAAACTCACGGTCAAGAGCGGCCAGTTCGAAGTGATCCGCAGCTCGGTGCTGTCGATTACCGACGACCAGCGCCTGCAAGTACTGCTGATCGGCTTCTGCTTCGGTGCCTTCCTGGAAGGTGCGGCAGGCTTTGGCGCACCCGTGGCCATTACGGCCGCGCTGCTGGTAGGCCTGGGCTTCAACCCCCTGTACGCCGCCGGCCTTTGCCTGATCGCCAACACCGCCCCCGTGGCCTTCGGCGCCCTCGGCATCCCGATCATCGTGGCCGGCCAGGTCACCGGCATCGACGCCTTCCACATCGGCGCCATGACCGGTCGCCAGCTGCCGCTGCTGTCGCTGTTCGTGCCGTTCTGGCTGGTGTTCATGATGGACGGCCTGCGTGGCGTGAAGGAAACCTGGCCCGCTGCCCTGGTCGCCGGCCTGAGCTTTGCCGTCACCCAGTACTTCACCTCCAACTTCATCGGCCCAGAGCTGCCTGACATCACTTCGGCCCTGGCCAGCCTGATCTGCCTGACCCTGTTCCTGAAAGTCTGGCAACCCAAGCGTTCGTTCGGCGAAGCCAAGGGCAGCGTCGGCGCCGCCGTGGTCCAGCCAAGCGGCAGCCAGCCAAGCCCCTACAGCTTTGGCGAGATCTTCAAGGCCTGGTCGCCGTTCCTGATCCTCACCGTGCTGGTCACCATCTGGACCCTGAAGCCGTTCAAGGCGGCCTTCGCCCCGGGCGGCGCGATGTACAACTTCGTGTTCAACTTCGCCATCCCGCACCTGGACCAGCTGGTCATCAAGACCGCCCCGATCGTTGCCGCGCCAACCGCCATGCCAGCGGTGTTCAAGCTGGACCCGATCTCTGCCACCGGCACCGCGATCTTCCTTTCGGCACTGATTTCCATGGCGGTACTGAAGATCAACTTCAAAACTGGTCTTACCACTTTCAAAGAGACCTTCTGGGAACTGCGCTGGCCGATCCTGTCGATCGGCATGGTGCTGGCCTTCGCCTTTGTCACCAACTACTCGGGCATGTCCTCGACCATGGCCTTGGTGCTGGCCGGCACAGGCGCAGCGTTCCCGTTCTTCTCGCCGTTCCTCGGCTGGCTGGGCGTGTTCCTGACCGGCTCGGACACCTCGTCCAATGCCTTGTTCAGCTCGCTGCAGGCCACCACCGCGCACCAGATCGGGGTCAACGACACCCTGCTGGTAGCCGCCAACACCAGCGGCGGCGTGACCGGCAAGATGATTTCGCCGCAATCGATCGCCGTGGCCTGCGCCGCCACCGGCCTGGTCGGCAAGGAATCGGACCTGTTCCGCTTCACCGTCAAGCACAGCCTGTTCTTCGCCACCATCGTCGGCCTGATCACCCTGATCCAGGCTTACTGGCTGACCGGCATGCTGGTTCATCACTAAAGTGAAAGGGGCCGGGCGCCGTCAAGCGCCCGGCATTCCCCACAAGCAACGCTGCGAGAATCCATGATCATTTCTGCCTCTACCGACTATCGCGCCGCGGCCCAACGCAAGCTGCCCCCCTTCCTGTTCCACTACGCTGACGGCGGCGCCTACGCCGAACACACCCTGCGCCACAACGTGTCCGACCTGGCCAGCATTGCCCTGCGCCAGCGCGTGCTGAAAAACATGTCCGAACTCAGCCTTGAGACCCGGCTGTTCGACGAGACCCTGAGCATGCCGGTGGCCCTGGCCCCGGTCGGCCTCACCGGCATGTACGCCCGCCGTGGCGAAGTGCAGGCCGCGCGTGCAGCCGCCGCCCATGGCATCCCGTTCACCATGTCTACCGTGTCGGTATGCCCGATCGAAGAAGTGGCGCCCGCCATCAACCGGCCGATGTGGTTCCAGCTGTATGTGCTGAAGGACCGCGGCTTCATGCGCAATGCGCTGGAGCGGGCCAGGGCTGCCGGGGTCAAGACCCTGGTGTTCACCGTCGACATGCCGGTGCCCGGCGCCCGCTACCGCGACGCGCACTCCGGCATGAGCGGCAAGAACGGGCCGATGCGCCGGGTATTGCAAGCGATGACCCACCCCGAATGGGCGTGGGACGTTGGCGTAATGGGCCGCCCGCACGACCTGGGCAATATCTCGAAATACCGCGGCAACCCCACCGGCCTGGCCGACTACATTGGCTGGCTGGGCAACAACTTCGACCCGTCCATCTCGTGGAAAGACCTGGAGTGGATCCGCGAGTTCTGGGACGGCCCGATGATCATCAAAGGCATTCTCGATGCCGATGACGCCCGCGATGCGGTCAAGTTCGGTGCCGACGGTATCGTCGTGTCCAACCACGGTGGCCGCCAGCTCGACGGCGTGCTGTCCAGCGCCCGCGCCCTGCCGGCAATCGCCGACGCGGTCAAAGGTGACCTGAAGATTCTGGCAGATTCCGGCATCCGCAGCGGCCTCGATGTGGTGCGCATGATCGCCATGGGCGCCGACACCGTGCTGATCGGCCGGGCCTTCCTCTGGGCCCTTGCCGTGCATGGCGAAGCCGGGGTGAAGAACCTGCTGGAGCTGTTCGAGAAGGAAATGCGCGTGGCCATGGTGCTGACCGGCGCCAAGTCGATCAGCGAGATCACCCGCGACTCGCTGGTACGCGAACTGGGCGCCTGACCGCCTGCAAGAACCAACGCCTGATTGACCTGGGGCATGTGGCGCACAGACGCCACAGCCCCGCGAGGAGACTGCATGAGCTTGCCCGCCGCGTTCCTGCGTGATGCCGAGCGCCTGATACCCGCCGAACGCCGCTTCGACGACCCCACGTCCACCCTGGCCTTTGGCACCGACGCCAGCTTCTACCGGCTGATCCCCAAGCTGGTGGTGCGCGTCGAATCCGAAGACGAAGTAGTCGGCCTGATCAAGCTGGCCCAGCGCGAGCGGGTGCCGGTCACCTTCCGCGCTGCCGGCACCAGCCTGTCTGGCCAGGCCATCAGCGACTCGGTGCTGATCGTGCTCGGTGACAACTGGAATGGCCGCGAGATCCGTGGCCAGGGCGAGCAAATCCGCCTGCAACCCGGCGTGATCGGCGCCCAGGCCAACGCCTGGCTGGCCCCGTTCGGGCGCAAGATCGGCCCCGACCCGGCCTCGATCAACGCCTGCAAGATCGGCGGCATCGTCGCCAACAACGCCAGCGGCATGTGCTGCGGCACCGCGCAGAACACCTACCACACCCTGGCCGGCCTGCGCCTGGTGCTGGCCGATGGCACCCGCCTGGACAGCGAAGACCCGGCCAGCGTCGCCGCCTTCGAAAACAGCCACGCCGAACTGCTGGAAGCACTGGCCCGCCTTGGCCGCGAAACCCGCGCCAACACCGCGCTGGCCGAGCGCATCCGGCACAAATACCGGCTGAAGAACACCACGGGCCTGTCACTGAACGCACTGGTGGACTACGACCAGCCGCTGGACATCCTACAGCACCTGCTGGTCGGCTCCGAAGGCACCCTGGGCTTCATCAGCGCCGTCACGTACGACACCGTGCCCGACCACCCGCACAAGGCCAGCGCCCTGCTGGTGTTCCCCAGCGTCGAAAGCTGCTGCCGCGCGGTACCCGTGCTCAAGCAGCAGCCGGTCTCGGCCGTGGAACTGCTCGACCGCCGCAGCCTGCGCTCGGTGCAGAACATGCCCGGCATGCCGCTGTGGGTAAAAGGCCTGTCGGACAATGCCTGCGCCCTGCTGATCGAATCCCGCGCCGCCAGCCAGAGCCTGCTGCACGAGCAACTGCAGCAGATCATGGCCTCGATCGCCGACTTCCCGCTGGAACAACAGGTGGACTTCAGCGAAGACCCGGCCGTGTACAACCAGCTGTGGAAAATCCGCAAGGACACCTTCCCCGCCGTCGGTGCCGTGCGCCAGACCGGCACCACGGTCATCATCGAAGACGTGACCTTCCCCGTCGAGCAACTGGCCGAGGGCGTCAACCGCCTGATCCAGCTGTTCGACAAGCATCACTATGACGAAGCGATCATTTTCGGCCACGCGCTGGAAGGCAACCTGCACTTCGTCTTTACCCAGGGTTTCAACAGCGCCGAAGAAGTCGCCCGTTACCAGGCGTTCATGGACGACGTGGCCCAACTGGTGGCGGTGGAGTTTGGCGGCTCGCTGAAGGCCGAGCACGGTACAGGCCGCAACATGGCACCGTTCGTGGAGCTGGAATGGGGCCAAGACGCCTACCAACTGATGTGGAAGCTCAAGCGCCTGCTCGACCCCAACGGCATCCTCAACCCCGACGTGGTATTGAGTGAAGATCCGGACATCCACCTGAAGAACCTCAAGCCGCTGCCGGCCGCCGACGAAATCGTCGACAAGTGCATCGAGTGCGGCTTCTGCGAACCGGTATGCCCCTCCAAAGGCCTGACCCTCAGCCCACGCCAGCGCATCGTCATGTGGCGTGACATCCAGGCCAAGCAGCGCGCCGGCATGGATACCCGCGAACTGATGCAGACCTACCAGTACCAGGGCATCGACACCTGCGCCGCTACCGGCCTGTGTGCCCAGCGCTGCCCGGTCGGCATCAACACCGGCGAGCTGGTGAAGAAACTGCGCAGCCAGGCCGCCGACCACACCAAGACCGCCAACTGGCTGGCCGAACACTTCCACACGGCCTTGGGCGGCGCCCGTCTGACGCTGACCGCTGCCAACACCGCACGCAAGCTGCTAGGCGCCCCGCGCCTGGGCCGCCTGAGTGCGTCGATGAGCAAAGCCAGCAAGGGCCGCCTGCCGCAGTGGACCCCGGCCATGCCGCAACCACTGCGCCCACTGGATTTCGGCCCGGCCAGCAACGACGCCCGCCCCCGCGTGGTGTACCTGGCTGCCTGCGTGTCGCGGGTGATGGGCCCGGCGTATTCCGATCGCGAGCAAAGTTCGCTGCTGGACAAGACCCGCGCCCTGCTGGAAAAGGCCGGTTACCAGGTGGTGTTCCCCGACAACGCCGACAGCCTGTGCTGCGGCCAACCGTTCGCCTCCAAGGGCTACCCCGAGCAGGCCGAACACAAGCGCCAAGAGCTGATCACCGCCTTGCTGCACGCCAGCCGCGGCGGCCTCGACCCGATCTATTGCGACACCAGCCCCTGCACCCTGCGCCTGGTGCAAGACCTGGGCGAGACCCGGCTGGACCTGTACGACCCCGTGCGCTTCATCCGCACCCACCTGCTCGACCGACTGGAGTTCACCCCCCAGGACGAACCGGTAGCTGTGCACGTGACCTGCAGCACCCAGCACCTGGGCGAAAGCCAGGCCTTGATCGACCTGGCGCGGCGTTGCAGCAAGCAGGTGGTGATTCCGGAAGGCATTCATTGCTGCGGGTTCGCCGGGGACAAGGGCTTCACCACCCCCGAGCTGAACGCCCACTCGCTGCGCAGCCTGAAAGATGCGGTGCAGTATTGCAGTGAAGGGATTTCTACCAGTCGCACCTGCGAGATTGGGCTGTCGAGCCACAGTGGCATTGACTATCACGGGTTGGTTTACCTGGTCGATCGCGTCACCCGGCCGCGTAGTATTTAGGCGGGGGGCGGTTCGCCGTGAGGGGTGCGGCGCCTGGGCGATCGAGCGCCGCCCGCGCGGCGCATCGCGAGCTGCGCTCGATCCCACGTTTGTTTCGGGCCAATTATGCCTGTGGGATTTGCGCGCGAACGCCTTGGTGCATGGCGCGATATCGCGTCGTATGAACCAGGCGGTCGCGCGCGCCTGTCACGCAATTATTCCTGGGGAAATTGCGCGCGAACGCCCTGGCGCATGACGCGATATCGCGTCGTACAAACAAGGCGGTCGCGCGCGCCTGTCACAGGCGTAACTGGCCCGAAACAAATGTAGGAGCGAGCGCAGCTCGCGATGCGCCGCGCGGGCGGCGCTC
Source organism: Pseudomonas sp. DCB_BI (assembly GCF_026240995.1). NCBI lineage: Bacteria > Pseudomonadati > Pseudomonadota > Gammaproteobacteria > Pseudomonadales > Pseudomonadaceae > Pseudomonas > Pseudomonas sp. DCB_BI. Next base: position 112,734 of record NZ_JAPFCG010000012.1, on the reverse strand, counting down.
GATTTCTGCAACACCCTAAAACTCGCGCCAAACACTCCCGGGCATTCCGCAATCTCATGCCATGCGGTGTCGCTTTAAGGGTATGGCTGGGCCTGCCCAGTGAGACCGAGCGCCGCGCGGGCGGCGCTCGATCTCCCAGCCCCCGAACATGCCCCGCCAAGCACCTACCCCACCCCAAAAGAATCCCGATTGAACCCCCGCCCTCCCCCCACAGTCCACCCTACAGGCCCACCTTCCCGAGGCCCCAGAGGAGACTCCCATGAAAGGTACCGCGCTTTCGGCCCTGTTCGCGGCCGCCACCCTGCTGGCTTCGCCGGTGTTCGCCGCCGATGACCTGTGCACCACCAACCTGCAGAAAATCGACGACAGCATGGCCACCGCCGGCGCCACCTCCGAAGGCCTGGACAAGGCCCTCACCGAGCACGTCGACAAAGCCAAGGCCGCCCAAGCCTCGGGCGATACCAAAGAATGCATCGCCATCACCAGCAAAGTGCTGGAGCGCCTTGAGAAAACCGAGAAAGGCAGCGGCTCGGCCGGCGGCGGCGCCTAAGCCCAATCGCGGGCGACCGGATCCGCTGTCGACGTCGCCCGCGCAATGGCGTATACTCCGCCCTACGTGCCGTAAGGTGCGTTAGCCAAGAGCTAGTGTGGGGCCGATTAGGATTCGACGCCGGTAGCGAAACTCTAGGTGCATGCCGAGTTGGTAACAGAACTCGTAAATCCACTGTTGCAACTTCTATAGTTGCCAATGACGAAACCTTCGGCGAGGAATCCTACGCTCTCGCAGCGTAAGTGACCTTTGCTTCTGGTAGCTTCGGCTCCAGCAATCACTAGGGGATGCCTGTAAACCCGAACTGATTGTCATATAGAACAGGATCGTCGCGTAGCACGTTGTGGGCGAAGTGACTAAAACTTACACAACTCATCCAAAGCACCCTGCCCGTCGGGCGGCTGCGGATTAAATCAGTAGACACGGCTAAGCATGTAGTACCGACAGCGGAGTACTGGCGGACGGGGGTTCAAATCCCCCCGGCTCCACCAAATCCAAAGAAGAAGACGCCCTCGGGCGTCTTTTTTTGTGCCTGCGATCCAGTAAGTACGCGGCCTCCAGCGCTTTTGCGGTCTTTTGTGAGTTTTTGAGTTCAGCCGATCGGGTATTCCAGACGGTATTCCAGTCCCCCGGTGTCAATCTTTGGAATACCGAATCAGTGCCTGAGGACAATCTCATGCCTGCTCAAAACCTCCGCCTCTCCGATCGACAGCTCAAGGGAGTCAAACCGGCGTCCAAGGATTACGTCCTTACTGACGGTGACGGTTTGCAGCTCCGCGTACGCAGCAATGGCTCATTACTGTGGAATTTCAACTACCGCGAACCGGTGACCAAGAAGCGCATCAACATCGGCTTTGGGATCTACCCCGAACTCTCACTGGCGAACGCACGAAAGAAGGCAGTCGAAGCCCGCGAGCTGCTCGCCCAAGGCATCGATCCGAAGGTGCAGCGCAACACGCTGAGTGAAGCCAAGCGCGCAGAAACGGAACACACCTTCGAGAACGTGGCCACAGCCTGGTTCGAGCTTAAGAAACACTCGGTCACCCCGGCATACGCCGAGGACATCTGGCAGTCGCTCACGCTGCACGTACTCCCCGACTTGAGGACGACACCACTCGCAAAAATCACCGCGCCGATGGTGATCGCATTGGTTCGTCCAATCGAAGCGAAAGGCAGCCTCGAGACGGTCAAGCGCCTTAGTCAGCGGCTGAACGAGATCATGACATACGGCGTAAATGCCGGCCTGATCTTCGCCAACTCGCTCAGCGGCATCAGGGCAGTATTCAAGAAGCCCAAGAAAGAGAATATGGCTGCGCTTCCGCCCGAAGAACTTCCCGAGCTCATGCTGGAGATCGCGAACGCCAGTATCAAACGCACCACCCGCTGCCTGATCGAGTGGCAGTTGCACACGATGACTCGCCCCACCGAGGCGGCGACTACTCGCTGGGCAGACATCGACTTTGAAAGGCGTGTCTGGTCTATCCCAGCGGAGCGGATGAAAAAGCGCCGCCCTCACAGCATCCCGTTGAGTGATCATGCTTTCGCATTCCTGGAGTCGCTCAAGTCTCACAGCGGCCATCGCGAATACGTCTTCCCGGCAGACAGAAATCCACGCACCCACGCCAATAGCCAGACCGCCAACATGGCATTGAAACGCATGGGCTTCCAGGATCGGCTGGTGAGCCACGGCATGCGCTCAATGGCCAGCACCATTTTGAATGAACATGGGTGGGACCCGGAACTCATTGAGGTCGCACTGGGGCACGTCGACAAGGATGAGGTGCGCAGCGCCTACAACCGAGCCGACTACATTGAGCGACGGCGCCCGATGATGGCCTGGTGGAGTGAGTACATCCAGAAAGCCGCCACCGGCAGCCTGCTTGCCTCAGCATACGGTCAAATCAGAGATAAGAACGTGGTACCGATCCGCTAGCTCTGTACGGCGCAAGAATTGCGGAAACAACTGAACGTCCAAGATTCGGGGCAAGCAGCCTCGCTTATCTGCTTCTCAGCACGGGTCCATCCAAACAGGGCTGCAAAGCCGCCCTGTTTGGATGGACCTCACTTTGAAGAGCTAAAAGCCACGACGTTGTCCGGGATTTACCAAGTAATTCCACCGATGGATAACCGCTTTTCACGTCCTCAAGGGCGCTTAATTTCGGCCCTTGACCGGGTTTATCCACAGGCGTAGAACTGGCCGTGCAACGGCTGTCGATGACAGCACCTCAGGTGACCCGAACCTTCAAGGTCACGCCGTTCCCGCGGTAGTTCTCCCCAAGGGCGATTCGCATCCGGCAGCTCGCCCGGTCACCTCCCCGGTGATGGATGCTCTCTAAACTCATGGCCCTCGTGCGCCAGCGACACCGTACTGTGCTGCCCTGCAGCAACCCATCCGCTTAGCCGAACTATTGCGCCAACCTGTGTCCGTCTCTTCTTCTGGAAAGAGACGGGCACTTCTAACACTGCTGCAGCCCTGATCGCACATGGCTTTGAGGCAATCCCCCTCGTAACAATCGGCGTGGCAAACGCCGATGTCACCAGCAACAGCGATGTAGATGATGGTGCCGCAGACCAAGGAATGGACTGCACCTGAGTGACAGTCAGGCTTGCCCCGGTCATCGCACTGCTGCGTTCACCCGGCTCAGGATCTTCAGGCGTTGGTTTAGTCAGCCAGCACTGCCTCCACCCGCCCACCGGCAACGGTGTTCAGGAGGCCAGATCATGAGATGCCCTTGCTCCCGGATGTAAGGAGCCGCCAGTCCCGCGTAGTGGACATTCCCCACAGGTCGCAGGGGCCTTGATCCCTGATAACACTCAACATTCTTGGCGGGATGACGTGGGGCGAGGATTGGAAATCGGAAGATGAGGTGACCGACATGGCATTGGTAGGTAGGCGGGATGGCCGCAATTTTGGGTATGGCAGGCAACTGAGCTACGCAGGGCCACAAGCGCTGAAAGACATGTTCGGCGGAGGCCACTACGGCACGGTCAAGGCGCACTGTGATCGGTGGCAGGCATTCGTGAAGTGGTGCCGCTCCGAACATGGGCCCGGTATCAATGATGCGCGGCAGATTGATCGGAAGGTATTGGCGGACTATGCGGCGTATCTGCGCGATGCGGTTGAGTGCGGTAGCCTCGCTATCAGCACCGCACAAAACCGCCTATCCAGCGTTAACCGGACCATGGCGGCGCTGCGCGGTGATCAGCACGTGAAATTGCCAAGCCCGAGCAAGGCGTTGTGTATGCGGCGTACCGGGGTTCGACACTCAGTGCCGCAGGGCCAAGACCGCGAACAGGTTAAGCAGATCGTCGATGCACTTTGCCGCCATCATCAACAACGGGCAGCCGCGATTGTTCTGTTGGCGCGAGCCACCGGTATGCGCCTGCGTGAGGCCATTTTGGCTGACCTGCCGCGGTTAACTCGTGAGGCTCACTTAGGCAGGATTAACATTCAGGACGGCACTAAAGGCGGCCGCGCCGGCGCCTCGGCGCCACGTTGGATTGCGGTGGACGACCATGTTCGAGGTGCACTTGGGTTTGCACGGCAGGTGTCACCTGCGGGTAGCTGCAACCTGATTGCGCCAGACGAAAGATACCTGACTCTTCTGCAGGAAATCGTCCGACCTGCACGGTGCATCCTCCATGCACATAACCTCAAAGGCTTCCATGAGCTACGAGCGGCGTACGCATGTGAACGCTATGAGCATATCACCCAGCACCCCGCGCCCATCAACGGCGGCCAATGTTATGGGGTAGATAGGCACCTTGATCGTGAGGCTCGGAGGCATATCAGCTATGAGCTGGGGCACGGTCGAATCGAGGTGGTCGCCGCCTACATTGGTGGATTGACATGAGTAAGCAGTTCGACATGGAGCTATTCTTGGCTGGCGTGCTGACCGGATCGCACGCAACGCGGCAACGCCATTTGCGACAGGCTGCAATTATCCAAGCTGCAATCGCAGGACGCTGGCAGCGAAATACACCTTGGGCTTGGCAGAGAAAGCATGTGGTGTGGTTTATCGATCACTACCTCGATAGGCGAAGTGAGGCGACTCGGTGCTACTACAGTCTGACAATAAGGCTGCTTACCTGCCGCTTAGGAAAGTCATGGATTTTCAAGCAATTTCAGGGCTAGACAGACTAACTGCTTTTTGAGCAAAATCAAAAACTATAAAGACAGGTGAGTTTTAAACTTTAACCCGGAGCCATTAGATGTCAAAGCCCCCACCGCTGACCAATGACCAAATAAAAAAGTTGGCAGTCTTAGAACCTAAATTACAGCTATGTGTTAGGGCTGCAAATCTGCAAGAAGCAAAAAAAATCGCATCTGAAATTCAAACAATGCTTCGTAAGACGGGACATGAAACAAGATTACTGCAATCGAAAAACTGGCTTTTTGAAACCGCAATGGAAGCCAATAGTCTTACGTACGCAAAATTAGGCTTTGAGGGAGTAATCAAGAAAAGCTCAAAGGGAACAAGAATAAACTTAGAGGCGACCGCACTGCTAGCCATATGCCACCTTAAAAGTGGTGAACTGGACAAATGCCGCCCACTTATAATGGATGCTGTTCGCAGTATAAGCAACATCAAATCAGATGAGCGGCGCAAACAATTTCACAAGCGTCTCATCGAGAGACTGGAAGAAGAAAGTCTTCTAATTGGCCTGCGCGATGAAAATGGTGACCCATTAAGCTTGATTGAAGTAAATGACGCCGCAATATCAATGATCATGAACAAGAATGAAGATCAAATTCTCATCGAAATGGGAAAAGCCGTACCGAGAAGATCAATTGATTTATTGGCGGAGGTTAGAGAAACCTACCAACGCACTCTACCTAAGCCAGACATAAAATACTTACCACCTCCAATAACAGAGGAAACAAAGCTGGAATTAGGAAAAAGGGCAAGCTCTGCATTAAAAAGAGTTGCCTGGCGAGCCGTATGCAATCCTGAAAGTGAAGTACATAAAGCTTGGAGCCAAGGACTGTCAGTAGTATATGATAAAAAATACATAACAGGTGCAATTGTTGCGTCATTTACATCATTCAGCATTTCCGCAACCATGCTTGCTGCCAGTGCTGTGGCGCTAGCAATAAAGTTTGGAGTTGAAGTATTTTGTGAGACTTTCTCACCGAATGGGTTGATGATAAACCGTAAGGACAAATGCTAACAAAAATAACTCTCATTATATAAAAGCTCATACCAAAGTTATAAAATATGAGCTTTTAAAAACCTAACGACAGTTCAACAACACAACTCAAGCACTAGCCTCTAACTCCTTGTACTGAGCTGGATGCTGCTCATCGAGTTCTTCAAGAAGCTCGATGAGAAGATGTTTGGCTTGGTCTGCGGCATCAATCACACTATCGTTCAACTCTGCGTCCACATTATGAACAATAATATCTCTAGAAAGTTGAATTTTTATTAATTCTCCCGAGAGATCTGCCGGGAGAATGTTTTCATCCATCAACTTCTCAATTATCAACCTGGTAGATGTTTTATTCTTTATTAACTCTCTACCTTTCTCATGATCCAAGCCAGTCATGGCGATTTCTATAAGAAGCTGCTGAATAGACCCCCATGCATTGATTAGTTCAGCGTGCGTTCTATTTACAGTGGTCGCAATATTCTCAGCAACCTCCTCCTTTTGCTCGGCAGACATATGAATACTATCTAAGTTATTCAAAGCCTCACCAAGTTTCTCTTTGACCTCGCTAGAAATCCTTAAGATGCTATCGTAATCATCCTGACAAATGAAATTATTGTGTGCAACCAAACATCTCAACTCGTACAACTTCACCCACCGAGTCTGAAGATACTCGCTCTTGCAACTGACTATTGGCTGAAAATATCTTTCCCAATTTGAAGTTGGCACCAGCTCTTTAAGCTCATCCATACTGATATCACTAACTGAATCGGCAGAGCGGACTTTTTCGATTAATGTCGTTGAGTTTGCCGTAGCGTATGGTTTAAAAAGAAAGTCTGACAACTGAATAAAGTCCGTCTCAAACAAATAATTATTTCCTGCGGCATTCTTTTTTGTCTTTACGGATTCAGCAACCTCTCGTGGCACTGCTTCTTTCGTCCAGCCCAATCCGATCTTCGTCAACATGAATTTTGTTATGAGCTTTCGCATCATGTTTTCTATTTCATGTATAACCGGATAAGCAGCAGCGGAAAGGCTACTACTAACGTCATCCCAAAGTACTTCTACGGGCTTTTCTGCAACCTTCGCTAGAATTGTCCTGATTAACTTTAGAAGAAGTAAAAAAGTCGGACGCTCGGCATCACCTTGACAAGCCAGCCGAACATGAAAGAAAACATGGTTATTATTTAGTATTTCGCCTTGCTGAACGTCATAATCAAACTTTGCCCCGGCAAACATCAAACCTTTGGGCTTTATCTCAATACTTCCATACGACTGAAGAAGACTATTAAAGGAAGGTATGGAACTGCAAAAACCCTCCTTGGGATTAATAATTGTTAAGTATTCTACTTTAAGGCTTTCCATGCTTTTTTATATACGCTATGGGGTATGATTGCCTTATGATATCACGAAAAATAAAACTCTACATCTTCCGATCAACGTGGGATATTAAAATCATGAAACCTAATGAACCTCACTACTATATGAAATGCTGCTCCGCTATTTAATTTAGCGCGTTGCAGTGCGTCATCACTACCTGAATAAGGATAAGGTTCAAGCTCAACGTCAGATCAACGTAGCGATGATATTAACAAGCCCCATCTGCTCACCCGGATGGGGCTATCTTGCTTCGGCGAGTCACTTCTTGCCAGGCATGGCCACCGTCTAAATGCCTTCGTATACAGAATTGGGGCCTCCAGGGAGCTCCATAAATCGGGCCTTTCCTGAGTAAACTGAGCGATTCTGGGCTTCAAATTCGCCTAAACGCCCCGATCTGAGGCTCTGGGTCTACGGTGCATAGCAATAATTCTGCGTCCCTCCAAGAGCTAGTGCCCCCCCCCCCGCCACTAGGCGCTAGCCTGTCCTGGTGATTGCAAAATGCCGCTACTGTTCTAAAGTTAACGGGTTACGAAAAATACTCGCTCCCCATAGAGGTCAAGGATGCAGGGAATTATTTTTGGACTGATGCTCTCTTCTGCGAATCTGACATTTGGTAGTTCCTAAGAACAAGCAGTATCCGCCCCCATTTTTAATATTAGCAACCGACTAACTTAGATTACTGCAAAAGGCTAAAACATGAAGCTTTCGGAAAGATTCAAGCTCTCCAAGACTCAATTCGAGCTCGACTTTGTCGACATCGATACTGATTTCGACACGAGACTATTCGTGGACCCTTATCTTCTTGGGTTAAGACCAGATCGCTGGTCGATGAAGGCTGCCAGTGCAGTAAGGTCCTTCTTTTCTCACTTCTTAGATTTAGTGCGCCAAGGAAAAGAAGATGAGGCTTTTGAATTATTCTCACATCTTCATGAGCCTAATGAAACCTGCCTTGGGCTTTCTGTAGGAAAACCTAGAGGAAACGGAATTGGTAGTGAAGACGCAAAAAAACTTTTCGAAAGCATTATGGGGAGCAAGGCAATACAGTCCGGAAAAATTACCGACTTAGAAGATTTTAGACTATTTATCCCAGGAATCGGTAAAGACAAAGTTTCTGATATGACGACTAATCTCATACGAGGAAGCCTCATTACCTATACGCAGGCCCAATGCAAACTACACAAAATAAATTTAACAGCCGGTGTCTCCGCTGGCCCCATATGGGATACATCCCGAAAAAAGTGGACATTCTCCCATGAGGACACTTTGCTTGTTGAAGGAAAAAAGATCCTTCTCACCCCGAAAGGAATTGTATCTTACAGCAAGGCTTATGCTCCTGAAAACTACTACAATAAACATGTACTTGAGTATCTACAACACGAGCAGATAAGAACGGGGAGCATCTGGGTCGAGCACCGTAAAGATGGAACCCCATACATTTCCAAAAAGAGAGTGAAAGAAAATGTAGTAAAACACTTTACTAAAGAGTGGTTATTCGACTTTACAGAAAAGCACCCATTAGTTTTTCAATCTTTCAGAGACCAGCAAGCGGAACAAGTTAGACCTCTCCCATCTGATTCAATTGATCCTGAGCTCAATTTGAATTTAGTGGTAGATCAATTGATTGCGAAGCTACGCTCAATAAAACATGGACCATCAACGGCATCAGACTATCACAAAACAATAGTTGGCATTCTTGAAATGCTACTTTACCCCAATGCCTCATCACCGGTACTCGAAGCCGAGATCAACCAGGGAAGGAAAAGGATTGATATATACTTTGAGAACTCAGCCAAGGAAGGATTCTTTCATATGCTCCACATGATTCACAAAATACCATGCCCATACCTAATCGTAGAATGCAAGAACTACTCAAAGGACATACAAAACCCCGAGCTTGATCAAATGATTGGGCGACTGACCGTTAACCGAGGCATGTTCGGAATCATAACGTGCAGGGATATCTCAAAAAAAGAATTATTCATTGAAAGGTGCCGAGACTCATTCAGAAACGGACACGGCCTGATAATACCACTAACAGATACTGACTTAATATCAGCACTTGAAAAGCTGAAATCCGAGCATAAGACTCCACTTGAAAATACTCTCAACGAGATCAAAAACAAAATCATCATGTCCTGACAGAACAATTAGCAACGGCAGAAATTGGAATTCGAAACTCCAACTTCTGCCACATTAAGCTCATCACTACCAGGTCAGTAAAAATAAGTAAAAAATGATATCACCTTCTCCGCCGAAACGTTTCCATCTAAAACGTCAATCAATCCTCTTGCCGTGCCCCGCCATGGCTAGCGCCGCAGCCCAGTAAGAGGAGGAAGTGTTCTTCTGGATATAGCAACAATTTAGGTCGGCATCAGCTAACCTATGCAGAAAAAATTGTCACTCAACGCTATTTTTTCAAATTTAATGAAAGTCATTACTCGCCGAGTTCATTTCCTTTCAATGAGGCACGCTAAAAACCCACTAATTTCCTCCTCCGCGAATTTTTTGACGTCACGGATGCCGACAGTCCTCACGTGCTACCCACAAACGGCCCCTCTGCAAACTAACGAGCAGGATGAGAAAAGGACGCTGGTCGATGGGCATGGTGGTCGTCGCGGCCTACTTAGCCCTCAAAGCATCTAGAGATGCAGAGAGGGTGTGAGAAAAAACACAAAAAAGCTGCGCAAGCAGCGAAAACTCTTACAATCTAAGGTCAGATTTCCTACGATTTTTTTGCCGCCCGATACTCAAGAGATAACCCCGTGAGAGACTCAGATAGCTCATCCACGCCACTCGTTGACGTAGTGAAGCTCGCCGCATCCCTTCAGCGGTTCGCAGATGATCGCGACTGGCAGCAGTTCCACTCCCCCAAGAATCTCATCCTGGCTCTCACTGGCGAGGTAGGCGAGCTGTGCGAGATTTTCCAATGGATGAGCGATGCCGATTCGATCTCCGCCGCAACAGATCCCGAAATCGGCCAAGCCATCAAGGATGAGCTGGCGGACGTACTGATGTACCTGGTTCGCCTGAGCAGCGTACTTGGCATTGACCTCAACGAGGCGGTGACACAGAAACTCGCCTCGAATGGCCAGAAATACCCCGTAGATAAAGCCAAAAGCACCAGCAAAAAGTACGACCAACTCTGACCAACACGCACCTAAGGACAACCCGTGATCGTTTACGCTGCGACCAAACAGCAATTTCTTAAAGACAACGATAACGATGACATTGAGGAGGTGATCCTCAGGCACTACAAGGAAGCTACCGGCAAGAACGTTGGCTCCTCGGAAATCAGGTCGTGGCAAGGGTCCCTGACGTACATGGCCAAGGTCCTTAGAGATGAGGGCCTCCCGAGCGATGCAGGCCTGGCCATTGAATTGCACATTCCGCAGTCGTCAAAGCGAATCGACTTTCTACTCACCGGTCGCGACGAAAACCAGGCAAAAAAGGCCGTTCTGATTGAGCTGAAGCAATGGAGTAAGGCCAACGCCACAACCAAAGACGCCATCGTCAAAACGGCATTGGGTGGCGGCCTCATTGAGACCATTCACCCGTCCTATCAGGTCTGGTCCTATGCAGCGCTGCTGGAAGGCTTTAACGAGGCGGTGTATGACAAAAGCATCGAAATCCGTCCGTGTGCCTACCTCCACAACTACGTCAGCGACGGGGTTATAGATTCAGCCCACTATGAGCCCCACATCAGCAAGGCTCCGCTGTTTCTGAAAGGCCCGGAAGAGCTCAGTAAACTCAGAACTTTTCTGAAAAAGCATATAAGCCATGGCGACAACAAAGAGGTGCTGTACGAGCTGTCCGAAGGAAAAATTCGCCCATCCAAGGCGCTAGCCGAAGCCCTCGCGGGGTTGATGAAAGGCAAACCCGAGTTCGTATTGATTGACGATCAGAAAGCAATTTTTGAGTCGGTGCTAGCGGCGGCAAGCGAGGCCTCGGACCAAGCACCCAAGGTGATGATCATCGAAGGTGGACCGGGCACCGGAAAAACTGTTCTGGCTATCAATCTGCTGGTGAAGCTCACCGAATTGAAGCTGATGAGCAAATACGTTTCCAAGAATGCCGCCCCTCGCAAGGTCTACGAAAGCAAACTGGTTGGCACCATCAAGCGTAGCCATTTCTCGAATTTCTTTTCAGGCTCAGGGGCATTCATCGACACTGAGCCCAACACATTCGATGCGCTTATCGTGGACGAGGCTCACCGGCTGAATGAGAAAAGCGGGCTTTATGGAAACCTTGGGGAGAACCAGATCAAGGAGCTGATTGACTCAGCGAAATGCTCCATTTTCTTCATTGATGAGGACCAGCGTGTAACCTTGAGCGATATCGGCAGCAAGCAGGCGATTCGCGCCTTTGCGAAAGCCAAGGGTGCGGTGGTTGAAGAACACGTGCTGTCTTCGCAGTTTCGCTGCAGTGGTTCTGACGGTTACCTGGCATGGCTGGATGACACGCTAGGCATTCGCTCGACGGCAAATCCGACGCTTGAGACCCAAGAGTACGAGTTTAAGGTGTTCGACTCACCTCAGGCGATGCATGACGCAATCAACGAGAAAAACCACGGGAACAAAGCTCGTGTGGTCGCGGGCTATTGCTGGCCTTGGTTGAGCAAGAAAGACCCCACCGCTGCTGATATCGTGATTGGTGACTACAAACGCCAATGGAATCTGGATCAGGATGGCAGCCTATGGATCATCGCTGAAAACTCCATCGAGCAGGTTGGCTGCATTCATACCTGCCAAGGTTTGGAAGTCGACTACGTCGGGGTAATTATCGGACCAGATCTGGTCGTGCGTGACGGTCAGGTAATGACATCCCCGGATGAGCGCGACAAGCACGATAAATCGATTCGCGGCTGGAAAAAAATGATGAAAGAGCAACCTACCCTCGCGAAAAGTGAAACAGACCTGATCATCAAAAATACATACCGAACCCTGATGACACGGGGGATGAAGGGTTGCTACCTGTACTGCACCGACAAAGAGACGGCGCAATACTTCGAGAGTCGGCTTAGCCAACACGGCAATCATTGACGGTATCGTTTGCTAAGAGCCCCTGTACCGACAAGCGCAGGGGCAACGATCAACAGGATGACCATTTGCTTTATAGATTCGGCCCCGATTCGTTTTCGGGGGCGGTTCTCAAAAAGCACCGTCCATCGGAATCCAGACAACGCAGCGTTCCAACTGGTATTCCAAGCAAGTTGACCAAAAAATTATTTACCAGCCAAAACAGATAGATACCGACCGGCTTCAAATTACCCCGGCACCTGCAGTCCGAACACGCCAACCTGCTAGGCACTCCCAACGCAACTGCTGCCCTTCAGCGTTTTCTAGCCTGGTCGCCAGTAGCAAAGGGTATGCCTACCCCACCCGCCCCCTAAACGCATCGTACGCCGCTACCGGCAAGCTGACCCCCTCACAGACCGCTCGAGCATAAGCTTGCTCTTTACCCTTCCCCGGCAAGTAAACCCCCAAGGCCTCAAGCCGAGCCATCTGCTCGCCCAGCCTTAAAGCAAAGCACTCATCCAGCAACCTGGGAGCAATACCAATCACCAGCATCCCAGCCCCAGGGGATTCGCTACCAGCACGGAAATCCGCTGCATCCAACGACCAATTGGCCCCCGTCACCCCCGCCGCAAGCACCTCAACCATCAACGCAATATTGGCCCCACGACCGCCCCCAAACGCCAGCAACGTTCCATGCAGTGCCTCCCGCGCGCTGCGCGTTTCATTGCCTTGCCCATCAACCGCCCAGCCTGCCGGTATCGCCTCTCCCGCTTCAGCGGCCCGCAGCAGGTTCACGTAAGCCGTGGCGCTGCTAGCTTGGTCAATCGCCAGTAACCGCCCCGTGTCACTGGCGGCGGCAAATGCGATGGGGTTGGTGGAGTACAGCGGTCGGCTCTGGCCGGCCACGGTGAGCAGCGGTGAGCCATTGGTGAACGCCAACGCGACCAGGCCCTCGCGCGCCAGGCGACGGGTGTAATAGCCCAACTCGCCGCAGGTGAACGCGTTGAACTGCGCAAACAGGGCGATACCCAGTTGATGCGCATTGCTGCACAGCTGTGGGAAGGCGCGATCGAACCCCAGTTGTGCGATGCCTCGGGCCGCGTCGCAGCGGATCATGGCTGGCGCGACCTGGGTCACGATGGGCTCGGCAGCCTTGGCGATTCGGCCGGTGGCAAAGCCGCTGAGGTAGTCAGGTAAATGACCGAAACCGAGTTCGTGTTGGCCATGGGCCTGGGCTGATACGGTGGCGTTGGCAAGCGCCGTGGCCACGGCGTAGCTGGCGCCGTGGGCCAGGCAGAGCTGTCGGGCGAAGGTGGTGGCATCGGTCAGGGACAGGCGCTTTTCGGGGTTTTCGTCGTCCATGGTTTCAGTGTTCCCGGATAGTAGGTGTGCCGCAGGCTGAAAACCTGCAGGGGCGGGCTTGCCTGCGAACACCGGCACAGCCGGTGCCAACCACCGCGTTGGATTCTTCGCGGGCACGCCCGCTCCCACAGGGTATGCGGCGCGCTCACGGGCCTTGTTCTCTGCGCGACAGCGCTGCCCGGAGGGCTGGGCAATCTCCCACAGGATTTGGGTCGTTCAGTTAGTCATCTTTACTGAATCATCCTGGGCTCACCCACTTTTGCAGCCTCGCGGTCCAGGCCAAACGAGGCGAGGATTTCTGCGATTTCGCCCGAGGCGTGCAAGGCTTGGATGTTCTTGCCCAGTGCCTCGCCCAGGGCGGCGTTGGCCTTGGTGTACGGGAAGGCGCTCTGCCCGGGCTCAAGCGTGGCCTTGACCCGTTGATCGGGCTCGGACACCTTGATGCTCTTGCCGGGGTAGCCGCCCTTCTGCTGCGAAGACACGGCCACCGCGAAGCTGTCCGCACCAACCTGGATGCGCCTGGACGCCAGGTCCTGGGCCATGGCCACGGGGTTCGGGTAGAGCACCAGGTTATCGCCAAAGGCTTTCTTCAAATCGTCCACCCACAGGTAGCCTTGCACGGTGCCGATACGCTTGCCATCCAGTTCGGAAATCTTCGTGTAACCCTCATCCGAAATGATGCCCATCACGTCCAGGTACAAGGGTGCCGACAAGCCCAACGCCTTGCTGCGCTCTGCCGTGCGATACCAATCACCGATGCCGACATCGGCGCGCTTTGCCACCACTGCCTGGACGACGGCTGCCGTGTCCACCACCATGGTTTTGACTTTGAGGCATTCGCGCTCGGCGATGCGCTTGATGATCTCGCCGTCCACGCCGCTCAACTGGTTGTTCGGCCCCGGTATCGAGTAAGGCGGGAAGACATACGCCGCCACGGTCAGCACACCCGGGGTGATGGTTTCAAACTGGTTCGCGGGGGTGCATTCGGCCAGGGCGTACGGGGCGCCGGCCAAGGTCGAGCACAAGAACATCCAACGGGTAAAACGCTTGAATGAGCGAGTCATGACGTCACCTTTGCAATAAGAGAGCAGCAGCCGAAATCGGCGCGAGTGGATTTGTTGTTATGGCTGGCTGGGGGCCAGTCTTTTTTCCAGCGCTGCCACACCCAGGGTCGCCGGGGCGCAGACAGCGGCATACATCAAACCGGCCAGTATCAGCACCGGCATGTACTCGAACGTGGAAGAGCCAATGGAAGACGCCCGGCTGACAATTTCTGGCAGGGCGATGGTGAAACACAGCGAAGAGGCCTGGAACATCATGATCGAGAACCCCAGCAGCGATGGCAGCGCCACCCGCAAGGCCTGAGGCAGGATCACAAAGCGCAGCGCGTCGAACCGGTTGAGGCCGATCACTTCGGCGGCCTCGGTTTGCCCTGCGGCCACCGACTCGATGCCACCGCGAATGATTTCACTGGTGTAGGCCGCCGTGCAGTACGCCATGGCCAGCGCAGCGGCCCAGAACGAAGTCAGGGTGAGGTTGACGCTGGGCAGGCCAAAGTAAAAATACTGCAGCAGGATCAACGCCGGTGCGCCACGCCCCAGTTCCACCACCACCAGGGAGGGGTAACGCAACCAGCGGCTCGGCGACGAAACGCCCAGTGCCAGCAACAGCCCCAGCACAACGCCCAGGCCCAGGCCCAGGCTGACGGCCGTGACCTGCATCGACAGCACAAAGCCCTTCCACAACTCCGGCAACCATTGCATCCACATCGTCAGCAGTTCGCTCATCGGGCAATCCTCTGTTTCAACGTGGCCGACAGCCAACGAGAGAACAAGGCCACTGGCACGCTGAGCACCAGGTACACCACCGCCGCCGCGCTGTAGACGCTCAGGCCCTGAAAGGTTTGCTGTGAAACCTGGTAAGCCTGAAAACTGATTTCACCAACGCCAATCGTCGAGGCCACGGCCGAATCCTTGAGCAGGCCAATGGCGTAGGTGGCTGAGGTGGGAATGGCGATACGCACCAACTGCGGCAACACCACATCGAAAAACCGTTGCGGCGCCGACAGGTTAAGCACATAGGCGGCTTCGAACTGGCCGGCGGGAATTGCCGCGAACGCACCGCGGTACACCTCGGACATGTGCGCCGCCGTGATCAACCCCAGGCCAACCACCGCTGCGGTAAACGGCGACAGGCTGATATAGCCGCCACCGATGCCGAAGAAGATGAAGAACAGCCAGACAATCGGGGGGATTGAGCGCAGGGTCAGCACCAGCATGGCAGCCAGAATGCTCAGCACCTTGAACCTGGACATGCGCAGGGCACAGATGGGAAACCCCAGCACTACGCCGACACAGAATGCGAGCACGGTAACGGCTATGGTCCAGGGTATGCCGTTCAGCAGCATCATCAGGATGTCTTTCATCAGCGATTCCTCACTGCCTGGAGGAACTGGATCACCCGTTCATGCTCAGGCTCGCGCATCACGCGCTGGCTCGGCCCGTGTTCGATGATGCGCCCGTCAGCCATGACCACCACCCGGTCGGACACGGTTTCGGCGAAGTGCATCTCGTGAGTCACGACAATCATCGACATGCCTTCGCCGGCCAGCTCTTTCATCACCGCCAGCACCTCCAGGCCCAGCTCGGGGTCCAGCGCCGAGGTCGGCTCATCGAACAGCATCAGCTCAGGGTCCAGTGCCAGGGCGCGGGCGATGGCGATCCGTTGCTGCTGGCCACCAGAGCAGCGCGCCGGATAATGCTGGGCCTTGTCAGCCAGCCCAACGCGTTCGAGCAGTTGCAAGGAGCGGGCGTCGGCTTCTTTGGCGCTGCGGCCCAAGGTGCGGATTTGCGCCAGGCTTACGTTGCGCAGCACCGTCAGGTGCGGAAACAGATTGAACGACTGGAACACCATGCCAATGCGCCGGCGCAACTTCAGCAGCTCTGTACGGGGCAACGCCTTGCCAGCTTCGATGTGCACGCCATCCATGCTGACCCGCCCCTTGGTCGGTGGCTCCAGTTGGTTGATGCAGCGCAGCAAGGTACTTTTGCCCGACCCACTGGGGCCGATAATGGCCACCACCTCGCCCTTGTTCATTTCAAAACACACGTCGTGCAAGACGGGGTATGGGCCAAACTGTTTATGAATGCCTTCCAGGCGCAAGAACGGTTCGGCGCTGGCCACCGGGCGCGGCGCCAAGGTGGGTGCGGTTTCGATCACAGTCATGCTGCTCATGGTTTTGCTCCAGCTATCGATCGCCGTCGACCAAGGGTGTGCGCGAGAGTTTGATCGGCCCGTTGGCGCTGATCAGCACCTGCTCTTCGAGCTTCACCCCTTCCCCACCACCTTGCTCACCGATGTAACTTTCCACCGACACCACCATGTTTTCCTCGAACAGGCCGTCGTACCCCCACTCGGCGAAATCCACCGCGTAGGCGACGCTGGGGTACTCGTCCACCAGCCCGACGCCGTGCAGCATCATCATGTAGCGGTTGTGCTCGAAGCGCTGGGGCACCGGCCAGCAGCGCTCGGCGAACTCGCGAAAGGACAGGCCCGGGCGCAGCAGTTCGACGTTGTGGTTGATCTGCTGTGAGGCGATGTCCAGCAAGTCGCGTTGGGCCATGGTCGGCGCCTTGCCGGGGCAGATGAAGCTGCGCGAGATGTCTGAAAGGTAACCACCGGGCCCGACCATGTCGGTGTCGAAACAGACCATCTCACCGGCCTTGATGACCTTGTCGGTGGCGTCCTGAAACCACGGATTGGTGCGCGGCCCGGAGCTGAGCAGGCGGCTTTCGGCCCACTCTCCGCCGTGCGCGACATTGGTGCCGTGCATGATGCTCCACAGCTGGTTTTCAGTAACCCCCGGCACCAGGCTTGTGCGCATCCGGGCAATGGCCAGGTCGCACACGCCCATGGACACCCGGTGGCTGGCCACTTCTTCAGCCGATTTGATCAAGCGTGCCTGCTCCATCAATGGCTGCGCATCGAACAGTTCGATGCCTTGGTGTGTCAGGCGCTGCGCGCCCCAAGGGTCACAGCGGTCGACCGCCAAGCGGCGATTGCCGCCACCGTGGCGGGCCATCAGGTCCGCCACCTCCTGTGCCCAGCGCTCGGCTTTTTCCTGCACGCGGGGGCCCGCGAGGAAATACAGCCAGGGAATCGCCGGGCGAATTTCATCGATGGTTTCAACATGCTCGCTGTTGTGCCGGCTGCTGGTGAACTCGAACAGCACCACCGGGCCGTCGGTGGCCACGAACACATAGCGGCTGGGCGAGTGCATCACCCACAAACCAAGGTTATTGGTGTCGGTGGCATAGCGAATATTGATCGGATCGGCCAACAGAATGCCGGCGTAATCCTGGGCGCGCAGTTGCTCGCGAATGCGCTCCAGGCGGTAATGGCGCAAGGCTTTGCGATCGATGGCGGCATACGCATCGAGTAACGCCGTGTCGACCGGCGCGATGGCATGTTCAGTGACCTTGGCATCGCTGCGAAAGCGCAGGTCGCGTTCGGTTAACGCCGTGAGCAGCTCAATGGAATCAGAACCCGTTTGCATGCAACAACCTCCGCTGAGTCAGACCAACTTTCGGGGCAGTAACTAAAAGGTTTCTAAATCTGGTGACGGCTGTCTTTATTGTTGTGGGCGAGATGCGGCAGCTAGAGGTCCTTGACCAGCCGCAGGGCATCGTAGATGGCCGCATGGGTATTGCGCGACGCCACTGCATCACCAATGCGGAACAGCTGGAAGCGCCCTTCGGGGTTGCTGAGAACATTTTGCGGCTTGCCGACAATCAGGTCCATGTACTCCAAGGCACCTTCGTTGCTGGCCAGGGGCTTGAGGTCGAAATACAGCTCGTCCAGCGGCCGAGTGCCGTGGTTGACCACCACCTGATCCACCAGGCGCGTTTTGGTCAGGTCGCTGTAATCGGTGCCGATCGTGGCCAGCAATTGGTCGCCTTGTTTCTCCACGGCCTTGAGCCGGTAGGTGACGGTAAACGTGGTGTCCAGGTGCTGTAACGCGCGCATGTAGGGCACCAAGTTCATGCCCATGACTTCTGGCGCGAACGAGCGGTCAGGGGTCATGATTTCAGTCTTGGCGCCACTGCGGGCGATGAATTCGGCGGCTTGCAGGCCGGCGTGGTCGCCCGCATCGTCGTACACCAGCACATTGCGCCCAGGCTTCACGTCGCCGGAAATGATGTCCCAGCTTGAAACCAGAAACTGATTGCCGTGCTCCAGCACTTCGGTGTGCGGCATGCCCCCGGTCGCCACGATCACTACGTCGGCATTTTCATCGAGCACAATCGCGGTGTCTGCCCAGGTGTTGAAGTGGAACCTCACGCCAAGGCGCTCGCATTGCGCCATGCGCCAGTCGATGATGCTGATCATTTCCTTGCGCCGCTCGGACTGTGCGGTCAGGCGAATCTGCCCGCCGGGTTTGTCCGCCAGCTCGTACACCACCACCTCGTGGCCGCGCTCGCCTGCCACACGTGCCGCCTCCAGGCCACCAGGGCCGGCACCGATAATCACCACTTTGCGCTTCTGCACAGCCTTGGGTATTTCGTGAGGCATGGTGGTTTCACGCCCGGTCGCGGCATTGTGGATGCAGTAGGCCGCGCCTGCGTTGTAAATGCGGTCCAGGCAATAGTTGGCGCCTACACAAGGGCGGATATCGTCTTCACGGCCTTCGATGATCTTGCGCACGATGTGCGGGTCAGTCATGTGCGCGCGGGTCATGCCGACCATGTCCACCAACCCCGAGGCAATGGCATGACGCGCCGTGGCCACGTCGGGAATTTTTGCTGCATGGAAGGTCGGGAAGCCGGTCAGCGTCTTTATTTCGCCAGCAAAGTCCAGGTGCGGGGCATTGCGCATACCCTGGATCGGGATGATGTCGGTCAGCCCGGCGTCGGTGGCGATGTTGCCGCGAATCACATTGAGGAAGTCGATCATGCCACTGTCTTTCAACAGTTGAGAGATCTGCAAGCCCTCCTCTTTTTGCAGGCCACCGGCGAGCACTTCGTCCCCGGTGTAGCGAATGCCGACAATAAACTCCGGGCCCACGCGCTTGCGAATGGCCGTAAGCACATCGAAGGTGAAGCGCAGGCGGTTTTGCAGCGAGCCGCCGTACGGCCCTTCCAGTTCGTTGGTCAGTGGCGACCAGAACTGGTCCATCAAGTGGCCGTAGGCTTGCAGCTCGATGCCATCCAGGCCGGCGGCCTTCATGCGTTCGGCGGCATCGGCATAGTCGCGAATGATGCGGTCGATGTCCCACTGTTCAAGCTGCTTGGGGAAGGCGCGGTGTGCGGGTTCCTGATTGTGGGAGGGCGACACCACCGGTAGCCAGTCGCCTTTGTCCCAGCGGGTACGCCGGCCCAGGTGAGTGAGCTGGATCATCACCGCTGCACCATGTTCGTGGCACTCGTCGGTCAGGTCTTTCATCCAGCCGACCACCTCGTCCTTGTAGGCCAGAATGTTGTTGAACACAGGTGGGCTGTCACGGGAGATCGCGGCGGAGCCAGCGGTCATGGTCATGGCTACGCCGGCTTTGGCACGTTCAACGTGGTAGGCCCGGTAGAGCTTTTTCGGCATCCCGTCTTCCGGGTAGGCCGGTTCGTGGGACGTGGTGATGATGCGGTTGCGCAGGGTCAAATGCTTGAGGCGATAAGGCTGAAGTAGCGGATCGTTTTTCATATCGGTCTCGCAAACAGGTCATCAGGCACGCCGACAATATGCCCCTGTGTACACAGGTGTCAATACTCTTGACGATGGTGTACAGTTGCCACAAAGCGCACATTGAAAAGGGAAGAAATGCCCATGAAAGGAACCACCTCAAAGGCGGAAGCAGCAGGCCGAGGTTCACTTGAAGGCTGGCTGAATGCGGCCTATGAAAGCCTGACCGAGTCAGGTGTGGATGCCGTGCGAGTGATGCCGCTGGCCAAAAAGCTGAATTTGTCGCGCACCAGCTTCTACTGGTTTTTCGAAGACCGCGATGCCTTGCTCGTGGCCTTGATCGAGCAATGGAAAAACAAGAACACCTTCAACCTGGTGACCAAATCCCAGGCCTATGCCGAGTCCATCACCGAGGCGATTCTCAACGTCTTCGACTGCTGGCTGAACAGCGAATTGTTCGACTCGCAATTCGAGTTCGCCATGCGCAGTTGGGCGCTGCAGTCGCCAGAAGTGGCGCAGGAAATCGGCCAGGCAGACGCGCAACGCGTCGAGGCATTGCGGCAGATGTTCGACCGCTTCGGCTTTGAACACGATGCTGCGATTACCCGCGCCCGTTCCATCTACCTGACGCAAATCGGCTACATCAGCATGAAAACCCGGGAACCCCTGGCCCAGCGCATGCGCTACATTCCCGAGTACCTGAAGATATTCACCGGCAGGGAACCGGAAGCCCGTGAGCTGGAGCGTTTTTATCAGCGCAACGGTTTTAGCGACGCCGATTTGAAGGTCTAAAAACACCGGCTCAAAAGTCAGTCTCTTTGCAGATACGGGGGTTCATTGCAAGCTTCAGGATCTTGCGCACCCGTGGGCACGGGTTCACCCGCGAACAGGTGCGCAACCCGTGCCATACCCTGGCCGCCTTACCAGCTATAACTCACCTTGGCCGTAATCTCACGCCCCGGGTTGTAGTAATCCGCCGTCCCCGACCCCACCACATGCTGTTCGTCAAACAAGTTGCTCACATTCAGCGCCAGGTCTGTCCCCTTGGCAATCTTGTAGTTGAGCGCCGCATCAAACAGTGTGGTGCCATCACTTTTCTTGGTGTTGGCAGCATCCATGTAGTACCCCCCGACATAGCGCGCCCCCAGGCCAACGCTTACGTCAGTGGCGGGAATGTCGTAGTAGCTCCACAGCGAGGCGGTATGTTTGGGCGCGACGGTGAATTCCTTGCCCTTGAGCGAAGAGCCGTCATACAGCGAACCGCGCAGCACTTCGGTCTCCATGTAGGAATAAGCACCGATCAGGCTGAGGTTCTGCGTGACTTGGGCCTTGGCTTCCAGGTCCAGGCCGCGTGCTCGCGATTCGCCCACCGTTTGCTGTTCGATAATGCCGCTGGGCAGCACCACAGCGATGGTGACGTTTTCCTGGGTCAGGTCATAAACGGCAGCGGAGAACAATGCGTCCATGCCCAGCGGCGAGTATTTCACGCCCACTTCGTACTGCCTGCCGGTCTGCGGGGTAACGCCAACCTGAGGCGGCGAAACCGATTCCACCATGCTTATGTAGGTCGACACCTCGTCGTTGACGATGTAGGTCAGCGCACCGCGGTATGAGGTTTCAGAGAAGTTGTCGCTTTGCTTGTTCACGCCACCGACGTATTCGGTGCTGGACAGGTCCATGGAGTCATTACGCACACCGGCAGTCGCGATCACACGGTCGTAGAACGACAGGTTCTGCTGCAGGAACACCGCCTTGGTGGTGGCGTCGTTCTTCTTGCGGGTGTAGGGCGTGACACCACCGGGAACACCGGTG
This sequence comes from Pseudomonas sp. DCB_BI, assembly GCF_026240995.1. Classification (NCBI taxonomy): domain Bacteria; kingdom Pseudomonadati; phylum Pseudomonadota; class Gammaproteobacteria; order Pseudomonadales; family Pseudomonadaceae; genus Pseudomonas; species Pseudomonas sp. DCB_BI. Next base: position 90,795 of record NZ_JAPFCG010000012.1, on the reverse strand, counting down.
AACACTGGGTTGGCAATGTCGATGGAGGGGGCAAGGCTGTATACCGAGCTCTGTTTGGTGCTCGAGTCCAGGTACTCCACACCGACCAGGGTGCTGCTGTCGATGTGCTCGAACTGGGCATCGTACTGCAGCATCAGGTTGCCGTTGAGCTGGTCGGCATCGCTGTCGGTGCCGAAAACGTAGCGCGGGATGGTGGTGCCGACGCGCGCGGCGCTGTCGCTCAGGTAGACATAGCCGAAGTCATCGCTCAGCTCGCTGTAGCGCAGGTTGCTGCGCAGGGTGAAGCCGTTGTCGAAGTCGTGGGTGATGTTGCCGCTCAGGCTGGTGCGCTCGACATCGTGGAAGTTGTAGCCGGGCTCGCCGTAGAAGTCGCTGCGGTCGTACTCCTTGTCCAGGGGGTAGCCACCGCTGTTCGGCGAGCTGTTGGTCTTGAGGTAATCCAGCACCACCGTGGCCGAGGTGAAGTCGGTGGGTGCCCAGGTCAGGCCGCCCATGACGAAGCGGTTATCGTCCTGCGAATGGTCGTACTCGCGGTCGCTGTTCTGCATCTTGGCCGTGAAGCGGCCGGCCAGTGTTTGTTCGTCGTTCAGCGCATCGCCTACATCGATCCCGGTTTCGGCATGGTCGTAGGAGCCGTAGGTCACGTAGCCTTGGCCAAACTTCTCGAAGCGTGGTTGCTTGGTCACGAAGTTGACCGAGCCACCCGGGTCTGCCGGGCCGAACAAGGTGGAGTTGGCGCCACGCAGGATCTCGATGCGCTCGTAGGCATACGGGTCTTCGCGCACACCACGCATCGAGCTCAGGGTCAGGCCGTCACGGTAGGTAGTCGCCTGGAAGCCGCGGATCTGAAAGTAGTCGTTGCGGTCGTCCGAGCCATAGAAGTCACTGACCACGCCTGGGGTGTACTGCAGGGCCTCCTCGGTGGTGCTGACGCTGCGCTGCTGCATTTCCTTGTTGGTCACCACAGACACGGACGCGGGTGTGTTGAGGATGCTGGTCGCCACCTTGCCGCCCACCCACAGCTCCTTGGCCACTACCGAGTTCAGGTCATCATCGGCGCTGGCCTTGACCTTGGCATTGATGATGACCGGCGCCAGGCGATAGTCCTCGATGGCGCCAAGCTCCAGCGGGCCGGCAGGCTTTGCCTGGGGGATGACCAGGTAAGCATTCGGGCCCTGCTGCTCGACCTGCAAGTCGGTACCCTGCAACAGCGTCGACAGTGCTGCCGATGGCGCCAGGCTGCCCTGCACGCCTTGGGTCGTGCGATTGGCCACGTTCTGCGCATCGAAGGACAGGCTGATACCTGCCTGCCGGGCAAAGCGGTCCAACGCCGGTGCCAATGCGCCGCCAGGGATGTTCCACTGCTGCATCTGGGTGTTCTGATCAGCGCCCGAGGGTTGCGCCAGCGACGGCAATGCGTGGCTGCTCACTACCAAACCCAGAATTGCAGCGTGCAAGGCACGGTTCAATGGATGGCGCTGTGGTACCGGTGTCGAACTCATTCTCTAGCTCCGTGGAGGGTCGGCAACTGGCCTGTATTCCGGCCTTATCCACAGGCCGAACGAGAATGAGAAAACACCTCATTTATTTTCGCTGCTGCGCAATGACATCGTGCCATCACGTCAATTTCGGTAAAGTCCGCAGCCCCATGGAACCTTGGAGCAACTCGAAATGGACTTCATCGCAGTTATCAGCCAGAACGCGGGCACCCTCAGCTGGTTCGTCCCGCTCGTCATACTCCTGATGGTACTCAAGCAGCCCGCGACCAAGGGGTATCTTGGCGAGCTGCTGGTGCGCTACTTCGTCTGGCTGAAGCTGGACGAGCAGGTCTATCGCAGCCTGCACAACATCACCCTGGATACCCCGGACGGCACCACGCAGATTGATCATGTGTTCATCTCGGTGTACGGCATTTTCGTGCTGGAAACCAAAAACATGAGCGGCTGGATCTTCGGCACTGAAAAGCAGGCGCAGTGGACGCAGAAACTCTACAAGCGCACTTTCAAGTTCCAGAACCCGTTGCGGCAGAACTACAAGCACCTCAAGGCGCTGGAGGCAACGTTGGGCGTCGACGCCACGCACCTGCATTCGGTCATCACCTTCGTGGGTGACAGCACGTTCAAGACCGCAATGCCAGCCAACGTCACCCAAGGCAGCAAATTCATTCGTTACATGAAGTCGTACGAGGAAGCGGTTTTCAGCGAGGCCGAAGTCGACGCCATGTTAGAAGCCCTGCAGGCCGGACGCCGCGCGCCGACGCTTGCCACCCATCGCGCGCATGTGCAAAACCTCAAGCGCCGCAGCGACCCGACAGCCGAGCGGCAATGCCCGAAATGCGGCAGCGCCCTGCTGGTTCGGAGCTACAAGTCGGGCACCAAGGCCGGCCAGCAATTCTGGGGCTGCTCGGCATTTCCCAAATGCCGAATCATGCAGAGTCTCTGAGGCAGGCGTTCACGCCATAGGGTCAGGCCCGCCCTCCTCCTGATCGGGGCCTCCCTTCTCCCACCTCGCGCAAACCCTGCGCTTCAGCCGCTGATTACGCACCACGAGCCGCTCCCGAGTGAGCAAGTTCCGCAGCGTATCAGCGGCCACCCTTCACCGCGCAAGCCACGCCAATCAAGGCATCCAACTGAATCTTCAGGCGCGAACCGCCCGCTGCACAGTGGCCATTTGCCAACATCGTGCACTTGTAATTCCCATGTCAAAAAGTTGATACGCCAGCATTTTTGATACAGAATTAGAAACAGGATGCATTTTAGCGTATTTCAGTATGCTTTAACCGAGTGCAGGGAATGGACGAATACACAACCGCCGGTGCGCACATACCGCCCATCGACTCGCTGGACCTCACGGCACACGGCGTCCTTGGCCATTTCGCGAAATCGTCGCGCAATGCCCTGCTGGTGAAGTTTCTGGTGAGCATGGACCACCTGGACCGCTGGGCGGTGGACTTCGACGAGGATGCCCCGGCGCATCAGTTCGAGATCCAGTTGCTGATGCAGGAGCTGCAGTCGTTCGTCGAGACCTATGCACGCGTCCTGCATCAGGTTCCACAGGCCTTTGCCGAGCTCCTGGCCCACCTCACCTCTTCGCGCTGCATGTACCTGGTCCGTTATGTGGCACAGCACAACGACGCGTTTAGCGGTGCGCTGGCGCCGCTGCTGGCTGGCGACCTGTCACAACTCGCTGACCTCACGGCATTTCGCCGCCGGCTGGATGCCTTCAGCAAAGCTCACCTGCTCAGCGAGATTTTCTCTGCAGAGCGGCTGCGCGAGATTTCACAGATCATGGAGAGTTACGCAGATGTATGACGGACGACTGAACCCTGTCGCTGTGGCAGTGGGCAAATCTGTGGGCAAGCGCGCGGTGCTGGGGGGTGTGCTAGGTGCCTGGCTTTTGCTGGCCGGGCCGGCGTTCGCCGCCACCAGCAGCCTGGGCTCCACGTCCAGCACCCTGCTCTCGGAGCAAAGCTCCGTGGTGGCCGAGGCCATCAAGGCCGACGCCCAGGACTGCGCCGACGGCACCAAGGAGGGGACGATCGGTGCCTCCATCAACGACGCGTTGAGAATCCATACTGAACTGGCTGCCGCAACGCCCAATGTCGAGTCGCTGTTCAGCGCCACGGCGGATTGCTTTGGGGGCCTGGGCAGCCTGTTCGACCTCTCCGGCTCCATCCCGAGCCTGGGCTCCATTTTCGCGGCAGCCCAGCAAGCGGTATTGAAATACGCGCAGAAGAAAGTCTGTACCGCGGTACAGCAGGTTTCTTCGATGGTCACCAGCCCCATCAACCAGGCGATCGGCAAGGTCAGCAGCGGCACTTCACTGGCGGACCTGAACGGGCTGACCAATGGCCTGGTCAGCAAGGGCATGAGTACACTCGACCCGGAACTGGGTAGCAGTTACCACAGTACCCCCGCCGGCTACGAGGCCACCTACACCGTCGACGTCAACCCGTTCAACTACATACAGACCGACTTCGGCGGCGGCGCCAGCACGGGTACCGGTACCGGTACTGGCACCACCACCAGCAGTGCAGCCACCACCAGCACCGTGGCGCCTGCAGCGAGCACCTCGTCTTCGAGCACCTCGAGCAGTACCAGCAGTTCGTCGTCCGGGTCAGCCAGCGGGTCGTCCGGCTCGGCTGCAGGCCTGTTCAACTAAAGGGGGCTGGCGATGAAGAAAGTCGCGGCAGTTCTGGCCGTTGGCCTAGGCCTGGGCGCTACGGCGCTTCCGGCCCAGGCACTGACCTGGGCTTCGGTGCTGACATTCATCAGCACCATGCAGAGCGAGATGAGTGCCTGGTCGGTGACCGTCAAGCAGACCGCGTTGTCCGCCAACGTGGTCTCGCAAATGGACAACGATTCGAAAAAGCAGCTTGCCAACGCAGTTGGGGCCATCGAGATGTCCGACCGGGCGATGGCGGCCGTGACCTCGTTCGACCCCGCAGTGGGGCAACCGGTCACCAGCAAATGCATCGCCCAGCAGCAGGGCAAGCTGATGGTCGAAGCGGTGTCACAGCGGGACAAGGACGCAGCGCGCCTGATGGCGACCTATTCCTCGCAGCGGGTGGGCTCCAGGGCAGTGGCCGACCGGGAAACCCTGGCCATGCACCGCGACAACTACTGCAGCGTGTCCGAAGCCAGGCAGGGCATGTGCACGCTCAACGCCAACGGCATGCAGGGCTGGGATGTGGACTACGCCGGGCCGTTCAGCGAAATGACCCTCGCCCCGGAAGGCGAGACCGCAGCGTATGCGTACACCGCCATGATCACGGATCAACGCGCGGAAGCGCACATCGACTGCACCACGGTCGCCTGCAATGCTGCCCAGTCGCAGCAACTCGCCGCCTCGGCCATGACCGCGATGGCTGCCAACTCTCTCGTAGGGCAGGTGACGGACCGTCGCGTGCCAATGCTCACAGGGCAGTGATATGAATTTTCGGCTCAAGCTAGCCAGCATTGTCGTGGGATCGACAATGCTCTCGGGTGTTTCCTACGGTGCGCTTTACGGTTTCGGCCCTGCCGAGATGTGGACCGCTGCGCAGATCAGCGCGCTGTCAGCATCCGTGGGTACCAACATCACCACGTTCGGCACGACCTTCGGTAACCAGATGACCATAAAGTTCGAGCAGATCATCTCGGCCGTGGCCGTAGCCACCAAGCAGGAAGCACTGTCAGCGAGCGTGGTCGCGGACAACAGCAGGCAAACCGCCGAGCAACTGATCAATGCCAGCCGCGCGCAGCAACAGAACGCGGCCGCGACCAAGGCCTACCTCGACTTCAACGCAGCGACCGGCCAAGGTTTCGACCCTTGCGGCACCGTGATCAAGAACAAGTCGATGGACATTGCATTCACCAGCATGGCGGCCAAGGCCAAGGCAGCTGTCGGTGAGCTGGATGCCTCTCCGGGTCGCCTGGTGGCTTCCACAGGCAAGGCGATGCAGCAACGCCTGCAAGAGCACCGCGACAAGTTCTGCACCGCCGCAGAGGCAGATGCCGGGCTGTGCACGCTCAGTACACTACCCGGTGGTGACACCAACGCCGCCCTGCTGTTCGAAGCCGCGGATGCTGACTCGCTGGCCACCGAAGCGCGTACCGCCTACATCCAGCACGTGATGGGTCCACCGGACGAAGCCTTGGTCAAGGCCGCTGGCGCTACGCCCGCCGGCGAAACCTACATGGTGCAGAAAAACCGCAAGGACTCGATGTTGTCTGTACCGGCCTACAGCCTGTCGATGATCAATGCCGCCAACACCCGCAGCACGGAGTTCGGCGGCAAGTCCCCCAATGAAGTGCTCAAGCTGCGCGTGAACCAGTACTTCGGTGGCAAGGAAGCGCAGGAATGGTCGGGCAACCTGGCCCGCCAGACCCAGCGCGGGTTGCTGGTGGAGGCTGCCAAGATGGGCGGCCTCGAGGTCTGGATTCATCAGCAGCAGTACGAGCAGAACCAACGGCTGCTCGCCAACCTGGCAACGCTGGTAATCGCCTCCTCTGACGGCCTGGACGCCCCGTTGGAAGCGCGCTACCAGAAAGTGTTGTCTGAAACAGCAGCGCAGTCGGTACAGTGAGGTGCCCATGAAAAAGGATTTCGACGCAGCGCGTGAAGCGCGCAAATGGAAGGTCTCGCTGGGTGCTTCGCTTGTGCTGACCTCTACGCTGGCTTGGGCCTATTGCCCGCCCCAGTATCAGGAAAATACCGTAGCGCCGGCATTCACTGCAGCCACCCAGACACTCAACGGCCTGGTGTCCGGGGTAGATGCTTCGCTGTCGGCCCTGCTTGAAACCGAGAGCCAGCGCCTGACCTCGGCCATCGCGATCCTGACCAAGCAGAAAGCCCTGGCGGCAAACCAGATCGCAGAAGCTGGGCACAATGCTGCCCAGCAAACGGCGACGGGGCTCAAGGTGCTGGCTCAGACCCAGCGGGTCAAGCAGTCACGCTTCGACTACGGTGGTGAATTCGGCCAAGGCTTTTCGCCTTGCTCGGTCTACGCGACGCGAACGTTGATCAGTGCCCGCGATGCCGACATGGGCACCGAAGTGCGCCAGCGGGTCAAGTCCGAGATCGTGGCGGCACCAGGCACCTACGCCGAGCCCATCAGCGCCCAGGCTGCGCTGGTCAAGGCGCGCAAGCAGTTCTGCACCCAGGACCAGGCAGATTCAGGCTTGTGCGAATCGGTCGGCTCGCTGCCGGGCGCCGACCTGACCGTGGCCACCCTGTTCGAACCCGTCATGGAAAACGAGCCGCTGTACCAGGCGAAAGTCGGGTTCGTCAATAACGTAGCCGGCCTGCCGGACGGCCCGGTGCCAGCATCGGCGGGCAAATCCGCAGCCACCGAAGACTATGCGCTTTCCAAGGCCCGCAAGGATGCGCTGGTGTCGCCGGCACTGGCCAGCCTCAAGGCAATCCAGCTCGACTATTCCGGCGTGGAAGGCACGGAAACAGGCACCGACCTGCCACTGGCCGTGCACTTTCGCAACGAGGTCAAACGCTACTCGGGCAATACGCCTCAATATGACAGCTGGGCCCGGGTCATGGCCGCACAGAACGAGCGAGGTGCGCTGATCGAGATCTTGAAGATCAAGGCGCTGGACCTGGCCATCCAGGAAAAGCAATATCGCCAGTACGAAAGCATGGAGGCTCAACTGGCTTCGCTGGTGTCCATGTCGGTAACTGCCGCGGGTGCGCAAACCCAGACCAGCCAAGCGGCAGCAGATGCCGCCAAGCAGAATGTGCAACAGAGCGTGCAGTGACGGAGCGCAAGGGATGAACAGAACGATCTTGCGCGGCCTCGCCGGCCTGAGCCTGCTGGCGTGTGCCCACGGCGCCATTGCGGACACCTGCATGGTGTCTCCCACCGACAAGGAAATTGTTTCCGGCCGTTTCGGCAAGTTCCGGGGTGGCGGCGCGGCCAACCACGGCTCGGCCAACCAGAAGGCACACATGCACGATGGCCTGGACTTTTCCACCAGCGGTACATCGCAACCGGTGTATGCCACCACCGAGGGCAAGATCACCTTCGCTGGCTCTCGAAGGTCTGCGGGTAATGCGATACTGATCCAGCGGGCCAATGGCGATATCGTCGCCTACTACCACCTCAGCGGCTTCGCCAACGGCATCAAGCAAGGCGTCACGGTCAAGCCGGGGCAGCAACTGGGTCTGTCAGGCAACACCCCCAGTACGTCCATGGTGAAGCACTTGCACTTCACCTATGGCACCACGAAAAAAGACGAGGCCAGGGCCAAGGCGTTCAGGGAAAATGCTCACCGAGGGCCATTCAACCCGGCGCAGTTGCCTTCCGCCGTGGTCAGCCCGCAGGCTGGCATTGGCTGGAAGACTGACCCGGCCCCCTATTTCTGCCAAACTTACGCCATCCAGGATGGTCATCCCGAGCATTACCCAATCCTCGGTAAGGACACCAAGGCGCAGCACCAGATCCTTTTCGGTAATGTACCTTCGGGCGGGGTTGCGCCAGACTCCACGGTTGAGCCTGTCCAGGTGGCAGCAGCCAACGCCGATGCAGCGCTGGCCGAAGCGGATGGCAAGACGCCCGCGATGTACTTGTCCGACGCTGATGGCTATGGTGCCTTGCCGACCGCTCCGATCGGTGGCTACGACACCATGTCGGTATCAGAAATGCTGGCGACCGAAGCCTCCCGGCGCTTCAGCGATGCCGAGTGGAACAACAGTATCACCCATGTTTCCAGCCGCGCCCTGTGGGTCGACTACAACCGGGCGGTAGGTGTCGGCAATTATTTGTCGGAAGCGATTTATCGCAAGAAGGAAAAAGTTGAAGCATTGCTTGCCGTTTACGCGTCGCAGAAATTGGCAGGTCAACGGATTCAGACCGATGGGGCCCAGCAGCGAGCCCAGAAAGGAGCTGTTTCCAGATCCATTGAATAACGCGGCGCCCACGAAAGGTAGACACAGATGGAACCCAAAGAACTCGATAAGCCTGATCAAGCCGTCGCTGATTCTGCTGCCGGGCAAACAGCCCAGCCAGGGCGGAGTTATGCAGGTATCTTGGTCCATCATGGCGCAGCGCCCTTGAACGAAAACGGTGACAGCGAAAACGTTTACAGCATCACCCTGAAAACCGCTGAAGGTAACCTGACCTTCCAGGATCCCAGTTTTGCCGAGCTCATGAACGACTCGTCCGTGCAGCTCGGCGACAGTGTGCGCCTGGATCACCAGGAAGGCGCCTGGAGCGTGCAACAGATAGATGCCGCTGCCTTGAAGGCATTCAATGCGCAGGCTGGTAATCCGCAAACGCCCGGTAGCGCGGAAGCGGCCAGCAGCAGCGCACAAAAAGATGCCGCTGACATTGATCCAAGCGCACTCGATGCGCTGATGAAGGTCGTGGGTGAGATGAAGGCGAAGGACGCTTCACTCGACCCGGAAGAAGTGCGGCGCATCAATGAATCGCTGAATGAACCAGCAGATGCTGCCGGCAGCAAAGCCTCCCAACACGCACAGCGCGAAAGTAACGGCGCAGAAGCGCTGTTGCAAGGCAGTGCAGAACTCGTAGGCGGCGTGGCGTCGTTGACCGGGGCAGCCCTGCAAGGCATTGGCAGAGGTGCAAGCGCCCTGGCCAATGCCTGGCGTGACGGCTCGAAGCCCGCGGAAGTCGAAGCTTCTTCCGCGCCAGCAGGGCCTGACGAGATGATGGGCCGAGTGCAGGTCCTGCCCCGTCTGTCCGAGTACCGGGTGGACCAGGTTGAAAAAGCAGCCGGCAATTACGAGAAGGCACATACGGCGTTCTGGAACGCTGGAAACATGCCCCAGGTTCGTGAGCAGATCGAAGCACGTGCCGAGCAAACCGGGCTGACCGTGCCCGAAGTCATCGAAAAGATGAAGCCGGACGGCGAATTCAATGACCTGCATGAGACGTTCGTCGAGGCAGTCGGGCAGTCACCGGATGCCCAAACCCATAAAAAAGCCATGGACAAGGCACTCACCGGCTGGACCCGCCAGTATGGGCGGGCCCAGGAAGAGCTGCTGAACCCCGAAACCGAAGGCAACCCGCATTATGACAAGCTCAAGGCCCGCCTTGAGACCTCCAGCGAAAACATCCACGGCAATGCAGGTAACACTCCGGCATTCGAAGGGGAAACACAGTCGCATCTGGAGCGCCTGCAAGAGTCGATGCAGCGCATCTTCGAACGCTTGAAGGAGATGGTGCAAGGGGTCGTCAACATGGTTCGCAACAAGGCCGGGGGCAACTCCCAGGACAATGACATGGCGCCTTGACACCTGCTCGGGCCGCCAGGCTGTCCGGCCAGCTGATACCTAAATGGAGCCTTCAAGGCAGACGTATTCACCACGCAAGGAGAACGGAATGACCGAGTACAGCAGCTGGAAAGAAATCACCGCCACGCCGGAGGCGCACCTGGATTTCCTGCGGGTGATCGACGGCAAGCTGGAAGAAGGCCTGGGTGGCAAGAACCTGTATGAAAAGCTGTCCAAGGACATCACTGTGGAAGGCAAGGCCTTCAGCCAGGCCTTCCACCTGAACAAACTGGAAGCCAACTCGTACGGCTGGGATACCGACGAGACGCCGGACCCGGTGAAGCTCGAGATCGTCGAGTTGACCTCGAAGATCAAGGAGGCGGACCCAGGCTACGACCTGGCCCACTTCACGATCGGCTATGAGTACATGATCAGCGAGATGAAAGAGCGCGGCGTGGAAGTGAATGCCGGCCTGGACCACAGCGACCCAGTGCCGAAGAACCGCAGCGGCTCGGACTACGAGCCTGGCATGTGACGCCTGGAGGTACCTGTGAAAGCGATCATTTCCCTCATGCTGGCCTTCGGTATGTCGGCTCTGGTGAGTGCTGCCCAGGCCCAGGAAGCCCCCGTGGCCGAGGAGCAATGGCAGGAGCTACCGCGCAATACCACCATCTATGTGCCGGTGCCCAAGCAGGTCACGCCGGTTGCGGCTTATCGTTCGTGCTCGAACCGCTACGAAGGTGAGCGCTGCGATTTCTCCACCCCTCGCCAAGGAGTGATCGAAGGCACATGCCAGGCGCCGGAAATGCGACAGCCGCCCGCCTATGGCTACGAGATGCAGCAATACCCCGCCCAGGTGCGCACAGCCTTGGTTTGTATGCCCGTCGAGGACCCGGCTGCTGGCGGCCCGGACAACCCAGGCCACGAGTCGCCCCAACCGCCTCCGACAGCCCCACCAGCGGAACAGCCAGCACCCTAGCCCCTGAGGGCTGATCCATCAAACATGGCGCGATCCCAGTAACGACCTTGTGTCGCGCCTGTCATTCATGATCACGGGGCAGAGTCGTCGACATCCGGTCCGGGTGCAGCCGACTGCAACATGTCCATGATGAACCGCTGCGTTTCCGGCAGCTGCCTGCCGAACACCTCATCCTGCTCAGGGGCGAGCTGGATATCGCCTGCACGCAAACCCCGTGCGACCTGGTCCTGGTAGCGCGTCACAAAACGTTCGCGGATGTCACGCGCTTCGGGGCTATCGCCACCCGTCAGTTCTTCCAGTAGCCCTTGCACCGCCTGCATGAACACCAGGCTGCGCTTGTATTGCAGGTGCTTCAGCCTGGACTGCTCGAGCGCAGCTGCGTAATGCATGTCCATCACCTCGAGCCTTGCCTGTAGCAACTCATTGCTGCTCTGCAAGGCTGCAAATGCTTCGGACTCGCTAGCCGTCGGTTTAGCCTCAGCGCGCTTGGCCGCGCCGGCGACCTCGGACAATTGCTGGTACATCAGGTCGATAATGGTTTTCTGGCGCTGCACCACTGTCCGAAGCTGCACCGCCTCCTCGAAGTACTGCCTCACGTGCCCCCTGAGCGGCTCCAGTTTCTCGTTGGCACAGGCCACCCCTGCGTCCCAGCCTTGCGCATAGCCTTGAGAGCGCCCCTCATCGAAGCCCTCTTTACGACCTTGCTGGCGCCCCTGGCTGCGCCCGACATGCAGGTTGGAAATTGCATGATCGAGCGAGCCGGTATATCCACCATCCAGGCCGCCACCAGGTCTCCCCGCACCCCAGTTATGGTCCATTTGCTTCCTCGCTTAAGCTGCTGCCGCCCCTGGCGGCTGGATGTTTTCCAGAGCATCACTCACAACGTCGGGTCCGGCGCGTCATCCTTCAGCGTTGCTGCCGACTGCGCCATCTGCCCATGCTCCCTGGATCGGCGCGTCCCTTGAACATGCGCCGCTAGATTCTGGTCAATGCCAAACCCGATACTGTCCACCGAGTTCAACGCGTGGTCTTCACATCGCTCCCAGCTGCTTGCTGGGCTTCGGCCTGAGGCAAGGCGAAATCGGCGAGCCGATGCAGGGCAACCGCTACCCAATCGCCACCGAAACGCTTGTCCTCCAGCACCGACTTCAGCGCCAGGATCGGCACACAGTGCCTTGCCTCCCCTTGGACATAAAAAGCAGCCATCCATTCGGGCAGCAAGTGTTTTATATCTTCGTGGGTTTCCACGCTGAACACCAACGCAAGAATACCAGGCATGGTTTTGACCTCCCGGCTGGGCAGCGCGTCAGCCAGCCAGAAGGCCACCTCGCCGAGCTGGCCGGCCTGGATCGGCAACAGGGCAACGACCTTGTGCCCGTCATGATCAACGACAATGCCTGGTTCAAGATCGAGCGTTCGCGCGCCGAAGCCGAGCGCTTCCCGCCGAATGGGCAGCGACTTGAGGAAATGCTCCAGCAGCGTATACATCTCGAAAGCGACCGGAATGTCCTTCTGGATGGCCGGCGCACTCTTGGCCATCACACTGACGAAGCCGCCACCCGCCTGGGCGAGAACATCGCCACTGATGGCCTGCGCCACGAAAGCCTCGAGTTCATACAACGAATACATGGTCCCACTCCCGCGCAACGGCTCGACTAGACTGAACTTCAACCTGCTGGCAGGTCCAAAAACCTCAGTCGTTCGTGTTTTGTATGTTTGCAGCCCAAACTTCAAGGATGTACCAATGACCCATCAGTTTCACTGTGCATTTCATCCCGCGCCGGGCAATGACGGTGGCGTGCTGAACATCGGCCCCGCCTCGGTCAGCATCGACCTGGAAAACCTCTGCCTGTTCGCCAATGTGGTCGGGCAGATCGAAAAGCGGCGGGCGGCCGGCGTAGCCAGGTCAGAGATTCTCGGCGAGTGGGTAGGCAGTGAAGACATCGACTGGGCGCATATCGGCTTTCACCCCTGCCGCGAGAGCTACAGCCTGCGTTACAACGGCGTAGCCTGGGAGGCGCCTGCCGACGCCACCATCGCCGCTGCCGCCGAGGCACGCTTGTTCCTCGATAACATGCGCCTGCAGGCCTGACCTGACGCGGCCCTTGCTGCCTAGCGAGCGAGGGCCGTATTCGCCTGGTACTGACCGAAGAACTCGAATTCAACCCGGCGGTTGGCTGCACGGCCAGCGGGGGTGTCATTCGCGGCGATGTAGTCGCCCTCCTGCCCCTCAGCGCTGATTTTCGCCGCTGCTACGCCACGCCGAACCAGGTACATCTTCGCCGCCTGCGCCCTGAGCAAGGCAACCCGGCGATTTGCCTCCATCGTGCCCACACTGTCGGTAAAGCCGACGATCTTCACCTGCAGCGCGTCCTGCGCCGAGCGCACCAGCACGTCGCCATCCTCGGCGCTGGGGCTGAAGCGTGAATGGCCGAACGCAAAATTGAGCGTCATGTGGTTGATCGAAGTCTGGATCTGGTCCTGCCGCGCCCTGATTGCCAAAAGCTCCTGACGGCTACCATTGGCGTCGGCCTCAGCCGCAGCCAGCCGCACCCGCAAGCTCTGGATTTCGCTGTTCAGGGCATTGATGGTCTGCTGCATTTGCGCGGTGTTCTGCCCTTGCGCCGAGGGTGCCACATAGGGCACCGGCGCGGCCGGGCTCTCCACCAGCTCGAACCCTGCGAAAGCCTTCGGGGCAAGTGCCACCGAGAGGGCGGCAAGTACCAGCGGCAGCAACCTGCGAGGGGTGGAAACGAGGGTGCTCATACATCTCTCCAATATCGCAGGATCACGAAAACGATGGCCGACCAGGCATACCCCAGCAGCAATACCAGGATGCCTGCCAGCAGGTAGATACGCAGGGGGTCCGTGGCATCCTGGCCCAGCGGCTGAAGCCCGGGAACCAGGGTGGCCGGGAACCAGGCGAACAGCAGCGCCACCAACGGTGCGAGCCACAGGCCAAGGCGCAGCTGACGATGGTCGCCCCCGCGCGTCCACCAGGCGTACCAACCCAGGCTGAGCAGGTAGGCAGGCAGCAACATGACGCTCAGCAACAGGGCTGAAAAGGACAATGCCGCGGCGTAGAAGCGCGGCGAACCTTGGGCCATTTCACCCATCAGGGTCGCCACCACCGCAATGGCAAAAGCAACCAGCGCCACCTGCAGAGGCACCGACAGCAGCCACAGGGCTGCGCGACGATCGCCCACGGCCGTGAGGCCTGGCTTCACGGCAGGTGGAGGTAATGCGTAGGACATGCCTGGAAACTCCTTGTAAGGGTCAGCCGGACGGCCAGATTCAAAAGAACTGCCGCTGTGTGCCAGCCAACGTTCAACATCCTGTCATCTATCAAAATGACCTGTTAGAAAAATGTCGAAATTGATGGTGAGTATGAATTTGAGGCCTTTTGCCGTCAAGGTTTGAATCTTCGTCACGCGCAGGCTCTCACTTGACCAAGCGCAGGGCGTAGCGCACACTCGAGGCATGTAAAAAACATTTTTCTGACAACCAGAATTGATAGCACTTTGTCATCCAGAAGGATCTGCCGCATGAAAGCTCTGCACCTCGCCCTGCCGCTGCTGGTTTCGCTCGCCTGCACGTCGGCGTACGCCGCAAAGATCGATCAGGCCGAAGCCAATGCACGCATCACTCAGGCACTCACCTGCAAGCGCAACGTTTCGCCTGAACAATTCGAGGCACTGGTCAAGGCGGCCAACGGCAAGGCCATCGTGCAGGCCTCGGACCTATCCGACGGCGAGTACACCGTGCCGAACCCGCTGGACGTTTACGGCCGCGCCGTGACCAAGCTTGCAATGCACCCAGGCTCCAATGGTGAAGGTGACTTCGACACCTACTCCGGGGCGTTCACCGGCGAGAGCATCCAGGCAGTGGCCAAGCTGGCCGACATTCCCAAAGACGAATTCGGCCAGTACAAGAAAGAAGTCGGTAACCACGACCTGTGGCTGTATGAAGATGGCAACAGCACCTACATCAGCTGTTCGTACGACATGCGCACAGTGGTGAAGACCATCAAGAGCACAGCTCGCAAGGCAGCGGATGCGGTACAGCGCGCCACCCAGTAACGCCTCGCGAACCTGTATGCGCTGAAAGGAGTCACGCCATGAGCTTCAGGACACTGGCTGCGAAGTTTCTGGAAACGGTCAAGGACGACCTGGGCATCCCTGCCCGTTTACGACGGGTCATTGCCGACACCCCCACGTTACGCATGAGGGTGGATGACCCCGCCGCCGTCATTGCCTCATCGAGCGTGGTGCGCTGGCATGAGTGGTCGCAGCGTATCGGTTTCGGCCAGGGCAGCGAACAGAACGGTGAGGTCAGGGGCTGGCGCGCCAGCGACGGCCATTACCACAGCGAGCATCGGCAGATCGCCGCACTGGCGCGGCTGGGCAAAACCGAAACCCTGCCTGAGTTCGCGTGTGACATCGGTGATGTGACTGGCCTGTCCGCCTCCAAATCCGAGCTGTACCGGTTTTTCTCCCTGCAACAGATGGCCGAGCAAGCCTGCCAGGCTTTTACCCGCGACATGAGCCAGGAGGGGCTTGCGCAGAACCTGCGCTGGCCGGAGATCGGCATCGTGCATGGCAGCAGCGACTTCATGGTGCGGTACGACTGGGATGATGGCCTGTACCTGGCCAACAGCGGCGGCTCGCACCACTTCGTCGCCGCCCGGCATATTGCCGGGCAGTTGCAGCAGCCGGTTGCGCTGCAGGGCCGCCTGGTTCGCAACGGCCTCGATGCCGGGGCTGCCGCTCAGCTCAACGATGAGTACGCCATCTATGCCGTGAACAAGGACGCGTTCTTCAATGATGCACTCGATGCCCTGCGCGACTTCAAGGCCACTCACTACTGGGGCGACCTGCCGCAACCGTACGACGACGGTATGGCGATCTTCCTGCCCAGAGAGGAAGCGCGCTCACGCAAGGTTGCGGAAATTTTCGCCAGCGAAGGGTTTACCGATGTAGGTGAAATGCTGGTGGAACTGGCGTCGCCGGATGCGGCTGTGGAGCGCCGGGCGCGCCAGGAAATATTGCGCGCGCGCATTGAAGCCCTGCCAGGCCTGGAAGCAAAAGCCGGGGTGGCACACCTCTTCGGCAAACACGCTGCAGCCGCCCTGCGCGATGAGCTGCCGACACAAGTGGACTGGCAAACCGTGGAGCAGGCCACCCTGGATGAAGCCTTCGGCATTCACCAACTCGACGCCCAAAGTGTTTACGAAGCGCTCGCCCAACATAGCCCGGGCGCCGTTTCGAGGCATTCACTGCAAACACTGCGCGCCACAGTCGATGGCTACGCGGCGCTGCATGAGCGCCAATTGGCCAACCTGCCTACGCCCGAGGCACCAAGCCCCGACTGAGTGCGGGGACGCCTGGTCACTCCGCATTCAACTCAGCCAGAGCAATATTGTCCAGCCAAGTGATGAATGCGCGCTGCGGCTTGCTCCTGAGCGCGAGCCTGCTCGCAAGCCCACGACAGCGTCGCCGAATCAGGAACATTCTCAGTGATAGCCTTTTTAGCGAGGAACCACAGGGCGCGCATGACAAACAGCGGGTCTTCAGTCAGTCGCGTATCCCCCGAGGCCTGCAGGTAAGCAACCAGCGCCTGGGTCGCACTGACCAATCCCTTGTCCTGACTGAACTGGACCAATGTACCCAGTGCCTGCGGATGCATTGAAGGATGAATCGTCAGCGGCGTGCAGCGTTCGGAATCGAGCAAATCCCAAAACGTTACGCCGTCCTTGCAGACCATGCCCACACGGCGACCACCCGCCATGTCATCGACCTCGATGAAGGTGCCTGGCTGGTATTTGTGGATTTTCATCTTCTCGCCCTTACCGATTGAATGGCCGACCACCGCCGGCAACAGGTGCATTCTAAGCAAGCAGGCAGCAAAAAGCCTTACTACCGTGCTTGGCGAAACTCAGCCTGACCATCAGGGCTCGGGAGCTTGCCAGGTAACAGTTCGCTGCAACTCAAGGGGGACTGGGCGGGCGACCATCGCACGCCCCAGCGGCTTGCCATCTTCCCCGGGAATTTCGTAATCATCCGTCAAACTGCCTTCCGGCCGCTCGGCAATCCATCGCGCTGCCTGCTTGAGGCCATCGTGAAGGAAACCTGCCTGCGCATCTTGTGCCACGTGCTGCATGTCGATTGCGATCAGGACACCGCACTCTCCAGCGAACGTCGGCGCCTCATAGGCAGCCTCCAGCTCGCCCACCACGTTGCCGTTGGTGTCGTGGAGCATGACCGGGTCACCCACACTCAGGGGGCCTCGATTGCGGGCATAGTCACCGGCATCTTCGACAATACGGCTGGCCTCGTACTCGAAGCCTAGGTCCGCAAAGGCCGATGAGCCTTCGTGGTCGATCCGAAGCACTGCATACCTAGGCGGCAGGCTCGGGGTTGGCAGCGGCACCTCTTCAAGGCCGAGCCGTTGAATGTGCGCTATCTCTGGCTTCGAGCCCGCGAGCAATAACGAGAGTTCAGCCACTTGCTTCCTTGACTGCGCAGCCTCTTGTGCCTCGAAGCGTTCTTGTCGAGCCTCTACTGTCCCGCTAAAGCTGCTATCGGGCTGGTAGTCAGGCAACGACGAAGAACCTTCGGCCTTGTCGCTCCACCCGAAGAAGTTCTGACCTAGCTCCTTGCCGATGCGTCGGATAACTGGCTCGCCGCGCGAACCATCATTTTCAAAGATGACTTTCCGGCCGCTCACCGCGTGATCGAAGGGCTGTTTCTGCCACTCCAGGCGCTCCAGAATTGTCCACCCCAGCACATTGGCCGTGCCACGCTCCGTCGGAAACGGTCGATTGTTGAGCACTGTCCAGGACCCGTTTTCCTCGCGCCTGAATGCTTCATTGCCTTTGAGCAATCGAGAATCGATCAACGCATCCTGCAACCGGTCAGGGTGCTTGATCAAAGCGTTGTATTGTTCGATGCGCTTCATTTCTTCCGGCGGCAACGGCCCCAATTCGACGCCAGCAGACTTCAGGCGATCGTACATGAAGGCCAGTGGACCAGCAGCCAGCAAATCGTTGCGGTAGCCGCCCCCAACTTGAGAGTGCGCGCCTGCGAACTTAATCTCTTCAACCCTTGAGTTGTCGTCGTTACGCAACGCGCTGGTCAGCGGAAACGTCGTACGATACTCATGCATTGCCACCAGGTGAGTGGTCGACTTTACGTTCCTGCTTATTTCCAGGTTCTTGTCAGGGTGGCTTTCCGTTATGGGCAAGCCGTAGGAGGCAACAGTGTCGAATATGGCGAGCTTGTTCACCTGCGCCTGACCAGGCGGAATCAGGTACTCCCGGGTCGCTTTCCACTGGCTATCAAGCTTAGGTACACCCCGATCAATGATCTCGTTCGCCAAGGCACGTGCTTGCGCTGCGCCGCGACTGAAGCCGATCAGGTTCAGGTCGACCTGCAGATCCTGGTTCTTGTTACAAAACGCGACAACGGCCTCGTAGGCTTGCTCGATACGGCTATCGCCACCGCGCCCGGTACCACGCTCGATCAGGGCAGTCGGTGTGCTGCGCTGATGGCTACCCACCCCGTCGAAATAGAGCTTTTCTGAAAGACCCAGGTAATGGGCGGAATCATAGGCGACGGGCGCATGGCCGGAGTTTCGGGAAAGGTTGGTACCTTTCGCCGCATCACACTCATAAAGACGGGCCACGTTGGTGTGGCTGCCCAACGGTTTGTCGTTGTCCTTGCTATTAGCCGTACCGTCAAAGTACACGCTAAAGTATACGGTCTTACTCATGTCATATCCCTATGAACAACTGCAAGCGTCAGCCTTCATTCAACTTCAGAATATGGGCCTTTATGGCCGCACCGGCCCGTTCGATAAAGTCGCCGAAAAACGCCTTGCCCAAGGCCCGCAACGGTGAGCCGTCCAATGAATCCGCAGCCGCCTCCACGGTGACAATGGCAAACTGCTCGGCAATTATTTCGACACTACGCTTGCGCATCCAGGGCTCGTCATACGGCTTCTGATACCACGTGGCGATCTGGTATTGAATGTCGTCCCTCTCAAATGCCTGGTACAGATGCTCGGCCAGCGCGATAACAGTTTCACGGATCAGACCGGGATCAATATTGTGCGCTTCAAGCAGTGCCTCCACAGGGGCGTTGGCAACTGCCATTAGGTCCCCAGTGGTGTAGCCTGGCATCGGTGGAAATACGCCGGGAGGCAACTCAACACCCGTGCCCTTGTTGTCGCCCAAGTTGTCTTCGTCTTGCATATGAACATCCTCATGCAACATACCAAATCCAGATTACCGAGGCTGCTTCAGTACTTGAAGCTTGCCCGCTCGGCTAGCCCGCTTGCTGCAACCGCTGAGCAGCAGCATGGTAAAGAATTGTCAGATCCTGCCTGGCACCCATTACTTCATTGTGAAAAACCGCAGAAACAAAAGGCGCCACCTTGAAGAAATCCGGCAGCACCTGCGGAGCGCTGGCATGAATAGGAAAAACCGGATTGGCCGGCGCAGCCAGCTGAAACTGATAACCAAACCCGCCCAACCCCGCGCGTTCGGACAGCGCCTGGGCGATGCACAGCACTGCCACCAGGCCGATTTCCGCCACATCATCAGCGTACAGTTCACCACCATCGTAGATAAACTGCTCACCGCGCACGATGGCCTGGTCTGCCAGGCCGGTCAGAAGCCGTCGAAGCTGGTCTTCCAGTTGATTGTCATCCATGCCAAGCCTCCGCCAAGCGATCCGAGTCAGGTATCAAGATACGCACACGATTGCGCGTCACCGTCCAAGACAACCCGGGGCGAGTAAAATTCCGCCCAGGCTAGCAAATTGCCATCCCTTAACTGCACCCACCCAGTGCCTGAATATCTGCATCCCCACATCGCTGCCGCTCATCGGCTTTCGCCGTCGTCGCCTTTGCCGTTTGCCGAGTCAGCCCCGGCCGGAAGCGCAGCCTCATTGAACTGTTGACCCTGTGCGCCGGCACTTTCCGCCTGCGCGTCAGGCGAGGCGTCCTGCTCTTGAGTCGTGTCGCTCCCGGCGGGGGCTGAGCCACCGCTCAGAGAATCCTGGTACGCCTGAATTCGCGAATCCGCGCCTTCGTTATACGCAGCCTTGCCCTCAGCACCTGCTGTGCTGAAGGCTTGCTTGTAGTCGGCCCCGGCGGCACCTGCTGTAGACGCCAGACCCGCGCCTGCAGTCAGCACACCGTTGGCAACGCCATCACGTACCCGCCCTCCCAGCGAGGCCGCCCCAGACTCGCGGAAGGAATCTACGCCAGCACGCCCAGCGGACAAGGCAACACTGCCGGCCCTGCGCATGGTCCTGCCGGTGGCAGCTGTGCCACCCGCGATGGCCCGCCCCAGCGCTACCCCAGCAGCGTCGGTGCGTTTTTCACCCAAGGTTCGTTTGTCTCCCGACTCAGCCTCGGCTTTTGCGCTCGAGTCGCCAGCGGCCGGTCCGCCAACCCCCTGACCGTTGGCGTTGACAAGCGCCGCTTTGTCGCCGGAACCACCACGGGACCCTCCGCCACCTGACCCACCGCCACCTGACCCACCGCCGCCTGACCCACCACCGGGTGAGGAGCCATCCGGCGGGGGCAGCTTGCCTTGATCACGACCCAGGCGCATGCCCGTGCCAGTACCACTGATGCTCCCCCCTGCGGCAGCAATGCCGCCGCGCATCTGGCCAGTCGCATTGGTCTCACCCAGGTCACCAATACCCGCGCCGATCCAGCGCAGCACCTGGTCAGGCAAGGTCTGCGGCAGGCCGAAGATCATGTACAGCACGGGCAGCAGCGTCAGCCCGAACACCATGAACCACCAGGCAAACGTCAAGAATTCCGCAATGACACCCACTCCCCCCGTCGAGGACACGACTGCACCGCGCATGGCGAAAAAGCCCGTGGCTATGTAGTCGATCACGGGGTCGGACACCAGCACCGCCGCGAACAACCCCAGAATCGCAAGCGCAGGGCGGGCGAACAGTGACAGCAGCAGTAAGTAACCTTGCGTCTGCGACCCCACGAACGTTCTGTCCGGCGTCATGTGCATCACAGCCCATAGCGGCGCAGCGATGATCGATTGCAATACGGCGAGCACCCAACCGACGAATACGATCATGAACAGCGTGTACGGCAGGCTAGGAAGGAAGACACTGAAGTAAAAGGCCAGAGGCTCGATGTAACTGGCCATCAACGCAAGCTGCTTGATTGGCACCTCGATCACCCAGTCCCAAAGCGGTGTGACGATCTTGTCCGCCTCCAGGCCGTTACCCAACACTTTTGCTGCGGAAACCGTACCCGCAAGCAAGCGCACAGCCGTGGTCGTGGTCTTGATCGCGACATCGGCAAGCAGGATCCCGGCGCGCGCAACGCTCAGATAGTCGCCCACGCACTTCATGCGGTTGAGCGACCCCCCCATCTGTCCTGCCGTTCCGCAGAGCGGCGTCTGCCCGTTGCTGCCGGCACCGGTGGCAATCTGCACCACATTCAGCATCATTCCGTTGACGAACGATGACATCTTGCTGTCCATGTCTGCCCGCAGCGAACCCACGTTGATATCGGTTTTGGGGTCCTTGGGTATGAGGCTGGCAAAGTCTTCCGGCTTGGTGGTCTTGGCCTTGGTGTAAGTATCCTTCTCTTCAGCCTTCTTGTTTATTGCCTCGGTAACGGTGGTCACGCTATTGCTCAGCAACATATAACGCGCATCCACAGGCAAACCGACCAAAGACGGTGCGCCTACGGAGCCGACCGGTTCCGCAAGCACGCCTGCAATCTGGCCGCGTACCATGCCAACGCGCTGGAACCAACCGCCAGCGGCTGCCCAGCCATCGTCGGTGAGGGTTTTCAGGAAGTCTTTCAGCCCACTATCCACCTCACCCTGCTCGTTGTTGACTTCATTGACGAGCGCAGTGGCGATATGGTTCTCCCAGGTCTTCACAATCTGGTTGAAACGGTCGGAATCGACATCTTCCCAGCCTGAATCATTGATGCTCACAGGCCACGAGTCGACCCACGCGTCCAGATCTGCCATCAGGTAGCCGGCGGCTTCGATCTTCTGCCCTTGCACCTGCTGACGCACCTTCTCCAGGGCCTGGGGAATAGCATCGGATTTCGTCTGGGCCATGTACGAGGACAGCTTCACCGTACCGCAGAAAGGCTGACCACCGGCCAGGTTGGTCACCGCATTCCGGTCCTTGAGGAGGAAGGTGGACTCGAACCGGCCATCTATCTCGACTCGTTTGTCGGCAGCCTGCTTGCTGACGCCTTCGCTGATACTTTCGCTCTTGGCCTGAACTTTCGGCACGTCGGCCGGAGTGGGTCCCGCATAGATGGCATTTGCAGCCTTGGCACAGTAGGAAACGCCAATGTACTGGCGTGCGAAATCACGCAGCCCATAGAAGTTTCCTGCCTGGTTGACGCCCTGAACGATACCGTCTGCCGAGAGGACCCCGATGGCCATGCCAGCTTTATAGGTGCCATTGGCAAAGCCGATGCCCCACAGGGAAAACATCAGAACGATCAGCTGGATGAAAGAGAAACCGCTGGTGGTCGGCAGCAACACGGCGCCACCTGCCACGATCCGCACCGGCGTCCACAAGGACGACCAGCTCTTGCCCATTGCCTCGCCATCATTGGCCGTGTTGGTTACCCCCATCACCGCCACGTACGAGACGATCAGCGAGCCGATGATCAGGATGCCGCTGTTGAAGAAGCCGAACATGGTGGCAAGGATGTTCGCGCCCGACTCCACAGAGTTGGGGTCGGTGCCCATGACCAGCGAGTCGATGACCGGGCCGAATATCCTGCCAAGCATCGCGACCGACTGATCGGTACACGCGCTTGGGTCGCTGCATGGAGAAAACGGCATCTGGGCCATTTGTGATACCTACCTGAATCGAGTTGCGGACGGTTGATCTGAATCGTTCGCGACGAATTCCCCTTGGAATGCTCCGTCGTCCTTGAGTTGAGCTGTCGAGCAGCCCGGCAAGCGTTGCCTGCACAGCGTTGCTTTCGAGCCTGAGCCATGGCGTCACGCTACAAGCCGCGACCCATCAGATATCCAAAGCCAGGCAATCTTAAACCAGAAATCACTCATTTATCAAAATATTGTTATGAAAGAAAACTAACAAAAAACCGAAACAGGCCGACAAGTACTTGTAGCTACCGATGCCGCAAGGACTACGTAAGGAAATGTAAAGTCGTGTAAACATTGGCATTTTGCCACCAAATCAGCGATTAAAGGCGAAAAAACCGTGATAACCTGCACATCTGAACGAGAAGAATCCTTGCCGGGTTGATCTTTCTTCAGATGGTGCTTTCATAGGAAACTCAGCCAGTTTTCAGGCGTCAATTTAGCGTTGACCGAGGCATTTCAGGTCGCTTGACGGCGGTTCGGTAGGCAAAGCGCACGCCAGCGACGCTTTGCGCCAAAGGCAGTTGAAGAATTGACGGGAGACCCATGTTACGGGCGCTGGAGCCAGGCAGGCCCGATCAGCACAGGCATTGTGCTCGACGAGGAAGGCCCTGCTTTCAACGAGATCTACTGGGATACTTCAAGTAACCAAAAAAAACGATTTTTAAAGCGCACCCACAAGAATTGTGAAAGCAAAAATGCTAAGGTCATTCAAGCAGATGAACCCTTAGGGTTCGCATGGGTTTACCCGCAGCACGTCAGCGGAGGAGCTAACGAGATCCGCATGCCTGCGCGACGCAATTACGGCGAACCGCGCAGAGAAGCAGATACCGCTGAATGCAGACTGGTTCGGGCGCGTTCAAGCCCTGTGAAAAAACGACGGACATAGATGCAGCTATCAATACGCGATGCCAGCCGATTCGTGATCGGTGCCGGGTCCATGCGAGACAGAGCCATAGCGGCCTCTGGCAACCCGGCAATCAGCTTGGAAAACGTAGCGCAAGCCGCGTTACGGGAAGGTCCTGACGGCCAAAAAATTCGCCAGACGATTGACGCCCTGGGCGAGCAGGAATCGGCGTGGCTGCGTAATACGCCACCGCACACCCTGCGTTCCGACCGGGTCATGCAAAGCCGTAAAGCCGAGGCCGATGCATTCATAGCCATCCATCGCGCGGTGATCAGCGGCGTGGTGTTCGAAGCCGCAGGCGCAGGTGACAAGCGCGAAGCGGAAACCGGCCTGCGCCAATCACTGACCAGCGCCATCGAAGCAATCGACCAAGCTCCCGGCTCTCGAGCCGATCGAGAGGGGCTGCTGGCCAACCTGCGCGACCAAGTGATTGCAGTGGCCTCGGATGGCGACTTCATGAAGCAGCTATTACGCCATAGCGAACAAGCCTATCTGGCTGCCGACCTTGACAAGACATTTGCCCGTTACGCCAATCCTTCGCTGTCGCGCAGCGAGGACCTGGATGGGTACGGCCCCTAAGGACAAAACCATGCCGAACGCGCAGGACTTCCAGAGCTTCACCGCCTCCGTTTTTCCGTCACAAGCGGCGGAAATCGTCATTGCCAAACAGCCCGCACTGGCCGATTACGGCCAACAGCTACGCAGTGCCGTGAATCAGCTTCCACCGGAGGCCTCACGAGCGCTGCTAGGCGAATATGGTACGGCTTCGCCAGCGCTCGTCAGCGGGATTGAAGAAGCTATCGTGCAGCGCGAGTTTGCTCACGACCACGCAGCGCAGCAAGCAAACCTCAATCAGAATTGGCTGAACGCCGCAGATATGCATACTTCCGGCATCGACGAGGCGGTGGCGGCAGCAGACGATGCCTGGAATGCGGCGCCATAAGCGCCGCCCCCCGCCCCACCGATTCACAGAGACGGATTAGCGCACGGCGGCCTGCTGTGAGGCGCTCTTGTAGGTGCGCAAACCATCACGGCACGACATCGAAGCAACCGTGAACTGCACCTCATACTGCAAATACTCGTTCGCCGAGATAGTAGCCGGGCGCCGACCCCTGTCCTTTGTGGAGGTGTAGGCAAGCACTGCATCGCACGTGGTCCACTCACCGGATCGGGTGTTGAGTCTGCTTGCCTGCGAGCGCATCTGCGTCGCGAAACCGGCATCATCCATGACAACCGGAATTCGGTGAGGGGTGGTAACCACGGCCACATGCCGCCCACTTCCCTCGCCCATGAAGCCTGGCGTTATGGTGATGCTGCCATTGCTGTCGATGCGCGGAATTGCCGTGAAGCGCGCAGCAAACTGCTGCGTACTTGCCAGCTGGGCAAGGGTCTGGCCCTTAAGTTTGCCCCAGTAAGCATCAGGTGGGTTGCGCGCATCATAGCTAGGCGCGGCCCTGTCATAAGGGCTACCCGCCAGCTTCAGTTCCGCTTGACGCTGGAAATACCTGTCGCGACATGACGCATTGGTGTTCTTGTCCAGGTCCTGCCCGGATTTCGCACTGTAAAGCAAGGCGCTCGCGCAGGCGAAGTCGTATCGGCCATTGAAATACAGGTAGAGCCCGCTGCCGGCCAGGCTTTTGGTCGGGATCAAGTCCAGCTCGCCGCTGCTTGCCCCGCCACCAACAGCGGTAACAAGGCCGCTGGGCATCATCGAAGTCAGCGAGCTGACCGCTTCGTCCGAGAAACGAATCTTGGTCTTCCCGTCCGGCATCTGCTCGGTCGTGACACAGCCCGCCATTGCCACGGCGGCCAGCACGGGCAGGAGGAATTTACACTTGGTCATGCACGTATCCTTACTTGAAATGTCTGCTTGAGCGCATCAGAAGAACCGCCCCATGTCTTGCTGCTGCACCTTCGCCTGGCGGGTCTCGCGCAGCTGGCGCACCACGTCCCCTGTGCGCATCTCGACAGGTTCGCCACACGGCTCGCCCACCTCGACCACGTAGCCGTCACGGACCGACACCTGCACGAACTGGATGGAACGAGCCGCGGCCATGAGCGCGCGCTTTTCACCCTCGTCGACGAAGATACCCAGCGCCAGCGGCGGCATGCGCGAATCCATGAAGTTCACGCCCTCCACCGACAGGTACAGCCGGTCAGAGACGTAGGCAGCTTCGAAAGGCATGCACGAAGCCCAGGCTGCCTCGAATGGCTGGACACCGACATACAAAGTGTCGCCCTCCAGGGCAAAGCTGAAACGCCCACTTTGCATGGGCGAGAGCAGTATCACGCGGTCGTGCTCAGGATGGCGCAGCACTTCGTCCCGCTTGAAGTTCGCCGTCCAGCGCAGAAAGTTGGCATACCCCACCACCTGCCTGGCCGCCCGCGCTACACGGGCCCGCTCCCCTGCACTTATTGCCGGCCCGACGTCCTTATGGCCCTGGATCCCCATGTAAATCAGTCCTCGTGCTTTTTGCGTTTTTCCAGCATTCCGAAGAAGTCATCCAGAATCTTGTTCAGCATCTTCTGCGGCGTGTGGCCAAAGTTCTTGGCGTGCTCCGACACCCGCTCATGGTTGTCATTGCGCAAGGTGTAGGAGTTGGACGGGTCCTTTTTGCGGTTGCGGAACGAAATCAGCCCGGAACGGCGCGCCATCGACATCATGCGCTCGTAGTCCGTGTGCGAAATGTTGAATTTCTTGCGGATATCGACCTTGGTCAGGCGCTCGTCCGCCTTCATCAACCGCACCGACTCCACCATCAGGTTATGCAACTGGTTCAGCCGCACCAGGTGGTTGAAACCGCTGTCGATTTGCCCCCGCTCTACAGCCCCGCGATCGGTGTCCGGACGCGCCAGGCCACTCGAGAGGTTCTTCAATACGACCTCGTCGGACAAGTCGAGCGGGTTTCGGTTCTTCTTGGTTTCCTTGAAATCGGGTGATTCGCCGCTCAGGTAGTACACCGAGCCTTGTTTGGCGATTTCCACTTCCAGGAACGAACAGGCAACCATGAAGATGTCTTCGGTACAGAGCTTGCGCGACACGCCCTGCTGAATAGCCTCGCGGCTAAGCGGCTCGTCGGCAGCGCGCATGGCGGCCTGGGTATGCTTGGCCCGCTGGATGTCCTGGACCATGTTGAAATACGACTTCAGAGGCAGCACCTTGTCGGACAGGTTGACCAACGGGTGCAACTCTTTGACGGTGTCGGCCAGTACATCTGGCGAGGGGACCAGCAGCGACCTCAGGCCCTGGGCAAGGGACAATAACTTGGCCCCGTCTTTAACTTCATTCGCTGGTCGCATATACGTACCTAAGATTTCCAATCCAAAATAGTCTTAAAGTGCCTGCGCAGGCATACACACTCCGCTCAAGCAGAACAGCAGCACCAGGCTTCTTAGGCCCGGCCCGCTCTCATTCTCCAATCCTGGAAAAGATCCTCCTTCGGCACCGTAAGGCAGCATTCGGGCGACGCGAGAGGGCTCCCCGCCATTCTACGCGCCCGCAAACCAGCGAAAGGCATACCCCATCCGTGAAGCAGGAAGCAATGGCAATCATTGCGGTGCCAGGCACCCAATGTCACCGCCCTGACCTGGATCAAGCCCCATGGACTGCAGGGTCTGCTTGGTCAGTTCCACCTGCGCCTTGATCGACTCCGGGTCGTTCGCCATCTGCTGCGCGACAGCATTTTCAATCGGCGCCTGGGAGGAAGCAAGATGAGACATGGTCGCCATCACCGCAATTACCACCAAAGGCGGCACCAGCCAGGCCATCGCGGTCTTGCGCCGGCGTGACCTGGCCTGGCTCTCGGCACTGCTTGCGGCCTGCTCGCGCAAGGCCTTGCGCGAAGGCTGCGGCGCTGCACCCTGGTACGGCGAAGCAGTCAACGGAACCGGGCGCACGACCTCTGCTGGCACAGACGCCCTTTCAGCTTCCTGGCGCTGGAAGTAGTCGTTCAGGGCCTCGTTCAGGCATTCCGAAAGGGCCTGGCGTACGGTGTAGGCAACCAGCGCAGGCTCGATATGGGTAAGCGCACCCTTGCGGTCTGCCTCGGCATGAAACACCAGTTGCAGGGCCGCCAGTTCGTGACTGACCTGCAGCCCGCCATCGCCCTCGATCGCCAGGCTGACGCTACCCTTGAGCACCCGCTGATGGCCATCGTCTTCAGCCGCGTCGAAGCCGACCACTACCAGCGAAAGCTGCTGGAACGCCCCGGTGATACGCACGGTACGGGTAGCCCGCTGTGCGTCATGGGGGCTTTGGCTGTCGAACACCACCAGCAGGTGCTCGCCCGAACCGAAGATGCGGATACTGGGGTCGAACTCAAAGTTCGGCACTTTGGCTTTCATGTACTTTGCTCCTTAAAGTTTTCCAAAGATGTCTTCAAGCACGACCGCCTGTGAAAGGCCGGTCATCATCCTTGGCTTCCCTGTACGGTGATCGATGAAGAACGCAGCCGGCACACCAGCCTGTTCCTTGCCGTTGTGTTCGAATGCGGCGAACAGAAACGCCAGGTTGGTGCTCAGCTGTTCGACGGTTTCCGGCGATGGCTCGGAGCGCACCTGCTCATGCTTGCCCAGCACCCGCGCCAGCATCTTCTGATCCTTGGCCTGCAGAATGGTGGCGGCCAGCGGTACGCCGTCTGCCGGGTTACCCAGCGCCGCGGACGGGATCCACTTGATGGAGTGGCCCTTGGCTGCGTAAGCCCTCGTCAGGTTGTATGCTTCGCGGCAGTACGGGCAACGCGGGTCGATGATGATGTAGACGGTATCGCCGATACCCCCCTTGCCTTCCTTGATGCCTGCCAGGGAGTCGACAGTTTTCATCGACTCCGGGATCGCGCCTTTGAAGCTGCCGTCCATGGCGGCGGCTTCGCGCACATTCGGCGCCTCAACGGGTGACATCTGCGGCGCAGCTGGCGCGGCAGCGACCGGGGCAGCAACAGGCGGCGCGACGACGGCCTGGGCAACGCCAGGCAGGAAGGCATCGGAGATATTGCTGCCGGTTTCGGCATTCCAGGCCACGCCGGTGAACAGCACCGCAGAGTCCGGCGTACTGAAAAGCACCACTTGATGGCCGTTCTTTTCAACAGTCCAGGCGGTCAGCCCGCCGAGGCCCACCGGCCGGGCGCTGACGATCCGCCCATAGCGCGACACCCGCTGCGCGGTCAAGTCATCAAGCTCCTGTTGGGCGGGGTTTACCTGTGCAGTGCCTTGAGCGGTGATGAAGGCAGAGAGGTCCGCCGGTTGTGCCGGGGCGGCATGGGCGACGGAAACCCCCGCCACAAGCGCCGCCAGCATGGCGACAGGTCTTGCAATCACACCCTTCATGGCTCGATGTCCTTATTAAGAATCCAATACGACCGTATTCTAACAAAAAAGCAAAAAAAGGCACCAAAAAAACAAAAAAAGGCCATCTATATAGATGGCCCTTTGCTTCTATCCAAACCTTCAAGACTGGCGCTTCAAGCAGCCCCCTCATCGAGCGCTGCCCCTTGTGCCGCGGCATACCTTTCCTGCTGCAGGTCCTCGTAGCGCTTCTTGTCGGCCTCGGAATACTTGTACGCAGACATCGCCAGCTCAAGACCGTTGACTGCCTTGTCCAGCTGGGGCTCCGCCAGTGATACACCCGCTTTGCACTCATACAGGAAATGCGACAGGATCCCCGGCGCTTCCGGGAAACCGGCCTGGCGCCCGATCGTCTGCAGGGCATACCACATGTCACGGTCAAAGAAACGCAGCCAGCGCATTTCTGCGGGGGGCAGCACACCCAGGCGGCGCGCCTGGAAGAACATGGCAAAGATGATGGTGCGGACAAATGCGTGCGCGTGCAGTATCGCACTGGCATTGGGGTGTTTGATGTACTTCTGGATGATCGCCCGAGGCTCTTCCAGCGGCACTTCGGGCTTCAGCCAGGCATAAAGATCGCCCCGCTGCTCGGCCTTGCCGACAGGTGCCTTGAACTGGTCCCAGCACCAGGCAACCATGTAGTCGCTGTCGGCCATGGCCGCCTTGAAAGCATTGTCATCCAGCGCTGTATCGGTGGCGACCACCCGCGGCAACGCTATCGCCACCAGCAGTGTTTCTGCCGGCGTCAGGTTGGCAACCCGGGTCCAGTGCTGGCCCAACTGGCGACGCATCACCTCGGTGGTTTTCTCGCGATCCAGGGTTGGGGCCCAGCTGCGATCCGATTGCTCCTGCCAACCACTGATCAGCAAGTGCCGGTAGGCAAACTGGCGGGAGGTCTGCGACATGCCGAACACGGGGTGGTCCAGCGGCTGTGCGATCAGGTCGAGTTCGGCGAACATGCGCAGGTGCGGGTACTGCGCCTTGTTCTCTTGCACAAAGCTCTTGATATTGTGCGTCTTGGTGAACCTGAGCTTGGGGTGGGTCTTGTTGATACGCAGGAACATGCGCACCGACAGGATCACCATCAGCAGCAGGAAAAAACCATTCATGAACAGCGACGACGAAGTGATTTCACCCCACGCGACGCTGGAAAAATCTCGCTGACAGGCACCGATGATGCCTTCCGGCGCACACATGCGCCCAACCCACTGGTTGATCGAGGCAATACCTGGCAGCGCGGCGAAGTCACCCAGCACACTCGGCAACCACAGCTCGACGTAGCGAATGTAGGTGTACACCTTGGCAATCTTGTCGTGAGCGAAGTACCAGGCACCCCACCCCCCGAGGTAAAGCACCGCCATGATCCCGAGCAAAATGGCGGGGTCATCCCAGGTAAAGCTCTTCTGCCCACCTCCCTGTTGCTTCATTCAACGCCTCCTCTGGCCGCCACAAAGACTCTGCCGGTCATGTCTGTCTTGCCAACTACCTGGCCAGTTCCTTGAGCAAATTGTGCGTGGTACGCACTCGCCCCACCATGAACACTGCGACTCGGCGGCACACCGCCCGCACGGTCATTTTCTTCACCACCTCGATGTAGACCAGGGCAAACGTCATGCACAGCGCCAAGGGCAGCAGAAACTTCCACAGCGCCGGTACCAGCAGCAACATCAACCACGGCAAGGCGGCGCTTGCGTTGATCACGAAAAAACGTGCGGGGGGAGCGCATCTGCTCCAGTGATACCGTCCTGTTGCCATAACTTCTCCGTAAACTCGTTGCAGTCAGCATTAATGGGCAGCCAGCACCTTAGCCGTGGCGCAGGTCGCGGGCAGTCGCCTCGCTGATCAGGCCTGCGGCCAGCAGGCGATCCGCCTCGGCAGCAAAGGTATGCCCTTCTTCACGCACGAACTCGGCAACCCGCTGGGTTACCCGACCCATGTCGGTCAGGTCCATCAAGGTGTCGCGCACCTGCTCGGTAAACCTCAGCCACGATCGCGCAGCGGTGCGTTTGCCATCCACCGTCGGCACAAGCTTCTGCGCCATCATGAAACGGCTGGTATCGACGAGGTCGTAGATGGCGGTGGCACGCTCCTGCTCCGGAAAGCGGGAAATCATCCGACGCATGATCGCCGCCACATCCTTGGCGTGCACCGTGCCAAACACCGGGTGCCCCGTCAGCGACAGCTCCACCGCCGCGCGAATGGTCTCCTGGTCGCGCAGCTCGCCGATTACGCACAGGCCAGGCGCACGTCGCATGGCCTCGCGGTTTGCCCGGTAAAAGTCTTTGAAGTGCGTGGGGATCTGCGACTGCACGAAGATCGAATGCTTGCTCTGGACCTTGTCGTAGGTGAATTCGATCGGTTCTTCATGGCTGATCAGGTTGCCCTTGATCGGCGTGTCGTTTTCCAGGATGAAGCGGTTGATGGCGGCAAAGGTGGTGGTTTTGCCATGGCCGGTGGCACCGGCCACGTAGACGATGCCATCACGCGGCGTGGCCATTCTGACGATTTCCTCGCTCAGGCCCACGTCCTGGATGCGTGGCGGATCATCGGGAATGGCCCGGATGACAATCTGACACGAGGTATCGCCATGGCACGCGATGGGCGAGGCGTTTACCCGATAGGCATAACGCAGGCGCGCACCGCGCGCATCCTTGCGCTCCGGGTCGAACAACTCGTAACGCTCGTTGACCGCCGTGCCGGAGACGATATCGGTGGTGGCGGTGTCCCGGTTGGCCGCCATCTTCAGCAGTTCGTTGACTTCCCCGACATCCAGCGCACGCCGGGTGACCGCATACATCCGCCCGTACTTCTTCACCACCACCGGCAATGCGGGCTGGATGAAAATGTCGCTGACGCCATGGGTCAGGGTTTCCAGCATCATGGCCTTGAACTGGTCGGCGCGATCGAAACGAAACGGGTCTTCGTAACTGGTCAGGCGCTCCAGGCGCTCGATCATCGCACCCGGCTCCAGCATCATCACGTCGTCGTGGAAGTCCTGCTTCATTGCCGCCCCCCTTCAACGCCCGCAGGCTGTCGGGCTGCAGCAGGCGATGGCGCCGGGCTGCCAGCGGCGGTTACCGGCGCACGGCGGGGCGGGTTGGCAATGGTCGAAGTAGCGATCGAACTGCGCCACACGTTCATGTTGTCGTTGAACTCGGGCAAGGCGGTGATGCGCAGCAGGGTTTCGTCCACCGCCATCGACCGCCCTTCCCGGGTAACCGGGATCGCCGCACCGGAGATGATCGGCATGGTGACCTGGCCGTGGCGGGCAAATTCATTGAAACGGCGCATACCATCGATATCGCGGTTCATCCGGTCGAAGCCGTAGGTCAGCATCAGGTTGGCCTGCTCGACCCCTTGTTGCCAGCCCTCGCGCACGGCCAGTTTCCACACCCGCTCTTCCTCGTCGGAGCGCGGCACCAGCGCCGAAACCAACGAGGTGCGGTCGAAGGTGGGCGGCGGGAAGCTCAGGTATTCGCGCCAGCTGGGCGGCACGGAGGAAAAGCGTGCCTGCGACTCGATCTTGTAGGCCGCCCCCGACAAGCGCAGCGTGTAGTCGCCGTCCTGGTTGTACAGGTGGCGCGCTTCGGTGATGACCGGCGGCACGACGCGGTCCTGGATCATCAGGCTGCTGAAGTCATAGACGGTGTCGAACTCACGCTCGCGCAGCTTCAGGGCTTTGTTGATGTTGGTCAGCTGCCACGCCAGGCCAGCCTTCACCCCCACCTGCAATGCCGCATCGAGAATGGCTTCGCCGCGCGCGGCCGATGCCTGGTTCTTCTCGTCACGCATGGCCTCGATAGCCGACCTGGCATCACCGGCGTCACCCTGCTGCTGCACGTAGGCGGGTTTGTCATAGAGGCGCTCGGCGTCCTCGAGAGTCATCGGGGGCATGTCCATCGCCATGTTCAGCCCCTCCCCAGCGCCAGCGGTACCGGCTTGTAGATCAGGCGCAGCGTGTTGGTGCTCTTGTCCAGCACCACATCGGCACCGGTATCGATCTGAGCACCCACATCCTTCAGTACGTTGATCGGCGTTGCCTTGCGCACCCACACGTTGATGGGCTTGAGATCGACGCGCTTGCCGCTCTCGACATAGGCGTAGCCATAACGGCTGGCGAAGGTCTGCAGAAGCTCCTGGGGCTTGCCAATGAAGTCGATATCGACCTGGTCGGTGTCTACTGCAGCCTGCCGCGAAGCCGCTTGCACACGGTCGGCGTTCAGCCGCGAAACGTAGGTGTGCTGAGAATTGACCGCTACCGACACCTTGTCGGCGATGATCCGGCTGGCAAACGCCTCGGTGTCTTCGGTAGTAGGCTTGGCAGAGCTGGCACAACCACCCAGCGCAACCAGTGCCACCAGCACACCGCCAGCCTTGCAGGCGCGTGCACCCATGCGTATTCCTTTCATGTAAAAACTCCTGAAGTTGTCTTGTTCATCGACCCGGGGTAACCCTCGCCCAGAAGCCTTGGCGTTCTGCGGCGGCCTGCGTTACTGGTAGCTGACCACCAGCCTGGCGTGGCGCTGCCGCTCGAGGTACTTGCCCCATTTCACCGCCAGCGGGATCAGGTCTTTCTTGTAGATGTCGTTGAATTTGCGGGTGCGCGAGTGGTAATTGGCGGCGCGGGTCCAGAAGTCCTGGCCATTGTTCTCGTCCAGCTTCTGGCGCAGCAGCCACGCCGCCAACTCCGCGTTGTAGCAACCGCGCCAGGCAACATCGGACTTGGTGATCGCCGGGTATGCGGCAAACACGCCTTTCGGACCCCAGTGGGTGGTATTGATCTGGAAGTGGCCGAGGTCGAAGGTGCCATTGCGGTTCGACACGCTTTGGCCGTTCTTGCCGCTTTCCTTGCTGGAGATGGCCAACAGCACGTTGGCCGGCACACCCTGGCGCTGCGCGGCCTGCACGACGCAGTCGATATCCGCAGGGCGCACGGCATAGAAGTCATCGGCCAATGCTTGCATGGCGCAACACAGCAGGGGAATGAACAGCCACTGGGGCCGTTTGCGCATCATGGTCAGATGATCCATTTCTGGTGCTGGAACCAAAACCAGAACGCGCCCTCGACAAACAGCTGCCCGGTCGAGACCTGCCAGCTGCGATAGGATTTCTTCATGCCGAAGACCCACAGCGCGAAGCCGATCGACAGCCAGTTGAGGGCAATCAGGATGCCCGCGCCGGTCGCCAGCATGTAGACGAACCCGGCAATCGCAGCAGCGCTGGCAATGAAGAACGCCCGGGAGTGCAAGCGGTGGTTACGGGCAATCCGGTCGATCTCGTCACGTTCGATGGTGGTCAACTGCGCCTTGACGCGCTCGTTGCGATAGCGCGCGGCATGCGCCTTGACCTTCTTGACGTCATCCTCTTCAAGCAAGGCGAAGTCGCAGTTGTTGCAACCCCAGCTGTGCAGGACACGCATCTTGCCATGCGGCCCCTGCTCGAACTCCTGGTGGTCACCTTCCGTTTTTAGCAGCACACCCCGCTCGCACTGGGGGCACGCTGGGCTGAAGTTGGAACGCCAAAGTGCCTTGATGTGCTGGTTGCCCATACGCAGTTGATTCACGCCCAGCGCCGCCATCGGCATGGTGATGAACGCGAATTTCGCAGCTTTCTTCCCTGAACTGAACAGCCCCATCGCCTCACCCTAGCATGCAAAAATTCTTGTTTCTGATTATCTGTCAGATATCTATCGTCGTCAATTTATGACATCAAATAGTATCGCACGCCGACCGACGGCCCTGACGCCCAGCCTTACTCGTGCGACTGCTCCTTCATCATCACGCGGCACTGGGCCTGCAGGTCATTCAACCGCTCGCGCATGCCGGCCACACCCTGAGCGCCGGGCTCAGGGGTTACGCTGTAGTTCGTTTGCCGGGCAATTTCTGCGCAGGTTTGCTCGATCCGCTCTTGTGCGGCCCACTTGTCCGACAGCGATGCAAAGCCTTCACCACGGGCCATCAGCTGCATGTCGAGCATCTGCTGTGGCACGACCATGGCCAGCTCACGAGCCCATTCATCGTCCAGCTCCTGCTCGTCTGCCGGCGCAACGGCTGGCGTCACTGGCGTCACGGCCAAAAGGTCGGCAACGGCCAGGATGCTTGCCTGGATCCCCTCCGGGCTCATGGGGTCAACTTGTGGCGCGGGCGCTGGAGCTGCTGTAACCACTGCCGCAACTGGCACCTCGGCGGGGGCCTGCGGCACCGGCTTCTCTGCCAGTGGTGCTACAGGAGCCGGCTTCTTCAGGTCGCCGGACAAATACGCCCCGAGCACGCCGAACGAGGCGTCCAGCCGGCCCAGCAAAGGCCGGCCAGGGTCGGCATAGTTATGCTCGAACACACTGTGCATGCGGGCAAAAGTTGGGTCACCCTTCACTACCGCGCGCACCCGTTTGGCGAAAGAGCCATCCTTCAGGCTGTCGACGAATGCCTGGCGCGACTGCCGGTTCTGCGGCAGGTCCGAAGGCTCGGGCGGCTCGACCGGAATGAAATCGTTGATGCGCATTTCCTTCGGCGCCGGGCCGGCCGTGTAGAAGCCCAGGCCACGAATAAGCGCCACGCCACCGGTCTTGCCATTTTGCGATTTCTTGCCGATCAGGAAGGTGAACTCGCCGTTCTCCTGCATGGCGACGTCGTCGTAGTTCAACCGGCTGCGCTGCTCGATGGCAATGTTGTCCGACTGCCGCAGTTGTTCGTTGCCGGCAGTACGCTCAAAGTTGCCCAGCATGGCCTGCGCAGACTCGGCCGCCGCACCCTGCACGCGCCGCCAGGTTTCCGATTCGGTGCCCGAGGTCAGGCGGCCGACGGCGCGAATGTTGGTGTTTTCCCAGGTGGCATCCGCTTCTTCGGCGCTGGATTTCTTCAGCGAGGAGAAGTCCTGCGCGGCGAAGGTGACACTGAAGCCCAGGCTACGCGCCTGGGCCGGGGCCACGGCAAAGCCGACCACGGCGTAATAGCCATATTCGTCGAGGATGGTGTAGAACGGGAACTTCGAGCCGGTCGGCCGGCTGTCGATGATTTCGCGCACTACCCCTTCGACCCGGTTGCCCAGGCAGCCGGCCATCATCTGCTTGATGCTGCCTACAATCATCTTGCCAAGCATGCGCATGCTGTCCGGTGCACGCTCCAGCGCCGGCAGCAGCACCACCAGCAAGCGGCGGTTGATCACCACATCGTAGAAGTCCACGTCACCGACGCGGGTCTTGAAGATATGGCCGTAGTTGAAGGTCAGGTCGTTGAAGATCCGCCCCAGCTGCATGACGATGTAGCCGTGCTGCTCAAGGGTCTTGGTTTCCTGTTTCTTGAACTTGGCCTTCTGGTAGCCCGGCAGCGTCAGCAGGTACGAGCGCAGCGGGGCGACGATCACATCGAACATCTCGCCGTACTTGCCGCCATGCTCCCACACCAGATCTTCGATGACGTTCAGCTCGAAATATTCCAGGTACTTCTCGGGCGACAGGTTGATGTGTCCCTTGTCCCGCAGGTAGGTCAGCGGCCGTGTCAGGGCTGCAACGAACATGATCGCCCGCCCCTTCCACATGTCACCGCCGCCGCCGGAATCATCCATCAGCGACACGATCAGCTCGATCAACATGCCCGACGAGGTGTTCCCCATCATGTTCATGTTGTTGGTCACCTTGTCGACCTGCTTCTCGACGAAGTCGCGGCCAGAGGTGATGAAGTTGATGATCAGCAGGTCATCTTCGCGGCCCAGGTAGCGCGACAGGCGGAAGATTTCCTTCTGCAGCTTGGGGTCACCCTTGCCGTCGACGTAGATGAAACCAGTGTTCTGCACCAGGGCGTTGAAGACGATACCGAGCAACAGCTCGGTGTTATGGGTGACCAGGCTGTCATCGGTGATGTACAGGTGATGCGGGTGATCGATCTCGATGCACTGGCAAGGTGCCTGACCGGCAGCAGTCACTTTCCACACCTCGGCCCAGCCGTTGAACTTGGCCGAGCCCCGCTTCTTGCGCACCTTGGGCAGCATCACCACGATGCCGCGCCCCATCAGCTCGCGAATGGCGTCGGTGGTCACGGTATGGGCTTCTTCGCTGCCATCCTGCCCGCGGGTAAGCACCCGCCACAGATGGTCACCCGTGGCTTGCGCCCGGCGCCCGTCACGCGTGGCCACGGTCCAGATCGGCTGGATGCCCTGCTCGATCACCTGCAGCACCGCAGCTTGCTTGCCATCGGGCGTGCACACGCTGTCGCCGACCCGGATGCGGCCCATTGGCACCCAGCCACCCGGGGTCAGCACCTTGGCATGCTTGGGCTGCGGCTTACCGGAGCCAGTGGTACCCAGCACCAGCTGGTGGGTGCGCAGGTCACTGTCGCCGGCGTAGATCTGCTCTTTGCTCTCCAGGTCATTGCCGAAGAGCGTCACGCCCTCGCCTTTCTTCTTGCCCTTGTACGAGCCGTCATTGACGTCCGCCAGCTTGGGCACCCGGTAAGGGAAATCGAACGTGCGGTTGTCGACGTCGACGAACTTGCGCTTGAACGCCCACGCCAGCAGCAACAGCAGCTCACCGGAAAAGGGCACCTTGATCGAAATCAGCGCCAGGACCGGTAGCGCGAAGGTTCCGAAAACCGCGCCATCGGCCGACTGGAAGAAATCACTGAAGCGCTGCCCGGCCAGGCGGGTATCCTTGCGCCTGCGGCTGCTGCTGATTTCATGCTGACGGGATGCGCCCTTGTACTGAGCCATCTGTCACTCCCTCACACTACGTCTTCGAATGCACTGGCGCTGATGTAGTCAGCCACCAGGTCTTTGGCGATCCGTGCGATCACCGACTGTTCCATGTCGTCATCGACGAACTCGACGTCCTTGAACGTCTCTCGCTTCAAGCGTTCGACCATGTCTTTGCAACCCCCTGACGGGAAGCGCCGGGCCAGCAGGGCCAGCGCGTCCGGGCGCGGCATGTGCTCGTAGAGCATGGTCCGCAGCTTACGGTCCTCGGCGGTTGTGGTCAGTGCCCACAGGCGCATCGGCCCGGCCGACATGGTGAACAGCTGGCTGTAGGTGGCATTCTTGGTCTCGAAGCGGGCCAGGAAGGTACAGCCATGCTTGTTCGCACCGTGCACGAAGTTGACCAGCGCATGCTCTTCGGTGTCGGACAGGCCGATGTTCTTCCGTAACCAGTCGCGGGTTTCCTTGGTGCCCGAGTCGAGGATGAAGGTGGCCGTGGCGATCTTGGTCAGCTGGCCGAAGTCTTCCATCAACTGCGAAGCCAGAATGATCTCCATGTTCCACTTACGGGCCTCGCGGCCATCGGTCTGCATCTGTTCCTGCAAGCCCACGTGGCCACCGGTCTTGTGGAATTCATCCATGCACATGACCTTGTATTCATCCACCAGGTCGGCCACCAGGCGCTCGTAGAACGGCAGGTACTTCTCGGTGAAGAACGGGAAGTCCTCCTTCGAGAAGGCCACCTTCTTCATGAAGCACTGGCGGGCGATCATGTACATCAAGGCAGTCTGCTTCTTGGCCGAAGCAGAGCCCTGCAACGCCACGTCCTGCAAGTCGAGGGCAACGATACGGGCACTGCCCACGTCGAAACGGGTGTGGTCGGCGAACACCGGGAAGTCGCCGACCGCCTCGCGAATGCCGAGAATGAACGCATCGACCAGGCTACGCCCTACCTCGCCGGAGCCTTCGTACTCGGCTCGCACCTCTTCGGTGGATGCCACTGCCACCAGGTCGTTGAGGGTAGGCACCGCATAGCGCTGGGTGACTTCCGCTTCGTACACCATGCCGGCATCGAACATTGCATCGACCAGTTCCCAGTAGGTGGTGGCCGGCAAAATGCGGAAGCCCAGCGCCGCCACGGCGCTGTCGACCACGTCGTTGTGGCCGGGCTTGTAGGTCTCCGGGCTGGCCCGCTCGATCTTGTCGTCCTTGCGCCGGTAGGCCAGGTCGACCATGCGGCCGACGAAGTTGCTCATCCCTTCATAGGGCTTTTCGCGTTCGGGCGGCGTCACCAGGATAGTGAGGAAGTTCTTGTTGAACTCGCGATCCTTCGGCAGCGGGTAACGCTGGCCAAGCGGCGTATCCAACGGGTTGATGCAGTCCTTGCGGGCGTTCTGCAAACGCTTGTACACCACTAGATGATGCAGCCGCGGCGGCAGGTTGTCGCGCACCAGGTCGCAGAAACCGGACGAAGAAATACCGATGTCGGTGATGCCGATGTAGGGCAACCCGGTCAGGCCTGGCATCAGGCACGATTCGAAGTGGTTGTTGTTCATCAACACCGACTTGCCCGAACCTGGCTTGCCTGCAATCAGGGTGATCCAGGTGGTCTGCTGCGAGGAAAAACGCTGGTACTTGAGGATCTTGCCATCCAGGCTGCGGTAGATGGTCGAACCTTCCTGGAACGGCGAAGCTGGCCGGGTCAGCGGCAGCATGGCCACTGCATCCCCCAACGGCGCAGCGGCCGGGTCGCCCATGTGCTTGGTAGTCAGGGCCAGGCAGTTGGACTGGAACGCCTGCATCGGGTTACCGGTACGCTCGATGAATACCGGCTGGCCCCAGGCTTCCAGGGTGCGCCAGAGCTTCGACTTGCGCAGCGCCAGTTCCTTAACGCCCTTTTCGTCCGGGCTGGCCCAGGTCATCGCGGCCACCTGCAGCTTGACCATGCATTCACCGTCACGCACGCGCTCGCGCAGTTCCTTGGTGGCGAGGTTGATGTTGCGGTTCTGCTCGGAGGTGACCGACAGCAGCTGGGCGAACAGGCTCTTCCAGGCCAGCACGCTCATGCCGTCGGAGGACAGCATGATCGACACCGAATACGGCAAAGCGCGCGACACACCGTTCTCTTGCGTTTCCGCGCGATTGAGGCTGTTGAACAGGGTGTTGAAATATTGCGGTTCTGCCGGTGGAATCGACATCAGCAACGGCGCATACACGCGCGAGCCAACCCGCACGCTGGTAGGGTCCGGCAGCAGGCTGGTGCGCTCACCACTGCCGATTTCAGCCGAAGTGACCATGATCTGGCTGGGCAGCGTGGGGTACATGAACTCCGACATGTCGCCATTGCGCTTGCTGGTCTTCCAGCGCATGGGAATGGCGCTGCCCGGAATATAGGGCTTCCAGGTACGCGGCGTGATGTCGGGGTTCACCTTCGCACGGATGGCGCGGATCGCTTCACTGACGTCGAGCACATCCGCCGAGCAACCGAACTCGGGGGACGTCAGGTCTTCGGAAATTTTGGTGACAAAGGAAAGGTGGCGGTCCTTGAGGTAGGAAATGGGCCGCAGCAGGTTCTGCGCTTCGGCGGTGGCCGGCCACTCCGATTCCTTCCTGAACTCGTTCAGCGCCTCGCGCGCCATCGACCTTTCGGTCTGGTCGAGCAGCGCAGGTCGCGACCAGAACACCAGGTAGCATTCTTCGTCATACACATACTGAGCGTACTTGCTGACACCCTCGTTGATCAGGTGCCGCACGTTGAGGTTCAGCCGCTCGGCGGTTGCTGCCTGCTGCAAGGCGTTCTGCTCCAGCGGGGCGGTCGCATCCAGGTCGCGGCTGAAGACAATCTGCAGGTGATGGCCGCGCACCTTGAAATACACCGAGAGCGACGCTTCCAGCAGGCTGACCAAGCGTTCGAACTGTTCGCGCCCAAGCACGCTCTTGGTGCCGTTGAAGCGCACGATGGAAGCCAGCGAACCGTCGTTGGCGACGATGGCCTGCCCGCCATCGACCGTTTCCAGGTCGCAATAGTCCTGTACGTCTGCCTTGAGCTGGCTCAGCACCGTCAGGATCACCGCCTCGAGTTTGTTAAACATTTCCTTGTTCTCCCTTGCCAACGCTCTCAACGGCGAGACTGAGCAGCAGTACGAGCGGCTGCATCAAGCAAAATTCTTCAGTAACTGGCTGGTCAATGCCGACCAGTTAGCTGGCAAAAACAGCGCGCGGTTATTGGCCGCGTAGTATTCGAGTTGTCCATCTTTGAACGCGCTTTTGGTTGGGAACAGCCGTAACGGCGCCAACCATTCAGCGCGCTTGCTAAATTCTTCATCGCTGACAAGTTGCTTGCTTGCGAGGGTTTCCGCCACGCCAAGCACGGTGATGACTTCGCCACCGAATATTGCTTTCAGTGTGTCATTACCCCGAAACTTGAAAGCCGCCAGCAGGCTGGCCAGTTTTTCATTGACCGCCACGTCATCGAGCAACTCATTAACGTAGATACAGCGGGCAATGTTATTGATCTCGGTTTGCGTCAGTTCCTGCACGGCGACGAAAAAGCCGGTGTCATTCATGGCGCAGGCGCCAAGATGATGAACCTGACGACACAGGTTGCAGGCGGTGATCAGGTTTTCCTTGGTGCAGTTGTCGGCATTGCCGTCCAGTGCATGAAGTTCCTGAAACTTGGCAGACTTGAACCCGCAGAAGCGGCAGGTGTAATTGTCGCGCTGCCACACCGAAGTGCGAAGTTTGCTGTTTTCATCGCTGAACAGTTTGCGTTGGTCATCGTCCGAGCGCCACAGTGGCCGACGCACGCCAAATACCGGCTGGTTGGCAGTTCGACTGAGATAGCCACTCGACAACGTGGGCACCGTGTTTGCCCCGCGTTCAGAAGCGTTTGTTTCGCTCACGTCCGAATATTCCCGAAACTGTTCTTGAGGTGCGGGGCTTCACGCCCCGCCATAGGTTCAGCGGCGCACAGCCTTATTCGACCATGGTGTTGCGCATGATCCACATCACGGTACCGACACCCGCCATCAGGCCGCCGATGAACAGGCCGACAATCGCCGACATCGGCTTCTCACGCTCATCCTTGGAGGCTTTCCACAGGGTGTACAGCGAGATGGCGACAACCACGAAACCACCAATCGACACCAGCGAGATCAGCAGCGTGGCCCCACCCTGAGCGGTGTTGTCGATATTGGTCATGACGTCATCGGCCGTCTTGCCGCCGGAAGTATCCTGGGTCAGGTCCGTCTTGGAGATGGCGAATGCCGACGGGGCAGTCAGCGCAGCAATAACAGCGGTAGTTGCACGAACCTTGGCCGAATCGTAGGCAGCTTTCAGGGTTTTGAGTGCTTTCATGAGTGACGCTCCTTGGATTTCATGTTTCGAAACGCCGTTACGACCACGGCGTGAAAAGGCCAACCAGATTGAATCCGATTGTGTTGTTGAGTACATCGCTGAACCATTTGAAGTTCCACGCCAGGACACCGCCGATGATCCATCCGCTGGCGGTACCGAGGCCGGCTTGAGTTTGATTGTTGTAATAACCGTTTACCGTCAACCAACCTTTCACCATGGCGATCAAACCGACAACCTGCATGATGCCCAGCAGGGCCAGGGTTGCCAGTTGTGCCTGTTCTTGCAAAGTCGTCCCGGTCGAGGAATAGGACAGCATGCGCGAATTGGCATAATCCCCGGTCAGGGTTCGCGACATGATGCCCATCCACTCCAGCGTACCGATCGCCAGCAAAATAGAACCGATCACCAATTGCACACAGGCAGAGCCGACAGAAAATCGCTGCCGCCCCGCCACGTATTTCAATGCGTTGTCATGGGTGACACCCCATATTTCAATCAACGCAGCGCCGGTCAGGTAAAGGCCGATAAGCGCGGCAATACCTTGGCACATCATGATCGCTGTCGGGATGACCTTCCCGATATTGACCATTACATCTACTAGATCGGCAAATCCGGCCGCCATGACAACGTCCCTGTTTTAAAGAGCGGGTGAAGTAACCACGATGCCGCTGTCGCGATCCACGGCAAGCACTTTCAGTTCGCGCTGCACCGGCGGCAACGGGTCGCCAGCCTTGACGCTGTCTTCGCTATCGCCATTTTTTACCCAGGCCCGATGCCCGACCACTGCCTGTACCTTGTAGCCAGTGGATTGCGGGATGGGGTGAGCGCGCTTGGCGTACCCTTGCGCAACAGCAGGCGCCGGTTCCCTGCGCGGAGGCTTGATCACCTCCACGCGCTGACGGCTGTCTTCGTAGAATTTCATGCGCTGCTGCAGGTCGGACAGGTTGGTATCCAGGGCTTTGATCTGGCTCAGCAGCAACTGAGTATTGCGCTGCGATTCCTCGCGTACGATCTTCAGCTGTTTTTCGCTGTTTTCCTGGGCCTGCAGCGCCGCCTGGGCCTGCTCCCGCGACTTGGCCAGCTCGATGCTCAGCACATCCATGCGTGGCTGTTGCGCCGATTGTGCCTGGGCGGGCGTGATGCGCCTGGCCTTGGCCGCTGGCGACGAGGTCGCCTTGATCACGACCACGGCGAGCACGATGAGCGCCAGGAAGCTGCCGGCAAAAACGCCAATGAGTTTTCCGAACGACCAGTTCTTCATGTCGAACTCCTTATCGAGATTGATCGTGAACGTCTTGCAGGAAGAACAGGCCAAAGCCTTTGTTCGCAGGCGTTGCGTAGGTGGCCGGGCGGTTGAAGCCGCGGCGCACCTCGCCGG
This sequence comes from Pseudomonas sp. DCB_BI, assembly GCF_026240995.1. NCBI lineage: Bacteria > Pseudomonadati > Pseudomonadota > Gammaproteobacteria > Pseudomonadales > Pseudomonadaceae > Pseudomonas > Pseudomonas sp. DCB_BI. Next base: position 47,516 of record NZ_JAPFCG010000012.1, on the reverse strand, counting down.
CGATGGCGGTGCCCATTTCACCGACCGACGAACCGATCACCTGCTTGGTCGAAGGCTCGGTAGTGGTCTGTGCCACGACGCCGCTCGGGCTGATGACCGTGGTACCCGCTGTCTGCTGGTAAGCCCGACCGTAGCCGGACAACAGCGAGGCAGCACCCAGGGCGAAATAACGCTCCATGGTGTGGTGGTCCTTGGTCTCGGCAATGCCCTGCTTGGCATCATCCTCGCGCAGTGCCACGGCGCTGATGCGCATGGTCGGACGAGGGTCGTTGACCGGCGGTGCAAGGATGGTGAACTTCACGCGAATGTTGTCGGGCGCCTGCTCGATCTTGCCGATCAGCTTGGAGCCGTTCCACTTGCCGCCTCGAATGGTCGCCAGCACGTCACCGCCATCATCGGTGTTCACCTCGGCATCGAGCGTGGCGTACATGATGGTACCGGTCTTGATCAGCAAGGCCCGGTCGGTATCACCCACGGCCTCGATGGCATTGGGGTCCTTGTCGTCCTTGGCAGTCCGCACCGCGGGGCCTGTCACACCGCTGCCAGCGCGTTCGGTCGGGTAGTAACTGACGGTGCTGAAGCTGCTTTTCTCAGCGAACCCCTTGGCACTTTCAGACTCGCCCATCAGCTGCTTGATCGACTTCAGCGTTTCGCTTTTCAGCTCGCTGACGTATTTATCGCGCTGCTCCTCGGCCTTTTTCAGCTCCTCCTCCAGGCGCCTGCGTTCCTGCTCCTGGGACTGCGCGTTGGCCGCCCCAGCCTGCTGCGAAACCGGAACCGAGTCACGAGGCGGCTGGCCAGCCCCGATGTAAACCTCAGGCGGCCGCTGGTTGCCGTCACTGTACGGCTGCCCGGGCACATTGAACTGGGCGGTCTGGCCACGGGCCCACTCCTTTCCGGTGGACTGGACGATGTTCGGATCGAAGCCAGGCTGATATGACATCCCGCGCTCGGCAGCCTGTTCGGCCTCCAGCGAGCTTCGCTGCGCACGGCGCTCTGCTTCGGCCGGGGAAATAGGGTCGATCGACACTTCAGGTTGCGGCGCATTCGGCACGTCCACCGTGGACGCCTTACCGGCAGGCGCGTTCTTCGAAGACATGCCGTTGTAGGCCAGGGCGCCCAGCGCCAGCACGACCAACCCGGCAGCAATCAGCGAGACCTTGCCGATACCGGACCCGAACACCGCCCGCAGGTTGCGCTGCATCTCATCGGACTTGCGCGCCTTCTTCAGGTGCGAGCCAGTCGGGCCGTCGCGGTCGGCTACCAGGTGCTCGTCCTCTTCATCGAAGCCCGAGTCGTTCGGCGGCATGTTGTTATCACTCATTGCAGATTCCCTTGCTCGATGAAGACGGTTACGGCTTGCCCGCCAGTCGTGAACGTGACGCTGTTCTGCAGGCCCGCATAGCGATACACCGACACACCGGTGGTGCTTCGCGCTGCGTTGGTGTAGGCCGGGTATTGCGCATCAGCCTTGGCTTTCACGTACATGTTCGGGCCATAGCTCCAGGCCTCGACGCCTTCCAGCCCGGTCACCTTCAGGCGGTTGGCCTCTTTCGGTGGCACACCATCCAGGAAGTAGGTCAGCGCATCGTCGATCGACGGCATCCGCAGCATCGCCACACTCGCTGCCGCATCCGGGTTGCGCCCCGGCACCTTGGCATCGACACGCATGTCCACTTCTTCCTGGCCGGCGGCCAGGATCAGGATGATCGGCGTAGCCAGGCCGCGCAGGGTGACGGTGACGTTGCCATAGGCCGCCGCTGTGGCGGGGTCCAGGGTGAGGATGTTGGTCGGTGCGGCAGTGCCGTTCTGACCGTTCTGCCCGCCCCGCTCGCGACCGTCGCTGAACAGCTCGCGGTTGATCGACACGTTCTGGATCATCCACGGCTGGCCGGCATAGTCGGAGAACACGATCGATGACTGCTGGCCCTTGCTCAGGCGAACGATGGGTGGCGATACCCCCGGGTCGAGGTTGAGTGCCAGCGTGCGGGTCACCGGCTTGGCCGGGCTGACATAGGCGGTGGCCTTCTGCTTTTCCCGCTCCAGCCACAGCTGCTTGATCAACTCGACTTGCGACGAGGTAAGCTGCGAGTCCTGCACATCGTTGACCGTGTCACTGATGACATCTTCAGGGCGCGGATAGACCACTTGAGCAGTGCTGGATACCTGCCGGCCCAGGCCGTTCATCGGCGGCTGGGGCGGAGCCTCGCTACCTTGCGCCGCGTCAACCTGCCCTGCGCCACCCTCGGCAGCGGGCGCAGTTGGCGCCTCGTTGGCAAATGCAGGCATAGCGATAGCGCTCGCAAGCAACGATGCGATCAGATGCTTCTTCATGGTCACTTCCTTGAGGTGTACGGCGACAGCTGAACAGAATCGACGGCAATGCCTTTGATGTTGGTGGCCGAGGCGGGGATCTGGACGATGGTCACGGCGGCGAGGAAGTCCTGGCGCGAGCGCGCCTGCTGGTCACCGCCGACATAGAACTCGATGGCAATCGGTACCTGCACCAGCCAGTAGTTCTGCCCGCTGGCCAGCACACCGGCCTCTTCGACCTGGGCAACCTGGGTGGCCATGGCGCGCAGGATCATCCGCCCCTTGAGCACGCGCTCCAGGTTGCCGGAATCGTCCAGGGTCTTCAGGAAGGCCTTGCGCCCCTCGTCGGTGTACCAGCGGGCGCCCGCAGCATTGAGGTTGGAGCGGTAGTTCACATAATCGTAGGAGTACGAATTGACCACGGCATCCTTGGCGTACTCGGCTAGGGTGGCCGGGGTGACGCGCGGGTTGTTCTCGGTCGAGACTTCACAGATGGCGTGGTTGTCAGTGGTCGGGATCCAGCGGTACTTCGGGTACCAGAACACCACCGCAGCAATGGTTACCCCAAACACGCACGTCAGCGCCAGCAGTTGGCCCCATACGCGCTTGTTGCGGCGCTTGAGGTCGAGGCATTCCAGCTGCAGGCGTTTGACTTCACGCACGGTGGCCGCTGCTTCACCCGGCGTTTCATCCAGCGCCAGCTCCAGCAGTTTCTCTTCGTCCGTGCCCCGCCGAGCCTCCTGCGCTTCGCCACCAGGGGTTCCGTGTTGGGTTTCCTTACTCGACATTGCGGATTTCCCCTGTCGTTCCGTCGTAGATGCAAATCGAGTCGGTTCCGTCATAGAACACGACATTTTCAAAGTTGGTTTGAGTCACCAGCCAGATGGCAGCAACCGCAACAAAAGGCAGCAGGCCTATGCACGCCCACTCGCCGACATTCAGCAAAACGCCAAGCAAGCGGTTGTAGCGTCGCAGTGCGCGAACATCCACGTCCTCCCCTGCACCGCTGCCCCATGACGTAGTGATAGACCCCAGCTCATCCATATCTCGCTCCATGCGGCGGCATTTTCATCCAAAACTTAGAAAGCTGCAACAGCGAAATTTTGACAGATTGAGATAATACCTGCAATCCGCGACGCATTTTGACACGCCAGCGCCAGAGCCTTTGACACTAAAGGGGGCAGATCAAGTGACCGCACAGGCAAAAAAAACCCTGCCTAAGTCAGGGCTTTTACCCAATAAAAGCTAAGAAAATCAAGGTCTTGTGATGGATCACCTAGCCATCAGGTTAGACTGAGTACTTGAGCACTGCAGGCTTTAAAAAATGAAGGCCTTCTGGTTATTTTGATGCTATAAACCTGACCATTCAGTCATGCGCAGAGGCCGAATGAGCCTGTTTTGAAAAGCCCTGTAAAAACTACAGAACCCAAGAATTACGTGGCTTACAGAGGTTTTGAAGGCCTGTCTTCCAGGTTGGCGGCGGAGGGGGTGCAACACATCCTTCATGACAATCCTGGAACTCGCTCCAGCTTTCCTTCCTGAGCTTCACCGAACGCCTACAACCTACACAGCCCGGATAAAAACCCTTTAAAATCAAAGGAAATGGCACTTTATAGGCGCTTTCTGCCGCTTGGCATGTTGCGTAGCTCAACCGCAGAATCGGCGGATAAAATCCGACCCAGGCGCATAGTCCTCTCGTCAGGGCAGCGCACCGGTATGGCTAAAATATGATTTTCCAACAAATACACAACTTTCCGCGATAGCGGCTTTTTGATATCAAACTGCCATCATTTTTGGGCGCCACGCAAATCCAAAGCTGCCGGGGCGGCGCTCTATCTCACAGACGATAAAAAACGTGCGACAACTCTTCAGCGCCGCCGCTTTTTCGAGACCAAAAAAAAGGGCACCCATCCACGGGTGCCCTCTGCCCTACCGCCAGGTGAACTCGATCACCCCATCGACCGCGCCGCCACCGGTTGCGCATGGCCGCGGGAAGTCACGATGCCCAGGAAAGAAATCACGATCGCCAGGCCCAATGTCGAGCTCACTTCCACCCGGTGCTCCGGGGTGTACATCATTACCGCCAGCGCCCCGGCGATGAAAATGATCACCGCCCAGGTCAGGTACGGGAACAACCACATGCGGAACTTCAGCTCGGTGTTCTCCCGCTCCAGCCGGCGGCGCATGCGCAGCTGGGAGATGGCGATAACCATGTACACCAACAGGGCGATGGCGCCGGAGCTGGCCAGCAGGAACTCGAACACGCCCTTCGGCGCGAAGTAGTTGAGGACTGCGATGGCCGCACCGATCAGGGTACTGCCGAACACCGCAGCACGCGGTACGCCGACCTTGGAGGTCTTGTTGAGGAACGCCGGGGCATCACCGCGCTTGGCCAGCGAGTACATCATTCGCGAAGCGATGTAGATCGACGAGTTCATGCAGCTGGTGACGGCCACCAGCACCACCAGGTCGACCATGAATGCCGCGTTGGGGATGTTCATGATTTCCAGCGCACGCTGGTATGAACCCACCACCGCCAGCTGCGGATCGTTCCACGGCACCACCGAGATGATCACGAAGATCGACAGGATGTAGAAGGTGCTGATTCGCCAGATCACCGAGCGGGTGGCCTTGGCGATGTTGCGCGACGGGTCGCTGGACTCGGACGCGGCAATGGTCACCGCCTCTGTACCGATGAAGCTGAACATCACCGTGATGAACGCGCCGACCACCGCCGACCAGCCCTTCGGTGCAAAGCCGCCGTATTCGGCCATCAGCCCGCTCAGCCCACTGACTTCGCGGTTGGGCAGCCAGCCCATCAGCGCGGCGAAGCCCAGGCCGATGAAGCCAAGAATGGCAGTGACCTTGAGGATGGCGAACCAGAACTCGAACTCGCCGTACTTGGCCACGCTGAACAGGTTGGTGCAGGCCAGCAGCAGCACCGACGCCAGCGCGAAGATCCAGCTGTCCACCTGGGGGAACCAGGCGTTCAACACATGCCCGGCGGCCAATGCTTCGATAGGAATCACCAGCACCCAGAACCACCAGTACAACCAGCCGATGGTGTAGCCGGCCCAACGGCCGATCGCCTGGTCGGCGTAGGTGGAAAACGATCCGGTGTCAGGGTGTGCCACGGCCATTTCGCCGAGCATGCGCATGACCAGTACCACCAGGGTACCGGCTACGAAATAGGAAATTATGGTAGCTGGGCCGGCTGCCGCAATGGCATGGCCAGAGCCGACGAAAAGTCCGGCGCCGATGATGCCGGCGATGGACAGCATCGTTACATGACGTGGCTTGAAACCTTGTGCAAGGTTGCCATCAGATCCCACGGTGTTCATTGATGTTGTTCTCTTTTTGCTGACACAAGGATGGACGGGCAGGCGTAGGCGAAAATATCTCCTTTGAAATCAATAAGTCGACACGTTGCTCGCGCGCTGTTGTTGATATTTGGCACGCGTCACAGAGCAAGGTGTCAGTGCGGTTCGGGGTTCATTTAAGCCCCGCAGGGCTGTGGCTAATTACACGAGAACGCCCCGGAACTGTTCGATCACGACAGGGCATTTCCAATAGCGCCAGATGTCGCGAATGGCATGCCCGATCGCGCCACCGGGCCATTTGGTGCTTTTGTTTTTCATTTGAATGTGTTGCCGGGGCCGATATTTTCGCCGCGCGCCGACGCTCGATGAACCCGCTTCTGCAAGCCGCCAAAAAAAAAGCCCCGGCTTCCCGGGGCCTCTGTTGCCAAGGCGTCTGCCTACGCCTGCCCGGTACGCTCGAAGCGCCTGGCCAGCAACAGGTAAGCGAGGATCCCCAGCACGCCATGGGCGGCCACGAACCAGAGTGCGTTGTGAAACGAGCCGGTGCTGGCAACCACGTAACCAATCACCAGCGGGGTGACGATGCCGGCAATGTTGCCGATGCCATTGAACACGCCACCGCACAGGCCGACCATCTTCTTCGGCGCCACGTCCGACAGCACCGCCCAGCCCACCGCAGCCAGGCCCTTGCCGAAGAACGCCAGGGTCATCAGGGCGATGACCGCCGCGTTGCCATCCACATAGTTGGCCAGCACCAGGCTGGTGGACAGCCCCATGCCGATGATGAACGGGGTCTTGCGCGCCCTGGACGGGTGCACGCCACGGCGGATCAGCCAGTCGGATACGAAGCCACCCAGAATACCGCCAGTGAAACCACAGATTGCCGGCAGTGCGGCCACCCAGCCGGCCTCCATGATGGTCATGCCACGGCCCTTGATCAGGTAGATCGGGAACCAGGTGATGAAGAAGTAAGTCAGCGCAGTGATGCAGTACTGGCCAAGGTACACCGCCCACAGGTTGCGGCTGGTGAACAGTTGCGCAAGCTCTGCCCGGGTCGGCTTGCTCTTGGCGGCCTTGCGTTCCTTTTCCAGGTCGACCAGGGCGCCACCTTCGCGCATGTACTCCAGCTCTTCACGGCTCAACCCAGGTGCGCTGTGCGGCTCATGGTACAAGCGGAACCAGAACAGGCTCAGCAGCAAGCCCAGAAGCCCCATCCAGATGAACACCTGCTCCCAGCTCATTGCATGGGTCATCCATGCCATCAAGGGGGCGAACACCACCACCGCCATGTACTGCGCCGAGTTGAACAGTGCCGATGCAGTGCCACGCTCCTGGGTAGGGAACCAACAGCTGACGATGCGCGAGTTGGCCGGGAAGGCCGGCGACTCCACCAGCCCAAGCATGAAGCGCATTGAAAACAGTGCCACCGCTGCCGAGACGCCGGCCAGCCCCATCCAGCCCACAGTGCCTTGCAGCAAGGTAAACAGCGACCAGAGGATCAGGCTGATACCGTACACGCGGCGGGCACCGAAGCGGTCGAGCAGCCAGCCCCCCGGCACTTGGCCGAGGGCGTAGGCCCAGGCGAAGGCAGAAAAGATCATGCCCAGCATGACCGGATCGAGCCCCAGGTCCTTGAGCACCTCGGTGCCGGTGATCGACAAGGTGGCGCGGTCAGCGTAGTTGATGACGGTAATGACGAAGATCAGCGCCAGCACCAGGAAGCGATGGCGACCGATCCCGGCCACGGCCTGCGGTGCGGCAACGGCGGATTTGCTGTTCATGTGGACCCTCTTGCTTCTCGATGGAAGCGATTGTTCTTGTACGCAGAAGGGGTGGCCGCAAGGGCCTTGTAGTACCTGTACCGGCGAAAGGGGGCTAACTGTCGATCACCCGATTCGGTGGCACTTCACCTCGGAAACAGGCCTGAAGGTTGTCCAGCACCATGCGCCCCATCTCCAGCCGGGTCTGCAGCGACGCGCTGCCCCGGTGCGGTTGCAGGCTGACCTGGTTCAGGTCCAGCAATGCCGGCGGCACCCGTGGTTCATCGACAAATACATCCAGCCCTGCCCCGGCGATACGCTGCTCGCGCAACGCTTCCACCAGCGCGTCTTCATCGACCAACTTGCCACGTGCCACATTGACCAGGTAACCCTGTGGACCCAGCGCCTCCAGCACCTCGGCCGTCACCAGCACTTGCCCGCCGTCAGCAGAAGCGGCCACGACCAGGACATCCACCGAGCGCGCCAACTCAACCAGATCCGGCTCATAGCGATAGCCCGTTTCTGGCTGCTCGCGCCGGCCGTTGTAGGCGATGCTCATGTCGAAGGCGGCGGCACGGCGAGCGATGGCCTTGCCCACCTGGCCAAGGCCGACGATGCCCAGCGCGCAGCCACTGACCCTGCGCGCCAGCGGCAGGTCGACCTTGCCCCACAAGCCATCGCGCACCAGCCGCTCCCCCTCGCCCAGGCGACGCAGGCTGCTGATGATCAACCCCATGGCCAGGTCGGCAACGTCGGCCGTCAACACCCCCGGGGTGGTGGTGACATGGATGCCGCGGCTGGCCGCATGGCGCAGATCCACCGCATCGGTACCGATGCCACTGATGGCGATGATCTCAAGGGCAGGCAACTGGTCCATCAGCGCGGTGGACAGGCCTTTGGCACCGCCGGTGACCACGCCGCGAATACGCGGTGCGGCTTCGTCCAGCAGCTGTTGCGGGTTGTGCTGCTGGTACAACCGATGCACGTGGTAGGCGCTGACCAGTTGGGCATCGATCGCCTCGGGTACGGGCTGGGTCAGCAGCACTTCAATGGGGGTGTGATTCATCGCGGGCTTCCGGCATTGAGAAGACATGAGTCGATGCTAGGCCTGCATTTGATACAGGTCTAATATAGATGCTGGATTGAATAATTCAGGATTTGAATCGTGGAATTGCACCAGCTGCGCTGCTTCGTGGCCGTGGCCGAAGAGCTGCATTTCGGCCGCGCTGCCACCCGCCTGCACATGACCCAGCCACCGCTTAGCCGGCAGATCCAGCTGCTCGAGCATGCCTTGGGCGTGCTGCTGCTCGAACGCAACAACCGTCAGGCGCGGCTCACCCTGGCGGGCGCAAGCTTCCTTGAGGATGCCCGGCGCATTTTGCAGATTGCCGAATCAGCCAGCCACTCCGCGCGGCGCATCGCCCACGGCGAAGCAGGCCGCCTGACCCTGGGTTTCACCGCCGTTGGAGCGTACAGCATGGTCCCCCGTTTGCTGGTGCACGCCGGGCAGACGCTGCCGGACATCGAGCTGGTGCTCAGCGAGCGCGTCTCCAGCACCCAGGTGCATGACCTGGAAGCAGGGCTGATCGATGTCGGGCTGGTGCGCCAGGTACTGCCCAGCGCGCGCGTGGAGTACTTGCCAATCCACCGCGAGCCCTTCGTCGCCGCCCTGCCCGCCGGGCACGCGCTGGCGAACCACGAACGGCTGACGCCCAGCGACTTCGACCAGCAGCCGTTCGTGATGTACAGCGCCAACGAAGGGCGGTATTTCCATGACCGTATTGCCAACCTGTTTGCGCGGCACGAAGTGCAGCCGCGCTACCTGCACCAGTTGGGTCAGACTCATTCGATTCTGGGCCTGGTCAATGTGGGACTGGGCTGTGCCGTGGTGCCGGCCTCTGCCCAGGCACTGCGCCTGGAGCAGGTGGTATTCCGGCCGTTGGAGGGGATGGAGCAGCAGGCAGAAATCTTCCTGGCGTTCTGCCGGGACAGCCCCAACCCGGTGCTGGGGTCTTTCGTTGCAATGGCGCGGGCCTTTTTTGAAGCCGCTTGAGGGCCTGCCACCCCCACAGGCCCCACACCAGCCTGAAGCCAGGTGCAATCCCTGTGGGAGCGGCTTTAGCCTGTAAACCATGTCCCCGGTTTGAAATGTAAACGATGTCTCCGGTTTGTACCCGGGACAAGCCCGCTCCCACAGGTACCCCCGCAGGCTTGAGGCTGACGCAGTACCTGGGGAAACAACTGGCTTGCTCAATTTCTAGAAGCTAGCGCAATCCCTGTGGGAGCGGCTTTAGCCGCGAACACCGGCAGAGCCGGTGCCATGCACCGTGTTGGATGCTTCGCGGGACAAGCCCGCTCCCACAGGTGCCCCCGCAGGCTTGAGGCTGATGCAGTACCTGGGGAAACAACTGGCTTGCTCAATTTCTAGAATCTTGCGCAATCCCGGTGGGAGCGGCCAGCCGCCTTACCGTACCAGGCAAGGCCGTTTGTTATCGAAGCTCCAACCCGGAATCAGGAACTGCATCGCCACGCTGTCATCGCGCGCGCCCAGCCCCATGTTGCGGTAGCACTCATGGGCCTTGGCCAGCTGGTCTTCGTCCAGTTCCACGCCCAGGCCCGGCCGCGCCGGTACCCGCACATGCCCATCGACAATGCGCAGCGGATCACGCGTCAGCCGCTGGCCATCCTGCCAGATCCAGTGCGTATCGATCGCAGTGATATCCCCCGGCGCAGCAGCCGCCACCTGGGTGAACATCGCCAGCGAAATGTCGAAGTGGTTGTTCGAGTGCGACCCCCACGTCAGGCCCCAGTCGTTACACATCTGCGCCACCCGCACCGAGCCCTGCAAGGTCCAGAAGTGCGGGTCGGCCAGCGGGATGTCCACCGATTGCAACTGGATCGCATGCCCCATCTGCCGCCAGTCGGTGGCAATCATGTTGGTGGCAGTGGGCAGCCCGGTGGCCCGGCGAAACTCGGCCATCACCTCACGGCCCGAGTAACCGTTCTCGGCACCGCAGGGGTCTTCGGCGTAGGCCAGTACATCGTGCTTGTCACGGCACAGGGCGATGGCTTCCTTGAGTGACCACGCGCCATTGGGGTCGAGCGTGATGCGCGCTTCGGGGAAGCGTTCGGCCAGGGCGGTTACCGCTTCCATTTCTTCCTCACCCCGCAGTACGCCGCCCTTGAGCTTGAAGTCGCTGAAGCCATAGCGCTGCTTCGCCGCTTCGGCCAGGCGCACGACCGCCTCAGGGGTCAGGGCCTTTTCGTGGCGCACGCGAAACCAATCGTCATCGCTATCGGCTTCGTGACGGTAAGCCAGGTCGGTCTGCTGGCGGTCGCCGATGTAGAACAGATAACCAAGCATCTTCACCGCATCGCGTTGCTGGCCCTCGCCCAGCAGGGCCGCCATCGGCACATTCAGGTGCTGGCCGAGCAGGTCGAGCAATGCCGACTCGATGGCCGTCACCGCATGCACGGTGATACGCAGGTCGAAGGTCTGCAGGCCGCGACCCGCCGAGTCACGGTTGGCGAAGGTCTGGCGCATGGCATTGAGCACACGCTGGTAATGGCCGATCGGCTGACCGACCACCAGGCTACGTGCGTCCTCCAGGGTCTGGCGAATTTTCTCGCCGCCGGGCACTTCACCCAGGCCAGTATTGCCGGCGCTGTCGCGCAGCACCACCACGTTGCGGGTGAAGAACGGGCCATGGGCGCCACTGAGGTTGAGCAGCATGCTGTCGTGGCCAGCCACGGGGATCACGCGCAAGTCGGTGACCACTGGGGTGCTGGCATGTACGGCGGGATTGGTCTGCATATTCATGGTTGTTGTCTCGCAGTCATCAATGGGTATGGCCCAGGGCCGAGGGGGCCTTGAGGTCATCGGAAGGGGTGCCCTTGGGACGGGTGCGTACGAAGAAGATGGCAATCGCCGCCAGCACCGAGGTCACCGCCAGGCCATACAGGCCGCCCTGGATCGACCCGGTCTGCTGCTCCAGCAGCCCGAAGGTGGTAGGGGCGACGAAGCCGCCGAGGTTGCCGACCGAGTTGATCAGGGCGATGACTGCCGCCGCGATACGCGCATCCAGGTAGCCCTGAGGGATAGGCCAGAACAGCGAAGATGCCGACTTGAAACCGATGGCCGCAAAGCACACCGCAACGAAGGCAAAAACCGGCCCGCCGGTGGTGGACATGAACATGCCAATTGCAGCGATCACCAAGGCGCCAGCCACCCAGGCCTGCTGGAACCTCCAGCGTGCGGAACCGGCAGCAAAGGCGTACATGGCCAGGATCGAGATCAGCCACGGGATGGAATTGAAGAAGCCTACCTGCAGGTCACTGAGGTCGCCCATGCGCTTGATGATGCTGGGCAGCCAGAAGGTGGCGGCATAAATGGTCAGCTGGATGCAGAAGTAGATCAGGCAGAACAGCACGATCTGCCGGTCCTTGAGCAGGCTCCAGGCCGATGGCTTCACTGCGCCGATCGCCTCGCGCTCACGCTGCTCGCGGTCGATGGTCGCTACCAGCGCCTCCTGCTCCGCCTGGTTCAGCCACTTGGCGTCCTGCGGCTTTGAGTCGAGCCAGAAGAACACAAAGAAGCACAGCGCCACCGAGGCCATGCCTTCAATGAACAGCATCCACTGCCAACCATGCAGGCCCAGGCCCTGGATCTGCATCAGCGCCCCGGCCAGCGGCCCGGAAATCAGCGAGGCAAGTGCAGAACCGCTGAGGAAGATAGCAATCGCCTTGCCGCGCTCTGCCGCTGGCAGCCAGCGGGTGAAGTAGTAGATCACGCCAGGAAAGAAGCCTGCTTCGGCCACCCCAAGCAAAAAACGCAACACGTAGAACTGGGTTTCGTTCTGTACGAAGGCCATGGCCGTGGCCACCAGCCCCCAGGTGAACATGATACGGGTCAGCCACAGCCGGGCACCGACCTTTTGCAGCAGCATGTTCGAAGGCACTTCGAACAGCGCGTAACCGATGAAGAACAGCCCGGCACCAAAGCCAAAGGCCGCAGCGCTGATGCCCAGGTCGCTTTCCAGGTGCGGGCGGACGAAGCCAATGTTGACGCGGTCGAGGTAGTTAACGATGAACATGATGACGAACAGCGGCAGGACGTGGCGCTTGACCTTGGCCACGGCACTGGCCAGCGCGTCGCCTTCATGCCGGGCAGACGGAGCGAGGGTGTCGTTCACTTGCGGATCTCCCACTAATTGTTTTTGTGCGGGTCGGGTTGTCTGACATGGCAGTGGGGAGGAGCTTATTCGCAGCGAGGTTGTACGACAAGGTTGTCAACGTCGGCAAAATAGCAAAATACAAGCTGTCATAATGCCAATTTGATCCGAACATGCAAAAACAGATCAGCTACATGCCGAATTGGATGCGCGAAAAATCGGCAAAAAATATTTCTATCGATTAACTTGTCGTACAAGTAAATCAAGATCCGGATCACACATGGAACCCGAACACGCGCGCAAACGCGGCCACAGCCGTGCCCATGACCTGGTTTCCAGCCTGACCCAGCAGATTTTGCTGGGCACCTTCAAACCAGGCGACAAACTGCCTTCGGAAAACACCTTGGTGCGCGAGCACGGGGTCAGCCGCACAGTGGTTCGCGAAGCCTTGTCGAAGCTGCAGGCCTCGGGGTTGGTGGAGCCGCGCCACGGGATCGGTACGTTCGTGATGGAGCGCCAGGCCCAGGCCGGCCTGCGCGTTGCGGCGGAGAGCGCGGCGAATGTGCGCGATCTGCTGGAGCTGCGTATTGGCCTTGAGGGCCAGGCTGCCGCGCTGGCCGCACTGCGTCGTGATGAAGGGCAACTGGCGCGCATGCGCCAGGCGCTGGATGACTACCAGGACCTGGCCGCTGCCGGCGACAGCTGCATCGAAGCCGACCGGCGCTTTCACCTGTTGATTGCCGAGGCCACCGGCAATCTGTATTTCACCGAGATGCTGCTGCAACTGGGTAACGGCCTGATACCGCGCAACCGCATGGCCCTGGCCGAGCGCGGGGGAGCCAAGCTGGCGCGGCAAGCGTACTTGGCCAACCTGGAGCATGAGGCGATCCTCAACGCGATTCGCCGGCAAGACCCGGATGCCGCGCGTGCGGCAGTGTGCCTGCATCTGTCCAACAGCCGGGACCGGTTACTGCCGGACTGACTGTCAGGCAGTGCAAGGCCTCGGGTTTGATGCTACGAATAGCATGGCGTGCAGGGTGGCCGTTACATCCAGCTACCCTGCCCTCACCAAGTCAGGCAGATCTTGCCAAAATGCCGGTTGCTCTCCTGGTAACGGAACGCCTCGACGATCTGTTCCAGCTCGAAATGCTTGTCCACCACCGGCCGCAGGCCATTGGCATCGATCGCCCGCACCATCGCCTGCTGCTGCGCCCGGCTGCCCACCAGCACCCCTTGCAGGCGAATCTGCCGCACCAGCGCCTGCACCAGCGGCAACTGCCCAGCCACCCCGGTAAGGATGCCGATCAGCGACACATGCCCGCCAATGCGCGCAGCAATCATCGACTGCTCCAGCGTCGCCGGGCCACCCACTTCGATCACATGATCAACACCACGGTTGCCCGTCAGCTCGCGTACTTTCTCGCCCCAGGCCGGCGTGCTCTTGTAGTTGATCAGGTGATCGGCCCCCAGGGCCTTCAAGCGCTCCAGCTTGGCATCGCTGGACGAGGTGGCGATCACCGTGGCACCCGCCAGCTTGGCGAACTGCAGGGCGAAGATGGACACGCCACCCGTGCCCTGCACCAGCACCGTATCGCCGGGCTTGAGGTGGTCGTCGCTCATCAGCGCACGCCAGGCGGTGAGGCCGGCGGTGGTCAGGGTGGCGGCCTCGGCGTGGCTGAAGCCCTTGGGTGCCAGGGTAAAGGCGGTGGCGCGGGCGGTTACCTGCTCACGGGCGTAGCCATCGACCCCGTCACCCGGTACCCGGGCAAAACCCTCGACATTGGCCTGGCCATCGAGCCAGTCGGGGAAGAAGGTGCTGACCACATTGTCGCCGACCTTGAACTCAGTGACGCCAGCCCCTACCGCAACCACCTCGCCGGCGCCATCGGCCATGGGGATGCGTCGCTCGCTCGGGCCCCACATGCCGCTGACCACGGCGAAATCGTGGTAGTTGAGGGAACTGGCGTGCAGGCGCACGGTGATCTCGCCCGCCTTGGGGGCCTGGGCCTCGCAGGTGCCGACCTGGACCTTGTCGTAGCCGCCGCCAGGTTGTACGTAGATGGCCTTGCTGCTCATGGGTGGGTCTCCGTATCAGAGCAAAGAATGGGGTTCAGCATAGACAGATCCGGCCCTTTAGCGGGCACCCCCGCTCCCACAGGGGCACCACAGGACTCGAGACGGGCGCAATACCTGTGAGAGCGGGCGTGCCCGCGAAGAGGCCCGCATTGCCAACACAAGCGTCAGCCCAGCATCACCTTCAACGCCCGACAATCCGCCGCATGCCAATCCACGAGCTCCGGCCAGGGATTGTCCGGCAGGTTCACCAGCACCGTGCGTGCCCCCGCCGCCCGCCCACAGTCAAGGTCAAAGCGGTAGTCCCCCACCATCACCAGTTCGCTCGGGGTCACGCCCCAGGCGCTGGCAATCTTCAGCAGCCCATCCGGGCTCGGCTTGGGCGCCGCCTCGTCACGCCCGAGAATGTGTTCCACCGGGAAGCAGTCCGCCAGGCCAATGGCCTCCAGCGTTACATGCGCCAGTTCACGCGCATTGCGGGTCAGAATACCCAGCCGGCACCCGCGCCCGGCCAACTCGCGCACCAGTTCCACCGCCCCGGTGGCCGCCGTGGAGGCAGTTGCCAGATCCCTTTCGTGCTCCAGCAACCAGGCATGCTTGGCCGCCGCTTCGTCTGCCGGCAAGGCCGCCAGGTGGGTGAGGATGTCGTGTTCGGCCGGGATGTCCAGCGCCACTCGAATGGCGGCAAAGTCGTGCACGGCCACGGTCAGGGTGCCGTCCATGTCGAACACCCAGTTGCGCACCTCGCCCAGGCTCATGCCCAGTCCTTGCGATAACGAATCAGGCCTTCCTGGGCCGACGACGCCACCAGTTGCCCGGCCTGGTTGAAGATGCTGCCGCGGCTGAAACCACGGGAATTGCCCGCCCAAGGGCTGTCGGTGGCGTACAGCAGCCACTCATCGGCGCGCAGGTTGCCGTGGAACCACAGCGAATGGTCGAGGCTGGCGATCTGCATGTCGCGTTGCCACACCGACTTGCCATGCGGCAACAACGAAGTGGTCAGCAGGCCGAAATCCGAGGCGTAGGCCAGCATGTACTTGTGCAGGGCCGGCACGTCAGGCAGGTTGCCGTCAGCGCGGAACCAGGCGTACTTCACCGGGTCGCCCGGCTTGGGGTTGAACGGGTCACGCTCGGTGACCGGGCGGATCTCGATCGGCTTGGCGCACAGCACCTTGTCGCGAATGCGCTCGGGCAGCTGGTCAGCCATGGCCCGCGCCAGCTCCACTTCAGTGGGCAGGTTTTCCGGGCCGACCACGTCAGGCATCTGCGCCTGGTGTTCGAAACCTTCCTCGTCGTACTGGAACGACGCGCTGCAGGTAAAGATGGTCTGGCCCTTCTGAATCGCCGTTACCCGCCGGGTGCTGAAGCTGCCGCCATCACGCACGCGGTCCACCGAGTACACCACTGGCAGGGTGGCATCGCCCGGGCGCAGGAAGTAACCGTGCAGCGAATGCACATGGCGCGCGTCCTCGACCGTCTGGCTGGCTGCCGACAACGACTGCCCCAGTACCTGCCCGCCGTACAGCTGGCGGAAGCCCAGGTCCTGGCTGCGTCCACGGAACAGGTTCTCCTCGATGGACTCGAGGCTCAACAGGTCGACCAGGTCGTCCAACACATGACTCATCGGGGGTTCTCCGTAGGAGCGAGACTGGCTCGCGATGCGCCGCCCGAGCGGCGCTCGATTTCACAGGCGCTGAACGTGTTACGGGCAAGCGCCTTCCAAGTGGGCAAATGATACAGCGTTTGTCATTCGCGCCGGGCATGGCCGTGCATTCAGGCGCGCAGGGTACGCTCCCAGTGCGCACGGTCGATGCGATACAGCACATGTGGCCGCAGCGGGTGGCCCTCGGGCAGGCGGGGGTGTTCAAAACTGCCGTGCACGTCTTGCTGCATGCCAATGGCCTGCATGACCTTCTGCGACGGCAGGTTACTCGCGGTAGTGAACGACACCACCTCTTCCAGGCGCAATTGTGCGAAAGCGCAACGCAGGCAGGTCCAGGCGGCTTCGCTGGCAAAACCCAGGCCCCAGTGGCGGCGGGCCAGGCGCCAGCCAATCTCCACGGCAGGGGTGAAATCGGCGTCGAAACCCACGTGCAGCAAGCCGGTCATGCCAATGAACGCACCGCTGTCCTTACGCTCCAGGGCCCATAAACCAAAACCGTACTCGTTGAAGTGCCCGCGTATACGACCAATCAGCGCGGCAGCCTCCAGGCGCGTCAGCGGCGCAGGGAAGTAGCGCATTACCTGTGGGTCGGCGCACAGCGCGGCGAACTCGCGCAGGTCATCATCGTGCCATTGGCGCAGCACCAGCCGTGCGCTTTCCAGTTGAAGGATAGGGGTCATCGGGCCTGCTCCGGTTTTGCCGTCTTGCAGTTTACAGCTTAGGCGTGGGCAAGGGTTTCACCCACCCGGCAGTAGCCGAATGCAATTTTCACACGCCCTTCACCGGCTCCCGACAGGCCGCTTAGCAAAATGCCGCCATCTCTGCCGTGCCTGCCACGGCCATGCCAATGGAGCAACGCATGCTATCGAGCAATACCCTGGGGCATTCTGCCATTCACGCCCGGCGCAAGCGCCGCCTTGGCCGCAAGGCCTTGGGTGCCGCCCTTGGCCTGTGCATGGTCGTGGCGGCGTTGACCACCTGGCTGGCGACGAGGACGCACATCGTGGACCTTGGCAAAGAGCAACAACTGCGTGACAGCGGCCTGCTGCAGGAATGGGCCGACGGAGCGGTGATCGTGATGATCCGCCATGCCGAACGCTGCGACAGCGCCCCCGGCCCCTGCCTTGACGACCCCACCGGCATCACCGTTGCCGGTAGCCAAGCCGCCAGCCGCGTAGGTAAAGGGCTGCGCCAACTGGGCCTGAACAACGCCGACCTGTTCAGCAGCCCGAAACTGCGCACCCGGCAGACTGCGCACTTCATACTTGGCCAGGCAGTGCCCAGCGAGGACTGGCTAGAGAGCTGCGACAGCCAGTTCGTCAGCGACGCACTGGCGCACAAGCGTGCCGGGCACAACCTGGTGCTGGTGACCCACAACGGGTGCATCGACCATTTCGCCCGCCAGCAGAACGTCGTGGGGAATGAGCGTGCAAGCGGCTATGCCAGTGCGCTGTTCGTCTCGGTGGACGGCAACGGCAAGACACGTATCCTCGGCCGCCTGAACGAGCCCGACTGGCAGCGGGTACTGGCCAGCGCTGCGAAGTAGCACAACCGATCACCCAGGTCGCCATGCAGGCATTGGCTAGCCGGAGATTGCGCAGCAATGCAGCCCCAGCCATGGCAAGATCAGCACTGGCCCTGATTGCGACCTCCACCCATGCCGTTGCCGCTGATCTACCACGAAGACTACAGCCCGGAGTTCCCCGCCGAACACCGCTTCCCGATGGACAAGTTCCGCCTGCTGCACGACCACCTGGTCGACACCGGGCTGACCACCGACCAGGCCTTGCTGCGCCCGGAAATCTGCCCCAACGATATCCTCGCCCTGGCCCACGACCGCGGTTACATCGAGCGCTACATGAACGGCGAACTGTCCCGCGAAGACCAACGCCGCCTCGGCCTGCCGTGGAGCGAGGCACTGGCCCGGCGTACCGTGCGCGCGGTGGGCGGGTCGCTGCTGACCGCCGAGATGGCGCTGCAGCACGGCATCGCCTGCCACCTCGCAGGGGGCACCCATCACGCCCACTACGATCACCCGGCCGGCTTCTGCATCTTCAACGACCTGGCCGTGATCAGCCGTTACCTCCTGGAGGCCGGCCGGGTGCACCGGGTGCTGATCTTCGACTGCGACGTACACCAGGGCGACGGCACCGCGCGCATCCTGCACGACACGCCAGAGGCGATCACCGTGTCGCTGCACTGCGAGCAGAACTTCCCGGCGCGCAAGGCACAAAGCGACTGGGACATCCCCTTGCCCCGGGGCATGGGCGACCACGCATACATGAAGGTGGTGGACGACGCCCTCAACTACCTGCTGCCGCTGTATCAGCCCGACCTGGTGCTGTATGACGCCGGCGTCGACGTGCACAAGGACGACGCCCTCGGCTACCTGCAACTGACCGACGCCGGCGTCGCCGCCCGTGACGAGGCGGTGCTGCGCCACTGCCTGGGCCGCGATATCCCGGTGGTGGGCGTGATCGGCGGCGGCTACAGCAAGGACCGCAGCGCGCTGGCCAGGCGCCATGGCATCCTTCACCACAGCGCAGCGCATGTCTTGGGTTGTTCACAATGACTGTGGAACCGCTTGTGGATAACCTGCGGGAAAGGCGCTGTAGCCCTTAGCCAGCAAGGCCTGCAGAATACTGGTTATTTTTTGATCAGTGCTTCCAGGGCCCACGCTGCGCTAGAATGGGCATCTTTTCCACAGCCCGCTACCCACCATGCCCGATCTCAACCCCGCCTCCCCTCCCCTCGCAGTCGTCATCGGTGGCGGCCCGGCCGGCCTGATGGCCGCTGAAGCCCTGGCCCAGGCAGGCCTGGCGGTGGAAGTGTTCGATGCCATGCCTTCGGTAGGGCGCAAGTTCCTGCTGGCGGGTGTCGGCGGCATGAACATCACCCACTCCGAGCCCTACCCGGCGTTCGTCGCCCGCTATGCCGAGCGCCAGGGCAACATCGAAGCCCTGCTGCGCGACTTCGACGCCGACGCCTTGCGCCAGTGGATTCACGGTCTTGGCGTCGAAACCTTTGTCGGTACCTCGGGCCGGGTGTTCCCCTCCGACATGAAAGCCGCACCGCTGCTACGCGCCTGGCTCAAGCGCCTGCGTGAAAGTGGCGTAGTTATCCACACCCGTCACCGCTGGTTGGGCTGGAATGCCGACGGTGCCTTGCGGATTGCTTATCCACAGGGCGAGCGCGCGGTGAAGGCTGCAGTCGTGGTACTGGCGCTGGGTGGCGGCAGTTGGGCGCGATTGGGTTCGGACGGCGCCTGGCAGCCATTGTTGGCCGAACGGGCTGTGGATATCTCGCCTATACAACCCAGCAACTGCGGGTTTGAGGTGGAAGGCTGGAGCGCCTTGCTGAAGCAAAAATTCGCGGGCGCGCCATTGAAGAACATTGCCCTCAGCGTGCCCGGCAGCGCACCGCGCAAGGGCGAGTTCATCCTCACCGCACAAGGTGTTGAAGGCAGCCTGGTATATGCCTGGTCGGCGCCAGTGCGCGAGGCCATCAACCGCGAAGGCCAAGGGGTACTGCTGCTCGACCTGCTGCCGGACAAGCCTGTGGACAAGATTGCCCAGGCACTGGCCAAGCCACGTGGCTCGCGCTCAATGGCCAAGCATCTGCACAGCCAGCTGGGGATTGATGGGGTGAAGGCGGCGCTGCTGCGCGAACTGACCGATCAGGCGACCTTTGCTGACCCAGGGTCGCTGGCCCGGGCGATCAAGGCATTGCCGATCACCTTGGTGCGTACGCGGCCACTGGATGAAGCGATCAGCAGTGCCGGCGGGGTCCGCTTCGAGGGGCTGGATGAGGGGTTGATGGTCAAGGCCGTGCCGGGGGTGTTCTGTGCCGGCGAGATGCTGGACTGGGAGGCGCCGACCGGGGGGTATCTGCTCACGGCGTGCTTTGCCAGCGGCTTGCGCGCCGGGCGGGCAGCGGCGGATTGGGTGCGGGCCTCCTGACCGATTGCCGAGGCGGCTTCCACAAGTACTGCGTCAACCTCCAAATGGTGCAGTCCCTGTGAGAGCAACTGTCTTGCTCAGCTTCTAGCATCTAGCGCGATCCATGTGGGAGCGGCTTCAGCCGCGAACACCGGCGGAGCCGGTGCCATGCACCGTGTTGTCCCGCGAACACGGGCGAAGCCCGTGCCATGCGCCGTGTTGGATGCTTCGCGGGACAAGCCCGCTCCCACAGGTACCCCCGCTGGCTTGGGGCTGATGCAGTACCTGAGGAAACAACTGGCTTGCTCAATTTCCAGAATCTAGCGCAACCCCTGTGGGAGCGGCTTTAGCCGCGAACACCGGCGGAGCCGGTGCCATGCACCGTGTTGGATGCTTCGCGGGACAAGCCCGCTCCCACAGGCACCCCGCAGGCTTGGGGCTGATGCTGTACCTGAGGAAACAACTGGCTTGCTCAATTTCCAGAATCTAGCGCAACCCCTGTGGGAGCGGCTTTAGCCGCGAACACCGGCGGAGCCGGTGCCATGCACCGTGTTGGATGCTTCGCGGGCAAGCCCGCTCCCACAGGTACCCCGCAGGCTTGAGGCTAATGCAGTACCTGAGGAAACAACTGGCGTGCTCAATTTCCAGAATCTAGCGCAACCCCTGTGGAAGCGGGCTTGCGTCGCAAAAGGGCCGCGAAGCGGCCCCAAAGTCTCACGGTTTCCGCTTGCGCGGCCCACCATTGAAGCTCGGTACCTTGCGCACCGCCTTCACCGCCGGCTCCGGCTCACCACCGTCCATCCAGCGCCCCAGCCCACGTTTGGCACTGTTCTCTTTTGGTTTCTTGGGCTTCTTCGGCTTTTTGATCACCTGGCCGCTGGCATCGGTCATCGGCACCCGGTGGTCAGGGATGAAATCCGGTTCTTCATGGCGCGGCAGGGTCTGCCGTGTCAGCACTTCGATCGCCGACAACAGCTGCACTTCGTCCGCACACACCAGGGAAATCGCCTCGCCCTTGTTACCCGCCCGCCCGGTACGGCCGATGCGATGCACGTAATCCTCGGCAACGATCGGCAGGTCAAGATTGACCACCAGCGGCAGGTCATCGATGTCCAGGCCGCGGGCAGCCACGTCGGTCGCCACCAGCACCTGGATCTCACGGGCCTTGAAGCTGTCCAGTGCGCGCTGGCGGGTGGCCTGCGGGCGGTCACCGTGGATGCCGTCGGCATTCACCCCTTCGGCCAGCAAGCGCTCCACCAACTGGTCGACGCCATTGCGGGTCTTGGCGAACACCAGCACCTGCTTCCAGCGCTGCTTGCGCATCAGGTGGCAGAACAGGTCTTCTTTGCGCTTTTTATCCACAGGCACCAGCCACTGCTTGACGCTGCTGGCCGTGGCATTGCGCGGGCTTACCTCGATGCTTAGCGGGTCATTCAGCGCCAGCCCTGCCAGCATGCGGATTTGCTCGGAGAAGGTCGCGGAGAACAACAGCGTCTGGCGCTTGCGTGGCAGCGCGGCATACACCGACTGCAGTTCTTCGGCGAAACCCAGGTCGAGCATGCGGTCGGCTTCGTCCAGCACCAGGGTCTGCACCTGGTTGAACTTCACCGCATTCTGCCGGAACAGGTCGAGCAAGCGGCCGGGAGTAGCCACCAGCAAGTCGACGCCACGGCGCAGGCGCATCATCTGTGGGTTGATGCTGACCCCACCGTACACCGCATAGGTGCTCAACGGCAGGTTCTCGGCGTACTCACGCACATTATTGTGCACCTGCTCGGCCAGCTCACGGGTGGGCACCAGCACCAATGCACGGATCGAGTTGCTGGCCACCTTCTCGCCTTCCAGCGCCAGGCGCTGCAGTACGGGCAGGGCAAAGCCGGCGGTCTTGCCGGTACCGGTCTGGGCTGCGGCCATCAGGTCGCGCCCGGCAAGCACGGTGGGGATGGCCTGGGCCTGCACCGGGGTCGGGGTGGTGTAGTCCAGCTGCTGCAGGGTGCGCAGCAGCGGTTCGATCAGGCCGAGTTTGGCGAAATTCATGGCAATACCATCAGGGGTTCAGCGAAGGCGGCAAGTTTACCGCATCGCCCCTGCCTACTTGCAGATTTCGCCATTCAACGGCTGTGCAGGTTCAGGTGCCTTGCGCCACTGCGGCAGGCCGATCAGCACCACCGCACCAATGATCACCGCCATCGCCACGCACTCCTCGGCGCCGATCTGTTCACCAGCAAACACAATGCCCAGCAGCACCGCCACCGCCGGGTTGACGTAGGCATAGCTGGTGGCAGCCGCCGGGCGCACATGCTTGAGCAGGTACATATAGGCACTGAAGGCCAGGATCGAACCGAAAAACACCAGGTAGGCCAGCGCGCCCCAACCAGCAGCGGTCGGCATCTGCGTCATGCGTTCGCCCGACAGCACGCTGCCCAGCAACAGCACCGCGCCCCCCACCAGCATTTCGGCAGCGCTGGCCATCGGCCCCTGTGGCAGCGGCAAGGACTTGCTCCACACCGAGCCGAATGCCCACGATGCCGCCGCGAAGATGATCAGCGCTGCACCAATCGGGCTGGCCTGCAGGTTGGAGCCCAGGTTCAGCAGGCCGATACCGACCAGCCCAAGGGCAATCCCCGCCCACTCCAGCTTCGAATTGCGGTGCCCGAACAACAGGCCGAACAGCAGCGTAAACAACGGTACCGTGGCCACTGCCAATGCCGCTACACCCGACGCCACACCCGCATGTTCAGCAACAGTGACACCGCCGTTACCACAGCTCAGCAGCAAGAAGCCGATTGCCCCTGCCGCCCGCCACTGCGGCCAGGTCGGTGCCGGCACGCCGCGCCAACGCAGGAAGCCGTACAGCAGGCCACCGGCAATCAGAAAGCGCACCCCGGCCATGAGCATGGGTGGCCAGCTCTCGACGCCAATGCGAATGAACAGGTAGGTGGAGCCCCAGACCAGGTACAAGGCCAGGAAGGCACCAATGAGGAGCAAGGGAAAGCGACGGGAGGCAGGCATGGAACACTCGAAATCCATTTACGGGTGGCTCAGTTTACGAGCCTGCCTGGGTAAACATAAGTTACAAAATGGCTTGAAATGAGCGGCACACTTTTGGTGCGTTCGGCTCGAAGGCCCTTACCTGCAATTTGCCAGGATGTTCCGGACCTTCGCCGCAGGGGTCTTCTGCAACCTGCACAGCAGCTCATGAGAAAGCCGCTCCACACCATGGTGCTGACGCAATACGCCGGCCAGATGCTGCAACAGGTTGGCCGCCATTTCGGCATCGGCCATCGCCCGGTGCGCTGTGCCCGTGTCCGGTAGCCCGGCCCAACGGGTCAGGGTACCCAGCTTGTGGTTCGGCGCCGCCGGCAACAGGCGCCGGGACAGCAGCAGCGAACAGGCGAACGGCTGGCTGCGGGTACGGCCGATACGGCTCAGTTCGTAATCCCAGAATTTTTGGTCGAACGCCGCGTTGTGCGCCAGCAACGGGGTGCCGCCAACAAACTCGGCCACCTCGCTCATTACCTGGTCGACCGGCGGCGCGCTGCGCAGCATGGCCGTGGTGATGCCGGTCAGCCCGGCTACAAATGCCGGTACCGGCACACCCGCATTCATCAGGCTCTGGTAGCGCTCGACGATGCGCCCGCCCTCCAGCATTACCACCGCGACTTCGGTTGCACGACAGCCGGTACCGGGGGAAATGCCGGTGGTTTCAAAGTCGATGACAGCGATGCGTTCCACGAATAACCTCAGTGCTTGAGCAACAACTTACCCTCGATGGGTACATAGCGGGTGGCAGCGCGGATCAGCGACAGTGCCGTCAGCCCAGGCACACCATACACCACCGCTTCAGTACCGTGGCGCTGGATCACCCGCTCCAGCAGCAGGTCGAAATCACCATCGCCGGAGGCCAGCACCACCTGGTCGACACGGCTGGCCGCATCGATCACGTCCAGGGTAATGCCCACATCCCAGTCGCCCTTGGCCGAGCCATCGCTGCGCTGGATGAAAGGCTTGAGGCGCACATCGAAACCGAGGTTACGCAATATCTGCTGGAATTGTTGCTGTTTGCTGTCGCCACGGTCGATGGCATACGCCACGGCCTCGACGATCTGGCCTTCGCGGCTGACATCGGCCCACAGGGCGGTGTAGTTGAAATGGCAACCATGAGCCTGGCGCACGGTGTAGTAGAGGT
Organism: Pseudomonas sp. DCB_BI; assembly: GCF_026240995.1. Lineage (NCBI taxonomy): Bacteria > Pseudomonadati > Pseudomonadota > Gammaproteobacteria > Pseudomonadales > Pseudomonadaceae > Pseudomonas > Pseudomonas sp. DCB_BI. Next base: position 23,089 of record NZ_JAPFCG010000012.1, on the reverse strand, counting down.
TCTGCACATCGGCGAACAGCGCGATCTTTTTCACCTGGGAACCTCATTTATGGCCTGGAGTGCTGGGGGGCTGCTCCGCAGCCCTTCGCGGGCACGCCCGCCCCCACAGGTATCGCGCGCACATCTGTGGGAGCGGGCGTGCCCGCGAAGGGGCGCAAAGCGCCCCCGGAGTTGCAAGCAGTATGCCAGACCTGTCAGACGTAAGAATCGTCGTCCGAGAAGAACCCGCCGTCATCGCTGCCGTAATCGGTGTCGGCGTACCCACCCTGGTCACTGCCCCAGCCACCATTGCCAGCCACTTGATGTTGCCCGCCCTGGTCATTCCAGCCGCCAGTGTCGCTGGCAGGTGCAGGCTCTTCCTTGATCACCTCCACCACTTCCTCGGGCTGCGAGTTGTGGTTGAACAGGCTGCTGATACCCTGCGCCAGCAACACACCACCGGCCACGCCGGCGGCGGTCTGCATGGCCCCACCGAGGAAGCTGCTGGCACCACCACGTGCCGGTGCGGCACCGAAGCCAGGCTGCTGCGCCTGCGGCTGGGAGAAGCCAGGTGCTGATGGCTCACGCCAGCCACCACCCGATGCTACAGGTGGTGCCGAAGGGCGCTGCGGCTGCACCGCCGGCGCTGCGTTGCGCCCACTCGAACCAAAGATGCTGGACAAGAAACCACCCCCGCCACTGCTCGGCGTACTGCTGGCGGCTTGTGCCGCCTGAGCCTGCGCGCGGGCCTGTTGCAGCTCGGCTTCAAGCTGCTTGTTCTGCTCGTCGAGGCGCTTGATCGCGGCCTCCTGCACCAGGATCGCCTGGGCCATGTAGTAAGGCGCCGCCGGCTGCTGGCGCAGGTGCTGCTCGATGCAGGCCTGGGCCTGTGGGTCACGCGGCTGGCTTGGGTCTTCGGCTTGCTTGATGCGGCCGAACAGGCCGTCGATCAGGGTTTGTTCTTCAGTGTTCATGGGGCGACCTCGTGGGGTAGCAGGACAACGGACAGCGTCAAAGATGGGGCGTGCCGGCGCGGGATTCAATCTCCGCCGCGGTGAAACTTTTTTCAGCAAGTGACAGCCCCTGGCTTGCTTTGGGCTAAAGTGATGCCCTTGTTTTTACTGCCATGCGATGTTGACCGATGAATCCGCTGAGCGTCCTGCGCGACTCCCTGTACTTCTTCCGCCGCCACCTGCCAAACATTCTCCAGCTGTGCCTGCCGCTGGTGGTGCTGGAGGCCCTGCTCACCCAACTGTTGTACCGGCAGCTGGGCGACCAGGCATCACCGGCCTACGGCATGCTGGTCAGCCTGCTGTTCTACCCGCTGTACAGTGCTGCACTGATCCTGTACCTGGACACCCGCAGCAAAGGCCAGGATATCGCCAACCGCGACCTGTTCGCCCGGGCCGTGCAGCTGTGGCCGCAACTGGCGCTGCTGATCCTGATCAGTTCGCTGCTGATCATGGCTGGCCTTGCGCTGTTCATCTTCCCGGGCGTGTGGATCATGATCAACCTGGTGTTCGCCGAGTACCTGCTGGTACTGCGCGGCCGCCCGGTGGTGCAGGCAATGCGCGACAGTGCCAGCATGACCACCGGGCACTTCATGCGCATCATGATTTGTGTGGTGGCGGTACTGGCGCCGATCTGGCTGATCGACGGGCTGCTGCTGATGGCCTTCCCCGAGCCCTCCCCCGGCATGGAACTGGCCATGGACAGCCTCAGTGGCTTCCTGCAGCTGTTCAGCACCGTGGTGCTGTACCGCCTGTTCATGCTGCTGGAGGGCGAGGCCAGCACCTGAGCGCACCAGGGGCGCAAAGCACTGGAGGAAGCGGTTCTGCCTCCAGTGCTGCCGCTGCGGTACCTACAGTGGGATCCCGATAACCCAGGTGACCCCACATGAACCACGAAATACAGCGTAGATATGCCAGGTCGTTCAGCGCTCGGCTGTACGCAATAGACAGCGACAGGACTGTTCCCTTGCACCAAAGCACCGGCACTGAGCGATGGGACTGGGGCTTTGAGCCGCAATCCGGTTGGCTGATGGCAGGCGGCACAGCCCCGTCGATCCTCCTGTCGTTCGCCTTTCATTCCCAGTCCGAAGATCGGCTCCACTTCCACATCAGGCCGGTCGGGAGCCAGGCTCGAAAAAAACTCGGCCTCAGCCGCAACGGCTACCTGGGGTTCTACGAGCTGGCGCAAGTGTCCGACTACTGGAAGCTCGAGCCGCTGGAGCTTACCGAACACGGTCTGATCTGCTACATCCGCGATCATGAGGGCCATCGGGTGGGCGCCATAAAAGACTACCCACACCATGATCAACAGGTCATGAGCCTGCTGAATACAAGGCAAGGCGAAACCCTGACCTTCCTCCTCCAGCAGGTCGACTGAAACCGCCCTTCAGGTGCCCCGCGGCTTTGCCCGAGCGGTTGCCTCGGCCACCAACGGGTCATCCGGCCAGTAATGCTTCGGGTACCGCCCCTTGAGGTCCTTCTTCACTTCGGCATAGGTGGTACGCCAGAAACTGGCCAGGTCCTGTGTCACCTGCACCGGGCGGCGTGCGGGTGACAAAAGGTGCAGCTTGACCTGTTGGCGGCCATTGGCGATGCGCGGGGTGTCGGCAAGGCCGAACAGCTCTTGCAGGCGCACGGCAAGAATCGGCGGGTTCTCGCTGTAATCCAGCCGAATGTTCGAGCCCGACGGGACGGCAATGTGTGCCGGTGCCTGCTCCTCCAGACGCTGGGGCAGTGGCCAGGGCAAAAGATTGCGCAGCATCGCTGGCAGGTCCAGGGCGGCGAAATGACCGAGCCGCGACACTTTGCCCAGGTACGGCAGCAACCAGTCTTCCAGGCTGGCTAGCAGTGCCTCGTCAGCCAGGTCGGGCCACTCACTGTGCCCGCCATTGTCCAGGTCCAACTGACGCAGCAGTCCCACCCGCGCCTGCCACTGCCGAAGCTCAGGGGTCCAGGTCAGCAAGTTCAGGCCCTTGCGCCGAACCAGGCCAAGCAGTGCCCGGGCTCGGGTTTCATCGTCCAGCCCGGGAAGCGGCTCGCGGCTCAGCACCAGTTCGCCAACCTTCACCTGGCGCTCGGCACGCAGCACCTGCTCCCGCTCGTCCCAATCAAGCACATCGACCCGCTGGACCTGCTCGGCGAGGACACTGTCGAGCAGCGCCGGATCGAATTCGGCGGCGAGGTAGATGCGCTCCTCCCGCTGGCCCTGGCGGCTTCCCAGGTCGGCGATCACCAGCCACGGGCACTTCATCAGCGCATCGACCTCGGCAAACAGCGCCGCACGGCCGTTGGCCAGCCGATATTCAGCACCGCCTTCACGACGTTGCTGGGCGACACGGTCAGGGTAAGCCAGCGCCAGCAGCGCACCCAGCCAGCGCGGATGGGCCGGGTCGGCCACTGCGGTAGCAGCCTTGCCCCGCAGCAGCCCGCGGTATTGGCGAGACAGCTGCCGGGCACGTTGCACGCCACCCTGGCCGCCACGCCCTGCTTTGCTCTCGCCGCTGACCAGCGCCAGGCGGCTATGCAAATCGGCACCACCACCACGCTGGATATCCCGCTCGCCCAACAGCGCAGCGACATCGCAAGCCATCTGTGCCAGGCCCAGGGCCTGGCCGCGCAGCAACAAATGCGCGATACGTGGATGCGCTGGCAATTCGGCCATGGCCTGGCCATGTTCGCTGAGGTTGTCACGGCTGCCCGGTTTGAAGGCATCGAGCCGCGCCAGCAGGTCCTGAGCCTGGGCAAACGCGGCCAGCGGTGGCTGGTCGAGCCAGCGCAGTTGCTCGGGAGCCACGCCCCAGCGCGCCAGCTGCAGAGCCAGCCCAGACAGGTCGGCCTGCAGGATTTCGGCACTGCCATGGGCGGCGAGTTGGTCATGCTGAGCCTCAGACCAGAGGCGATAGCACACACCTGGTTCCAGGCGGCCAGCCCGCCCAGCGCGCTGGGTGGCACTGGCGCGCGAAATGCGCTGGGTGTCCAGGCGGGTCATGCCGCTGCCTGGGTCGAAACGGGGCACCCGAGCGAGACCAGCATCGATCACCACCCGCACACCATCGATGGTCAGGCTGGTTTCGGCGATGTTGGTGGCCAACACCACTTTGCGCAGGCCCTTTGCCGGCGGGTCGATGGCCGCTCGCTGGGCGTTGAGGTCAAGCTCGCCATGCAACGGGCACAGCAGCACATCGGGCCGCTCGCCCAAGGCCTCCTGCAGGCTCTGGTGCACACGGCGAATCTCGGCCTGGCCAGGCAGGAAGACCAACACACTGCCCGCCTGGTCGGCCAGCGCTTGCAGCACGCTGTCAACGACGCGGGGCTCGATGAATTCGCCGGGCTGGAACGGCCGCCCCCAGCGGATATCGACCGGGTGCATACGCCCTTCGCTGCTGACCACAGGGGCATCGCCAAGCAGCCGCGACAAGCGCTCGCCCTCCAGCGTGGCGGACATAAGCAGAATTTTCAGTGGCGGGTCGTCGCGCAGGAGTTCGCGGCCATTGAGGCTCAGCGCCAGGGCAAGGTCGGCATCCAGGCTGCGCTCATGGTATTCGTCGAAAATCAGCAAGCCCACGCCTTCCAGCGCGGGGTCGGCCTGCAGGCGCCGGGTGAGGATACCTTCGGTGACCACTTCGATGCGGGTTTTCGGCCCGACCTTGCTGTCCAGGCGGATGCGGTAACCCACGGTTTCACCGACCTGCTCGCCCAGTTCGCTGGCCAGCCGCTCGGCTGCCGCGCGCGCCGCCAGGCGCCGTGGTTCAAGCATCAGAATGGTCTGCCCGGCCAGCCACGGCTCGCGCAGCAGTGCCAGCGGCACGCGGGTGGTCTTGCCGGCGCCAGGCGGCGCTTCAAGCACCGCTTCGTCACGGTTTTGCAATGCCTCGCACAGCGCAGGCAAGACGGCATCGATTGGTAAAGAAATCATGGTGGTCCTCGAACAGTCCCGCGAGTATAACGGCGAACCCAGCCTGCTCTATCATGGTCTTAGCTTCAGGTGCTGGCGCTTCGCTTGCCCTGCTGAAAACCTTCTCGGAGATTTACATGCGCATCCCAACCCGCGTCATCGGTGGCGTCCTGATTGCCACCCTGCTGACCCAACTGACCGCCTGCGGCACCATTTTCTACCCGGACCGTCGCGGCCAGATCGGCGGCAAGATCGACCCCGTGGTTGCCGCAATGGACGCTATCGGCATCCTGTTCTACGTGATCCCCGGGCTGATCGCCTTTGGCATCGACTTCGCGACCGGCGCCATCTACTACCCAGGTGGCCGTACCGCTCAGGTCGACCCGGCGAAACTGCAGGAAGCCGTCAGCCCAGAGGGCAAGGTCGACAACCTGAAGCTGCAGGCCATTCTCGAAAGCGAACTGGGCCAGCGTCTGCCGCTGGACGACCCGCGGCTGATCCAGCACCGCGGCAGCATCGAGCAGCTTGCCAGCCTGGGCCTGGTGCCAGCAGCCTGAACCACAAGGACGCTGACCACGGATGATCACCACCCCGGCTGAACACCAGCGTTTGCTGCGCCTGGCCACCCGCGCGTCACTGGCGGTAGCCAGCATCCTGGTGCTGAGCAAGGCGCTGGCCTGGTGGCTGAGCGGCTCGGTAAGCCTGCTGGCCGGGTTGACCGACTCGGCCCTGGACGCCGTAGCCTCGTTCCTCAACCTGCTGGCGGTGCACTACGCGCTGCGCCCGGCCGACGATGACCACCGCTTCGGCCACGGCAAGGCCGAAGCCCTGGCCGGCATGGCGCAGGCGCTGTTCATCGCCGTCAGTGCAGTGCTGATCGGTGTGCAGGCGGTCGAGCGCCTGCACAACCCGCAGCCGCTGGGTGATACCGCCATCGGCATCGCGGTGATGCTGCTGTCGCTGGTGCTCACGCTTGCCCTGTTGGCATTTCAGTACAAAGTCATCCGCCTGACCGGGTCCACGGCGGTAAGAGCCGACTCCCTGCACTACCGCTCGGACTTGCTGCTCAACAGCAGCATCTTGCTGGCGTTGCTGCTGGCCCGTTTTGGCTGGCCGCAGCTGGATGCACTGTTCGGCCTGGGCATTGCCCTCTACATCCTCTGGAGTGCGTTGCAAATTGCCCGTGAGAGCACGGCGATCCTGATGGACAAGGAACTGCCAGGCGATGTTGGCGAGGAGATGGCCGCGCTGGTGCTGGCGATTGCGGGGGTCAAAGGCGTGCATGACCTGCGTACGCGGGTGTCGGGCAACCAGTGGTTCGTGCAATTGCACCTGGAGTTGCCGGGGCAGCTGCCGCTGCATGAAGCGCACGGGTTATGCGTAGAGGCTTCACGGGTGATCCGCCAGCGTTATCCACAGGCGGATGTGATGGTGCACGCCGATCCAGTGTAAACCTGGATCAGTTGATGCTGTAGCCCCGCCCACTGAAGCAGGCCCCCAGCGCCCGTTGGTAGTTGCTGAGCACGTTGGCCGGCGGCGCGTACGTCGCCGTCGCCGGGTCGAAACCCGACTGGCTCACGGCCCACCGATGGCACTGGTAACGGTCCTGCTCCTGCTGCTCCTGGCCCTGGCCATACATCGGGTATGCCACCACGTCATAGCCACCATTTGAAGGTGCCACCGGGACCGGTGCCGGCACGCCGACCGGTGGGTTGACCACCACGTATTCCTGGCTGTCTGCCAGGTACTGGTAGTAGGTATCGGCCACCAGGAAGAACAGCGCACCACCCAGCCACACTTCCCGCGCGTAGGGCGGCAGGTAGTTGACCCGCACGCCGTAAGGCGGGGTCACCACGATGTAACTGCCGCCATGCGGGCGGTACCAGTAGCCACCCGAGTAGAAGTACTCACTGCCGCGATAAGGCACTTTCCAGTAGCGGTCGGGGAAATGATCGATGGTGTGCCCAGGGCGATATTGCGGGCCTGGCCCCCAGCCATTGCCATGACCATCCGGGCGGCCCTGCCAGTCACCCCCTGGGCGCTGCCCAGGGCCACCGGCTTGCCAGTGGCGGTTATCGCCATGACGTTGGGGAATGTCCTGATAATAGCCCTGGCGCGGGGGCTGGGTCTGGCGCACTTCGTCGCGCGAGTTGAGCGATCGGCCCGGCCCAGGCCCACCTTCACCTTGCAGCTGCTGGCCGCGTTCACCCTGCCCCTCGCCCGGCCCTTCGGCCAAGGCTCCAAGGCTGATGCTCAAACCCAGCAAACCAACACCTGCCAACTGCCAGATGCGCGACTTCATGGTATTCCTCTCGCTAGAAAAAACTGCACCCGCAACCAGTCTACCGCGCCCGTCACACAGGCCAATTAAATTTCCAGACATTAAAAAAGGGAGGCCACAGGGCCTCCCTTCAGGAATTGTCGTCCGTGCTCGGCACTTGTGGCGCCGGCTCACCTCACAGCGTCTTCTGGAAGCTGTGTAGCCCGGGGGCCTGCAGATCCTGTTGGATGGCTGGCCGCGACCGCCCGCCTAGGGCGCGTCGCCGTGGACTGATGTCCGGGCAGTGATTCTGTTGATAAAGATACCGGACAGGTTGCGACAGAGGATTGCGAAGATTGCTTGGATAAATAGCACTTGCGCAATTTTTCACCCTGGATTGATAATTCGCCGCAATTCGAACAGAAAAGGCAAATGCCATGAGCAAACTTGACCGCTACGACCTGAGCATCCTCGCCGAATTGCAGCGCGATGCGCGCATTTCCAACCAGGAACTGGCCGAGCGCATCGGCCTATCGCCCTCGCCATGCTCGCGTCGGGTCAAGCAACTGGAAGACGACGGCTACATCTCGCGCCAGGTGGCACTGCTCGACCGCAAGAAGCTGGGCCTGAGCCTGACCGCTTACGTGCTGATCGGCATGGACCGCCACACCCCGGAGCGTTTCGAAACTTTCGAAGCCGCCATCCGCAACCTGCCACAGGTACTCGAATGCAGCCTGGTCACTGGCATGGATGCCGATTACCAGCTGAAAGTGGTGGTGCCCGACATGGATCACTACCAGAAACTGCTGCTGGGCAGCCTGACGCGCATCGAAGGCGTCACCAGCGTGCGCTCGAGCTTCGTGCTCAACCAGGTGCTGGCCAGCACCGAGCTGCCCTTGACCCACCTGCGTTAATCGCCCGCGCCAGCAGGCGTATAATCGAGCGCTCAACCCGCCTGGAGAACACCGATGGATCCCGCCGTATTCGAAGAGTGGATGATGATCGTCCTGGTCACCGTGCTGATCGGTTTCATGGGCTTCATCGTCTGGGACCTGGCGAAAAAGTCCAAGGCAGGCAAGTTCGGCACGCTGATCCTGTTCTTCGTGCTGGGGCTTGGGGTGTTGGCCTTTATCATCAAGAGCGTGGTGGTGGGGTTTCTCGAAGGCGTGTAAAAAATTCCAGGGCCATTCGCGGGCACGCCCGCTCCCACAGATTTGGCGCTGCCTTCAAGTATTGCGCCGTCCCTGTGGGAGCGGGCGTGCCCGCGACCAGGCCTTTGATCTGAGCTAAAGCTTGGCAGGGACCTCCCGCCAGCAACCCTGCGCCAGCCCATCCAGCGCCCAATCCCCGATCCGCACCCGCACCAGGCGCAAGGTCGGCAGCCCCACCGCCGCCGTCATCCGCCGTACCTGGCGGTTACGCCCCTCACGGATCACCAGCTCCAGCCAGCGGGTCGGCACGCTCTTGCGAAAGCGTACCGGCGGGTTGCGTGGCCACAGTTCGGGTTCTTCCAGGCGCCGCGCCTCTGCCGGCAAGGTCGGCCCATCGTTCAGCTCCACGCCATCACGCAAGCGCTGCAACTGCTCGTCACTCGGCTCACCCTCCACCTGCACCCAGTAGGTCTTGGCCAGCTTGTGCCTGGGGTCGGCAATCCGGGCCTGCAACCCGCCATCGTTGGTCAGCAACAGCAAGCCTTCACTGTCACGGTCCAGCCGCCCGGCCGGGTACACGCCCGGGATGTCGATGAAATCCTTGAGGGTCGCGCGCCCTTCACCGTCGCTGAACTGGGTCAGCACGTCGAAGGGTTTATTGAACAGGATCAGGCGCGGCTCGGCCGGCGGTGCCTTGGGCTGGCGACGCGGGCCAATGGCAGGCCGCGCCTGGGGGCGGCGCGGCTTGTTACGGGGTGGCAGTGGCATGGATCCTCAGCGGAACGGCGGCTCATCGAAGCTGCGCAGTTTACGCGAGTGCAGCGAATTGAGCTCGGTGCGCAACAGGTCGAGGGCCGCAATGCCGATCTTCAGGTGCTGGCTGACCGCCCGGTTGTAGAAGGCGTTGGCCGAACCCGGCAGCTTGATCTCGCTGTGCAGCGGTTTGTCGGACACACACAGCAAGGTGCCGTATGGCACCCGCAAGCGGTAACCCTGGGCGGCAATGGTGCCGCTTTCCATGTCCACCGCCACCGCACGCGACAGGTTGATCAACGGACGCTCCTGAGCCCAGCGCAGCTCCCAGTTGCGATCATCGTAGGTCAGCACGGTGCCAGTACGCAGGCGTTTCTTCAACTGCTCGCCACGCTCGCCGGTAACCTGCGCGGCGGCCTCCTGCAACGCCAATTGCACTTCGGCCAGTGCCGGGATAGGGATATTTGGCGGCACTACGCGATCGAGGATGCCGTCACGGCGCATGTAGGCGTGGGCCAGCACGTAGTCGCCGATGGTCTGGGACTGACGCAGGCCGCCACAGTGGCCGATCATCAGCCAGCAGTGCGGGCGCAGTACGGCCAAGTGGTCGGTGATGTTCTTGGCATTGGACGGGCCCACGCCGATATTGACCAGGGTAACGCCGTCACCATCCCCGGCGATGAGGTGGTAGGCCGGCATCTGGTAACGGTGCCAGACCACGCTGGCTACCAGCGCTTGGGTCTCACCATGGTCCATGCCCTTCTCGATCACCACATTGCCCGGCAAGACCATGCGTACGAAGCGCGGGTCGTCACGCAGTTGCTCCAGGCCGTGGCTGATGAACTGGTCGACATACCGGTGGTAGTTGGTCAGCAGGATCCACGGCTGCACATGCCGCCAGTCGCTACCGGTGTAGTGCACCAGGCGGCGCAGCGAGAAATCGACGCGCGCGGCGTCGAACAGCGCCAGCGGCAAGACTTCGGCACGCTCCCAGTCGCACAGACCATCGGCAATGTTGTCGGTGGCGGCTGAAAGGTCGGTGCTGGGGAATACCCGTGCCAGCTGGGCAGCGGTAATGCCGCTGCCGGCCAGCTCGTCGCCCTGGTCGACCACGTAGGGGTAAGGGATGTTCTGCTCGCTGACCCCGACTTCCACCGTGACGGTGTAGTCGTGCATCAGCGGGCGCAGCTGCTCCAGCAGATAGCCACGGAATGCGGCGGGCTGGGTAACGGTGACGCTGTAGGTGCCGGCCACCTGGACCTTGGCATAGGCCCGCGTGGTAGCGGCGACTTCGCCGTGGCTGTAGTAGGTCAGGCGCAGTGCCGGGTAGCGAAACAGGTTGCGCTCTTCGGCATCAGGCTCGGTACGGTCCTTCAGGTAACGCTTCAGGGCCTGGCTAAGGGCCCCTGTGGCCTGTTCATGCAAAGCCGCCAGACGGTCGACGGCCTGTTCGGGAGTATCAACGACGATAAAAGCGTGGCTCACACTGTGCTTCCTGTCTGGACATGCATGAGAACCATCTTGCCTGCCTTCCAGACTAATTACACCCCCATTGATCAGTGTTGATCAGCAGGCATGCTCCCACCGGTGCCGAACTTGCCCGGTTGCGTGCTCAGCCCGCCCAGGCAGGCGTAGCCCTTGCCACCAGCGCGTCCACATCCACACCGCGCGGCAACGCCCCATACACCCGCCCGCTACCCGTCAACCGGCTGCCGATAAACGCATCACTGACCACTGCATTCCCCGCCTCCAGCAGCAGCTTGGCCTGCAGCGCCAAGGCAATATCCTCGGTCAACTGCCGCGCACGGTACTGAATGTCGCCCGTATCGGCAAACGCCCCCTTGAGGTTGCCGATATGCGCGGCCAAGCGCGGGTCGCCGTGCCCGTCGCCCAGTTCGGCGAACAGTGCGTCGAGCACCCCGGGCTCCTTGGACAAGGCCCGCAGCACATCCAGGCACTGCACATTGCCCGAGCCTTCCCACGTCGAGTTGACCGGCGCTTCGCGGTACAGCCGCGGCAGGATGCTGTCCTCCACATAACCCGCACCACCCAGGCATTCGGCGGCCTCGTTGATCATTGCCGGCGCACGCTTGCAGATCCAGTACTTGCCCACGGCGGTCACCAAACGGGCGAAGTGCGCCTGCTGCGGATCATCCAGTTGCTCAAGCGCCTGCCCCATGCGCAGGCTAAGGGCCAGCGCAGCCTCGCTCTCCAGAGCGAGGTCGGCGAGTACGTTCTGCATCAACGGCTGCTCATTCAACACACGCCCTCCGACCTTGCGGTGCGCGCAGTGGTGGGTGGCCTGGGTCAACGCCTGGCGCATCAGCGCGCTGGAACCGACCATGCAGTCGAAACGGGTCATGGCGACCATTTCGATGATGGTCGGCACGCCGCGCCCTTCTTCGCCGATCATCCACGCCAGCGCGCCGCGGAACTCCACTTCGCTGGATGCATTGGAGCTGTTGCCCAGCTTGTTCTTCAGGCGCTGGATGTAGAACTGGTTACGGCTATCGTCCGGTCGATGGCGCGGCAGCAAGAAGCAGCTCAGGCCTTTCTCGGTTTGCGCCAGGGTCAGGAAGGCATCGCACATGGGCGCCGAGCAGAACCACTTGTGGCCAACCAGCTCATAGGCCTGGCCCGGCCCCGGCGCACTGACCGGGTAGGCCCTGGTGGTATTGGCCCGCACATCGGTGCCCCCCTGCTTTTCAGTCATGGCCATGCCCAGGGTGACCCCGGCCTTGTGCCGGTCGCCGACATTGCGCGGGTCATATTCGCAGGAAAGGATTTTCGGCAGCCAGTACTCGGCCAGTTCCGGTTGCAGGCGCAGCGCCGGCACCGCGGCGAAGGTCATGGTCAGCGGGCAGCCAGTGCCGGCTTCGGCCTGGCTGTGCAGGTAGGTCATCGAAGCCCGCGCCACATGGGCGCCAGCGCGGGGCTCTGCCCACGGCAGCGACGGCAGGCCATGCTCGACGGCGGTACGCATCAGCTCGTGATAGGCCGGGTGAAACTCCACCAGGTCGATGCGATGGCCATAGCGGTCGTGGCTGATGAACTCGGGCTTGTGCGCGTTGGCCAGAAAACCTGCCTGCATCAGCGGGCCGCCCGCCAGGGCGCCGTAGGCATCTATCCGCGACTCTGCCCAGCCCGCGCCGAAACGCCGTGCCCACTCCTGCAATGGCAGGTCGAGGCGGTACAGGTTGGCACCGTCGAGGGACGGAGGCTGGTTGGTAACTTCGTGGGTTTCAGCGTACTGGTGCAGGTTCATCGGGGGGCTCCTGAATCCGGGTAGGCTTGAGAGACCCAGTGAAGCACTGCTTGCGGGGTAGTCAAAGGGGCATTAATGACTAAACATGTGGTGGGGGTGGCGCATGCCTTGGCAATGCACCTGGGCTGACAGGTGTTCACCGCAACCTCTTCAGCCCCTATGAGATCGAGCGCCGTGTCTGCAGCATATTCGGGCTCATCTGCACCTGCGCCACCGCCATGTTCAAACTCAATTCGAACCGGCTCCCCAATCCGCGCGTCGACTCGTGCGCCAACCGCGCGCCAAGCAACTCCCCCATCTGCCGGCAAATCGACAACCCGATCCCCAACCCGCCATAACGCCGGGTCATCGAGCCATCCACCTGGAAGAAGCGCTGATACAAGGTCGCCTGGTCCAGGTCATCAAACCCAATTCCACTGTCACTGACAGTAAAGGTCAGCGCCAGATCATCCGGCCCCACGCGGCGCCCGCGCACCTGGATCACCACGCCGCCCTGATGGGTGAATTTCAAGCCGTTGTCGACCAGGCACTCGAGGCAACGCGCCAACTTCGGCCCATCACCCAACAGCCCATCGGGCAAATCGGCCGGGATGTCCAGGCTCAGGTACACGCCTTTACTCAACGCTTGCCCCGCATAACCGGCGCGCAAAGCCTGCATCAGCGAACGCAGGCTGAACGGCGCCGGCTGGGCACGCAAGCGGCCTGCCTGCAATTCTGACAGGGTAAGTATTGAATCAACCATGTCCATCATGCCCTGCGCCGACCCTACCGCCGTACCATGGTACTGGGCCATCTCGGCCTCCATCGGTAGCGTATGCATCAGCTCCAGCGAGCCAATCACTCCATTCATCGGCGTGCGCAGTTCGTGGGTCACGCTGGCCAGGAATTCGTCCTTCAACCGGTTGCTCCTGGCCAGTTGCAGGTTCAGTTGCTCCAGCGTGCGGCCCGTTTCGCGCAAGGCCTGCGCCTGTTGCTCGCGCAAGCTATTGATGCGGTCGGCCAGCGCCAGCGACAGCAGCGCCACCTCCAGCGCCGAGCCCAGCTGGCTGGCATACATCGTGATGAACACGTTCGGCAGGTACCCCAGCACCATCAAGGTGTTGACCAGGCCCCCCAGCAGGAATGCCGTCCAGGCAATGATGAACCAGCGCGCCACGCGCAAGCCGCGCCACCAGGCATACAGCCCGGCGCCGAAAATGCTCACGGTAAACAGCAACGCCAGCAGCGTGGCCATGCGCAGGGCCAGGCCATAAGGCATGCTCACCGCCAGCACCATGACCACTGCCCCGCCCAGCATCAGCGCCAGCAACAACCGGTCGAGACCACGGCTGATGCTACCCACCTGCAGGAAGTGCCGGGCGAACTGGCAACCGAACAGCCCAGCAGCACCAATGAACAGCGGTGTCGAGGCGTTCGCCCACCACGGGCTGTCTGGCCAGAAGTAAGCCACACCCGCGCCATTCACCGAGACCTGATAAAAGCCGAACGAAGCGATATAGAGAATGTAGTAGAGGTAACTGACATCGCGCACGCTGAGGTAGATGAACAGGTTGTAAACCAGCATCACCAACAACACGCCATAGATCATCCCCAGCACGTACAGGCGAGTAGGTTGCGCCTCCATGTAGGCCTCGGGGGACCACAACGCCAGCGGCGCCTGCACAGAACCTTGACTGTGCAGCCGCAGGTAAGCGGTCGTCACCTGGCCAGGCGGCAGTTGCAGTTCGAACAGATAGTTGTTCTGGCGGATCTGCCGACTGTCGTAAGGCAACGCATCGCCGGTACGCTGGGCCAGGCGGTACACCCCGTCGTGATCGGGCAAAAACAGCTCAAGGTGGTCCAGCGGTGGGTAGGCCAGCTCCAGCAGCCATTGCCGGGGGGCAGCGCCAGGCGCGGCAATGGGACGTAAATCGACCTTGAGCCAGAACACCGACTTGGAATAGCCGGCGTTCAGCACGTCGTCCTGATGGAGGCGAAAGCGTTTGGCGAAGCCAGGGGCGCTGACCTGAGCGATGCTGGCGCTGCCGTCGAGGTCTTCGTAAACCTGCATGGCCTTGCCCAACGGAACATGCCCGGTCGCGTCGTCGAAATCGACCGCTCCGGCCAGCACGGGCAGCAAACCCAGAAGCACAATCAGCAAATAGCGCATACAGCCCCAGCATGGCCTGTCCGGTCGCGTCGCGGTTGCCCCCCATCCGTTTGAGACGACGTGATCCTGCAGAACCCGTTTGTAGAGTTATCCGAGCACTCTAGCATAGCTTCACAACCTGGCAACCGGCGATACCAAAACACAAAGAAAAGGCTCTAAATCAGCACTTACAGATACTAGCCGAGCAATAAACTGACCGATCGATCAACAAATCCGTTTTGTCGGACGATCCGCCCAAACAGGTTTGGTGGTAAGCTCGCCGACCATGAATACCTACAGCTCCCGCCCCGTTGTCCTCTGTCTCTCCGGCCACGACCCAAGTGGCGGCGCCGGCTTGCAGGCAGATATCGAAGCCCTGATCGCCCAAGGCTGTCACGCTGCACCTGCAGTGACCGCCTTGACCGTACAGGATACTGTCAATGTTTCCGACTTCCGCGTGCTCGACCGCGAGTGGGTGCTGGCCCAGGCCAATGCCGTGCTGGCCGATTCCACGGTAGCCGCAGTCAAGCTGGGCATGCTCGGCTCGATCGAGATGGTAGACACCGTCGCCGAACTGCTCGCCGCCCACCCGCACCTGCCGCTGGTCTGCGACCCGGTGCTGCGTGCCGGTGGCGGCGGCCGCCTGGGCAAGGACGAAGTGGGCTACGCGCTGCGCGAACGCCTGCTGCCCCTGGCGACCATCGCGACGCCGAACCTGCCAGAAGCGCGGATACTCGCTGAACTGCCTGAAGGCAGCGCCGACGAGTGTGCCGAGAGACTCTTGCCGTTCTGCAGACACCTGCTGATTACCGGTGGTCACGGCGACGAAGACGAAATTCACAACCGCCTGTACACCCAGGACGGCCAGCTTCACACCTGGACCTGCCAGCGCCTGCCGGGCAGCTACCATGGTTCAGGCTGCACCCTGGCCAGCGCCCTGGCCGGCCGCCTCGCCCTCGGCGAACAGCTGGAAAGCGCCGTGCGCAGCGCCCTGGACTATACCTGGCGCACCCTGCGTGATGCCGAACAGCTGGGCAAGGGCCAGTATGTGCCACGTCGCCTGCCCCTGGACTTCTGCTCCTGATACGAGGCTTTCAATGAAGTTACGCGGTCTGTATGCCATCACCGACAGCCAGTTGCTCGCCGGCCGTTTGCTGTCCCATGTCGAAGCGGCGCTTGAAGGCGGCGTGTGCCTGCTGCAGTACCGCGACAAAAGCGACGACGCGGCGCGCCGCCTGCGCGAAGCCGAAGGGCTGCTGAAGCTCTGCGAGCGCTACGGCACCCAGCTGATCATCAACGACGACGCCGAACTGGCGGCACGCCTGGGCGTGGGTGTGCACTTGGGCCAGACCGATGGCCCGTTGACGCCCGCCCGCGCCCTGCTTGGCCGCAAGGCGATCATCGGCTCCACCTGCCACGCCAACCTCGACCTGGCCGTCCAGGCCGCCAGTGAAGGCGCCAGCTACGTGGCGTTTGGCCGTTTCTTCAATTCTGTTACCAAACCGGGTGCGCCCGCCGCCAACGTCGAACTGCTGGAGCAGGCGCGCGCCCAAGTGAAACTGCCGATTGCCGTGATCGGCGGCATCACCCTCGACAACGCCGCCCCGCTGGTCGCCCATGGCGCCGACCTGCTGGCGGTGATCCATGGCCTGTTCGGTGCCGACAGCGCGCAGGAAGTCACCCGCCGCGCCCGCGCCTTCAATGCCTTGTTAGCATCCTGATTTCGAGAGAACCTTTCATGTCCCGTTCCGAAGACCTGTTCGCCAAAGCCCAGAAGCACATCCCAGGCGGCGTCAACTCGCCGGTCCGCGCCTTCAAGAGCGTTGGCGGCACGCCGCTGTTCTTCAAACATGCCGAAGGCGCCTACGTCGTTGACGAGGACGACAAGCGCTACGTCGACTACGTCGGCTCGTGGGGCCCGATGATCCTCGGCCACGGCCATCCGGACGTACTTGATTCGGTTCGCAAGCAGCTCGAGCACGGCCTGTCCTATGGCGCCCCGACCGCCATGGAAACCGAAATGGCCGACCTGGTCTGCTCAATCGTGCCGTCGATGGAAATGGTACGTATGGTCAGCTCGGGCACTGAAGCCACCATGAGCGCCATCCGCCTGGCCCGCGGCTATACCGGCCGCGACGCCATCATCAAGTTCGAAGGCTGCTACCACGGCCATTCCGACAGCCTGCTGGTAAAAGCCGGTTCCGGCCTGCTGACCCAGGGCGTCCCGAGCTCGGCAGGGGTGCCGGCGGATTTCGCCAAGCACACCCTGACCCTGCCGTTCAACGACATCGCCGCGGTCGAAAAAACCTTGGCCGAAGTCGGCAAGACTGTGGCGTGCATCATCGTCGAGCCAGTAGCGGGTAACATGAACTGCGTACCACCAGCACCAGGCTTCCTCGAAGGCCTGCGCGAGCAGTGCGACAAGCACGGCGTGGTGCTGATCTTCGACGAAGTGATGACCGGCTTCCGCGTTTCCCTGGGCGGCGCCCAAGGCCATTACGGCATCAAGCCGGACCTGTCGACCTTCGGCAAGATCGTCGGCGGTGGCATGCCGGTCGGCTGCTTCGGTGGCAAGCGCGAAATCATGGGCTGCATCGCCCCGCTCGGCCCGGTCTACCAGGCCGGCACCCTGTCGGGTAACCCGCTGGCCATGGCCGCTGGCCTGACCACCCTGAAGCTGATCAGCCGCCCGGGCTTCCACGCTGAACTGACCGACTACACCAGTCGCATGCTCGACGGCCTGCAGCAGCGCGCCGATGCTGCTGGTGTACCGTTCGTCACCACCCAGGCCGGTGCCATGTTTGGCCTGTACTTCAGCGGCGCCGACGATATCGTCACTTTCGACGACGTGATGGCCAGCGATGCCGAGCGATTCAAGCGCTTCTTCCACCTGATGCTCGACGGTGGCGTGTACCTGGCGCCAAGCGCCTTCGAGGCCGGCTTCACCTCCATCGCCCATGGCGACAAGGAGCTGCAGATCACCCTGGATGCGGCTGAAAAGGCCTTTGCTGCACTGAAGTAATTGCCAGCCTGCACCGGTCTCTATAGGCGCGGACTTGCCCCGCGAAGAGGCCGGTACAGGCAATAATTGCCCATGCACAATCAGCTGACTTCCCCAACCAAGCAGAAATTCGAGTAAAACTTTGTAAGGTTGGCGCTGCTTATCCCATAATGTGCCACCAAAGACATTGGCCGCAGCTTTGCAGAGGTAAGTCGATCCCCATGAACCGCACCGGCCGCGCCCTGACCCTGGGCTGCCTGTTGCTTCTTCAGCCCCTGCTGGCTTTGGCGGAGGGCGGTAACTCGCTGCTGATTCCGGCAACGAGCCGCTGCACCTTGAACGTTCAGCCTGAAGACCTGGCAAACGCCCTCAAGTCCTGCGAGCAGACGGCGACCGCGGGGGATGCCCAGGCGCAGTTCGAACTGGGCGAGTATTACTACACGCAAACGCCAAAAAACCTGAACAAGGCGCTGGACTGGTTCCAGAAGGCCTCACTGCAGGGCCACGCCGATGCCCAATACCGGCTGGGCGCGATGTTCTTCCATGGCGAAGGGGTCAAGGCCAACAATGTGCAGGCCTACATCCTGTTGAAGATGGCCGCGGTCAACGGCGCCGAGGATGCGCTGGACATGGCCGACGAAGTCACCGAGCAAATGCCCCGCGACGAGCTTGAGCATGCGACCCAGGTGCTCGGCCAGATTTTCCGCAAGTACCTGCTGGAGCTGCAGAACGCCGAAGGGCGCACGCCGTTCTCGCCACTCCCCTGAGGGTCATTTTTCCGGCATTGGCATCGGGAACGGCATGACATTGCCGCCGCCCTTGGCTTCGCTGATCTTCGCCGTGCCCAGCCGCTCCACCTCATCGATGCGCACGATGGAATGCATCGGCACAAAGCTGCGGATCACCCCCTCGAACTGGCTCTTGAGCTTCTCCTCGCTCGGGTCCACCACCAGCTGCGAGCGCTCGCCGAAAACGAATTCCTCGATTTCCAGAAAGCCCCACAAATCGCTCTGGTAGATCTGCTTGGCGTACATCTCGAAGACCTGCCCCTGGTTGAGGAAGATCACTTTGTAGATGGCGGGTTCGCGCTTGCTCATGTCTGGTGGGATAACACATGCGTAAGAAAAGGGGTGCATGATAACAGATGGCCTTGCTGATCTGCTTTGCCTGCCGGAACAGTCCATGAGTACCCTTGATCGTTTCAGTGCTTTCGCCACTGCCATTCAAGGGTTATTCTTGAGTTCACCTCCATCGCCGTCGAGCGGCTAAAAACGACCTTGAACGCACCCATACAACCCCATCGTTTCATCCTCGAACCCTTCGAGGCCCATCGTTTCGCCAACTTGTGCGGCCAGTTCGACGAGCACTTGCGCCTGATCGAACAGCGCCTGGCCATCGAAATCCGCAACCGTGGCAATCAGTTCGAACTGATCGGCGAACCCAAAACCACCTCCGCTGCCGAACAGCTGCTGCGCCGTCTCTACCGCGAGACCAAGGCCAGCGACCTGTCGCCGGAAACCGTGCACCTGTACCTGCAGGAATCGGCCGTCGAGCACATCGACAACCCGGCCGTCAATGAGGTCAGCGTGTCGCTGCGCACGCGCAAGGGCAATATCCGCCCGCGCGGGCTCAACCAGCAGCGCTACGTCAAGGAAATCCTCGCCAACGATATCAACTTCGGCATCGGCCCGGCCGGTACCGGCAAGACCTACCTGGCCGTCGCCTGCGCGGTGGACGCGCTGGAGCGCGAACAGGTACGCCGCATCCTGCTGGTGCGACCGGCGGTCGAAGCGGGCGAAAAGCTCGGTTTCCTGCCCGGTGACCTGGCGCAGAAAATCGACCCTTACCTGCGCCCGCTGTACGACGCCCTGTACGAGATGCTCGGTTTCGAGCACGTGGCCAAGCTGATCGAGCGCCAGGTGATCGAGATCGCCCCGCTGGCCTACATGCGTGGCCGCACCCTGAACAACAGCTTCATCATCCTCGACGAAAGCCAGAACACGACGCTCGAGCAGATGAAGATGTTCCTCACCCGCATCGGCTTCGGCTCCACCGCCGTCATTACTGGTGACATCACCCAGGTCGACCTGCCGCGTGGCACCAAGTCGGGTCTGGCGCACGTCATCGAGGTACTGAAGGACGTTCCCGGGATCAGCTTTACCCACTTCCAACCCAAAGATGTGGTTCGTCACCCACTGGTGCAGCGCATTGTCGAAGCCTACGACCGCTTCGAAGCCCGCCAGGCCAAGCCCGAGGCGCCCGGCAAAGATGCTTGAACTTGATATACAACGGGCCACGGATGCTGCCGCCCCGGATGACACCGCCTTCCGCCGCTGGTGCGAACTTGCATTGCGCCAGCGCAGCGCCGATTCGGAAATGACCATTCGCCTGGTCGACGAAGCCGAAGGTCGCGAGCTGAACCACACCTACCGGCACAAGGACTACGCGACCAACGTGCTGTCGTTCCCGGCCGACGTGCCCGATGACCTGCTCGACATTCCGCTGCTGGGCGACCTGGTCATCTGCGTGCCGGTGGTTGAGCGCGAAGCCGCCGAACAAGGCAAGTCGCTGGAAGCTCACTGGGCGCACCTGGTCATCCACGGCTGCCTGCACCTGCTTGGCTACGACCACATCGATGATGAGGAAGCCGAGGAAATGGAAGGCCTGGAACGAGAATTGCTGGCAGAACTGGGTCACCCCGACCCGTACGCTGGCGATGAAACCGACACCAACACACACTGATACACGAAGGATCACGAGAACCGCCATGAGCGAAGATCGATCGAGCAACGGGCAGAAGTCCTGGCTGGGTAAACTGACCCAGGCTTTTGTCCATGAGCCGAAAAACCGCCAGGAGCTGCTTGAGCTGCTGCGCGAAGCCCATCAGAACAAGCTGCTGGATAGCGAAGCATTGACCATCGTCGAAGGTGCCATACAGGTCGCGGACCTGCAGGTTCGCGACATCATGGTCCCGCGTTCGCAGATGATCAGCATCAAGGCCAGCCAGTCGCCGCGCGAATTCCTGCCGGCAGTGATCGACGCCGCGCACTCGCGTTACCCGGTGATCGGCGAAAGCCACGACGATGTGCTCGGGATCCTGCTCGCCAAAGACCTGCTGCCACTGATCCTCAAGGAAAACGGCGACAGCTTCAACATCAAGGACCTGCTGCGCCCGGCCACGTTCGTGCCCGAGTCCAAGCGACTGAACGTGTTGCTGCGCGAGTTCCGCGCCAACCACAACCACATGGCCATCGTCATCGATGAATACGGCGGCGTGGCTGGCCTGGTCACTATCGAAGACGTACTGGAGCAGATCGTCGGCGATATCGAGGACGAGCACGACGTCGAGGAAGACAGCTACATCAAGCCGCTACCCAGCGGTGATTTCCTGGTCAAGGCGCTTACCCCGATCGAGAACTTCAACGAGTTCTTCGACAGCGAGTTTTCCGATGACGAGTTCGACACGGTGGGCGGCCTGGTGATGAGTGCGTTTGGCCATTTGCCCAAGCGTAACGAAACCACCGAGATCGGGTCTTACAAGTTCCGTATTCTCAACGCCGACAGCCGGCGGATACATTTGCTGCGCCTGACCCCGATCAGCCGTTAAGGAAAAACATGCGTTGGATCACCCGCCCCGGCTGGCCCGGTAACCTGCTGGCCTTGGCGGCCGGCGCCTCCACCCTCCTTGCCCTGGCGCCGTTCGACATCTGGCCGCTGGCGCTGTTGTCCATCGGCATCCTCTACCTTGGCCTGCGCGAGCTAAGCCCGCGCCAGGCCATGTGGCGCGGCTGGTGGTTCGGTTTTGGCCTGTATGGCGCCGGCACCTGGTGGATCTACGTCAGCATGAACACCTACGGCGGCGCCTCGCCGTTGCTGGCGATCCTGCTGTTGCTGGCATTTTTCGCCGCCCTGGCGTGGTTCTTTGCCTTGCCCACCTGGTTGTGGGCACGCTGGCTAAGGCGCAATGAGGCGCCACTGGCCGATGCCCTGTGCTTCGCCGCGCTATGGCTGCTGCAGGAAGCTTTCCGGGGCTGGTTCCTCACCGGCTTCCCCTGGCTATACGCCGGCTACAGCCAGCTTGATGGTCCGCTGGCAGGCCTGGCGCCGCTGGGCGGGGTGTGGCTGATTTCCTTCACCCTGGCACTCACTGCCGCCCTGCTGTGCAACCTGCACCGCCTGCGCGCCCGCCCATCGTTCCTGGCCATTGCCGCTGTACTGCTGTTGGCGCCTTGGGCACTGGGCCTTGCGCTCAAGGGCCATGCCTGGACCAAACCGGCCGGCGACCCGCTGAAAGTGGCGGCAATCCAGGGTAACGTCGAGCAGGACCTGAAATGGGACCCGGCGCACATCGATGCGCAACTGGCGCTATACCGTGACCTTAGCTTCAGCTCCAAGCCTGCAGACCTGCTGATCTGGCCGGAAACCGCCGTACCGGTGCTGAAAGACCAGGCCCAGGGCTACATCGACGTGATGGGCCGCTTCGCCGCCGAGCGGCATTCGGCGCTGATCACTGGCGTGCCAGTGCGTGAAGTGGTGCATCACCAGCGTCGCTACTACAACGGCATCACCGTGACCGGCGAAGGCGATGGCACCTACCTCAAGCAGAAACTGGTGCCGTTCGGCGAGTACGTGCCGCTACAGGACATGCTGCGTGGCGCCATCGAGTTCTTCAACCTGCCCATGTCGGACTTCGCCCGCGGGCCGGAGGACCAGCCGTTGCTGCAGGCCAAGGGCTACCAGATTGCGCCGTACATCTGCTACGAAGTGGTCTACCCAGAGTTTGCCGCAGGCCTGGCGGCACGTAGCGACCTGTTGCTGACCATCAGCAACGACACCTGGTTCGGCACCTCCATCGGCCCGCTGCAACACTTGCAGATGGCGCAGATGCGTGCGCTGGAAGCAGGCCGCTGGATGATCCGCGCCACCAACAACGGCGTGACCGCGCTAATCGACCCGTTTGGCCGCATTACCGCGCAAGTGCCGCAGTTCCAGCAGGCGGTGCTGTATGGCGAGGTGGTGCCGATGCAGCAACTGACACCGTATCTGCAATGGCGCTCATGGCCGCTGGCGATTGCCTGCGTGCTCCTGCTGGGGTGGGCGTTGCTGGCCGGGCGCATAGCCAAGACCGTCTAAGTGGCGTTACGCGGCCCCTGTGGGAGCGGCTTTAGCCGCGAACACCGGCGGAGCCGGTGCCATGCACCGTGTTGGATTCTTCGCGGGGCAAGCCCGCTCCCACAGGTATCCCGCAGGCTTGAGGCTGATGCAGTACCTGGGGAAACGACCTGCTTGCTCAATTTCTAGAATCTAGCGCGGCACCCTGTGGGAGCGGGCTTGTCCCGAACACGGGCGAAGCCCGTGCCATGCACTGTGTTGGATTCTTCGCGGGGCAAGCCCGCTTCCACAGGCACCCCGCAGGCTTGAGGCTGATGCAGTACCTGGGGAAACAACTGGCTTGCTCAATTTCTAGAAGCTAGCGCAATCCCTGTGGGAGCGGGCTTGTCCCGCGACCACGGGCGAAGCCCGTGCCATGCACTGTGTTGGATTCTTCGCGGGGCAAGCCCGCTCCCACAGGCACCCCCGCTGGCGTGAGGCTGATGCAGTAGGGGGGGAGGCTCGGGGGGTGGTGGGGGTGGGGGGGGGGGGGGGG
>NZ_JAPFCG010000072.1:0-418 GCF_026240995.1 Pseudomonas sp. DCB_BI | reverse complement strand
CCGCGCTCCTTGCCGTGGGGTGGGGTGGGCCCGTGCCCCCCCGCGCGCTGCTCCTCTCCCCGCGCCCGGCGCCGCCGGCTCTCTCTCGCGGGCCCCCCCCCCCCCCCCCCCCCCCCCCCCGCCCCCCCCCCGGCCCCACCCCCCCCCCCCCCCCCCCCCGCCCCCCCCGCCCCCCCCCCCCCCCCCCCCCCACCCCCCCCCCCCCCCCACCCCCCCCCCCCCCCCCCCCCCCCCCCCCCCCCCCCCCCCCCCCCCACCCCACCCCCCACCCCCCCCCCCCCCCCCCCCCCCCCCCCCCCTAACTTTTTTTTAATTTAATTTCTAAATTTTATTTTTAAATCTTTTTTTAAACTTTTTCCTTAAACGTGTTTTTTTTTTTTTTTTTTTTTGTTTTGTATTCTGTACCAATCCTTCGGAC